>CAZAUU010000016.1:0-40893 GCA_964488405.1 uncultured Phocaeicola sp.
TAACGAAAATGGGCTGACCTCGCAAATGAAGTCAGCCCTAAATTTTATAAACTCGGAAAAGTTTTATCGGACAGTAATAATAAAATAAGGCAATTATATACAACCTTACACGATGTACATATCTAAGTTCTTAGCGTGACTTCTAACCCTCTTATATTCAGCGTATATCACAACATGGTAAACATAAGTAGGCATGAGTTGTGTAGAATGATATATAAATACCTAAAATAAATACATGCCTGCATTTTGGAAACAATAATGCAGGCATGTGTGGAAAATAAACAGGTTATTGATAATTTAAATCAATCCTGTGAGGTTTATACTTCAACTAATTTGTATCTCGGAACCATAATCTTCATCATGATCCAGCTGAATAAATAAGCCAAGGAAGCAACGATGAACACGATCATATAGCCCGCATCGATACCTTGGAAACCCAAGAACGATATATTGTTTTCTTTGGAATAGGTAAATAGCAGACCGGAGCATTGATTGAAGAACAAGCAACCTACACCGCCTGCCATACCTCCGATACCCGTTACAGTTGCCACGGTCGATTTGGGAAACATATCGCCTACTACCGAATATACGTTTGCACTCCAACTTTGGTGTGCGGCACCGATGATACCGATTATAATAATCGGGAACCAGCATGATATGGAACCTGCTGCTTGTGCGAAC
This sequence comes from uncultured Phocaeicola sp., assembly GCA_964488405.1. Taxonomy (GTDB): domain Bacteria; phylum Bacteroidota; class Bacteroidia; order Bacteroidales; family Bacteroidaceae; genus Phocaeicola. Next base: position 682 of record CAZAUU010000016.1, read on the forward strand.
AGGCCGATAAGCGGGAAGAACGAGAAGATGAGCAGGGCTTTCATGCGTCCCTTGTAAGGATCCATCTTCTGCTTTTCTACGAAGAATGTAGGCAGATAACTTCCGTAGAGTGATAGCATGGAAATCAGATAGAGAGTAAAAATGAGCATCATACCCATGGTAGAGTCTGAACTGTATCCATACACATCACGGATGTAAGCGGGTGCCCAGAAGAGGAAAAACCACCACACGCCATCGGGCAAGAAACGTCCGAAAATGACTGCCCATGTCTGGCGGAAAGTAAAACATTTCCACAGCCCGATTTTAGGTCCGTCATTGTTGTCTTTGGAAACGGTATTTTCGGCGATGGCATCTTGTTCGATGTATTCTAACTCTGCCTTGTTGACATGTTTACTGTCTTTCGGACGATCGTAGACATAGTAGAACATGATCATCCAAATTAGCCCGAAACCGCTCATGACGATGAATGCCATTTCCCATCCGAATGCCCGTGCGATACCTGGAATAATGAACGGAGCAATCAGCGCACCTACCTGTGCTCCGGCATTGAACAAACCGGTCGCAAAGCCACGGTCTTTTTTCGGGAAGTATTCAGCTGTGATTTTAATGGCGGAAGGGAAGTTGCCTGATTCTCCGATAGCCACGATGCAGCGCATGAATACGAAAAGCCATACACTGACGGTTGATACGGCGAGGGCAACATTACCTACCGTCTTGATGGCAGCCAGATTTTCACGTGCGGCTTCGAAAGTGAACATCCATTCACCACTCACGATACCGTTGGTCAGTATACCGGTGAAAGCATGGAGGAATGCACCTACCACCCACGTGCCGAATGCGATCAGGTAACCGCGTCGTGTACCCACTTTATCGATGAATTTCCCGATAAACAACATGCTGATAGCATATACCAACGAGAATACACCTGTGATAGTTCCGTAGTTGGCATCGCTCCAGTTCAGTTCGGGAGCAATAAAATCTTTGTATGTAAGCGAAAGGACTTGGCGGTCCATATAGGTTGCGGCAGTAGCCAAGAACAGCATCGAACAGATTACCCAACGATAATTGCTCATTTTAGTTACTGTTTGATTGGAATTACTCATGATATAAATATTCTTTTAGTCAATAGGTTTATGCTTGATTTCAAATCTGTTCATCTCATTTCGGTATAGGAAATCTTGTCCATATCTCCATAATCCAAGTTCTCACCTGCCATCCCCCAGATAAACATGTAATTGCTTGTACCTGCAGCGGCGTGTATAGACCATTCCGGTGCCATGATAGCCTGTTCGTTGGCCAACCATACGAGACGTTCTTCTTGCGGTTCACCCATCAAGTGGCAGATCATATTGCCTTCCGGCACATTGAAATAAAAGTAAGCCTCTATGCGGCGGCTATGTATATGGGCCGGCATGGTATTCCATACACTCCCGGGTTTCAATTCGGTCAGTCCCATTTGCAGCTGGCATGGACCTTCTTCCAATACATTGTTTACTATCAATTGGTTGATGACACGGTCATTGCTTTCTTCCATTTTGCCTGCGGGGAATGAATTGGCTTTCAACGAACCTTTCCGCCCGTCAATGGTAATCAGCTGTGTCTTGTATTCTTTGTGTGCCAATGCGGAATTGAGGTAGAATTTAGCTGGATTGCTGGCATCTTTGCTTTTGAATACCACTTTTTGATTCCCGCGTCCTACATATAATGCTTCTTTAAATCCCAGTTCATAGTCTTGCCCGTCTACGGTCACAATACCGTCACCTCCTGTGTTGATGACACCTAGTTCGCGGTTAAACAAGAAGTACGGGGCTTTCAATGCATCGAATGTTTCCAATGTCAATTCTTTGGTTGCGGGAACAGCTCCACCGAAGATGAAACGGTCATACATGGAATAAGTAAGGTTGATTTCATCGTTTGCCATTACTTTATCCATCATGAAACTGCTGCGCAGTCGTTCTGTATCGTATGTCTTTACGTCTTGTGGGTTGCAAGCGGTTTGCATACGTACGTTTACTTGTGCATGACCCGACAAGGTCGCTGCACCCAACATCATTGCAATTGCTAATTTTTTCATAATGATTTTCTTAAATATTTGTTTATTGTTCTTTAATATTGTTGTTCATATTCCCTTCGGCCGCTTTTCTCTGGAACTTGATGATTGCGCGACGGTTCCATATCATCAGCAAAAGGGTACATACCACCAAAATGGCCGGTCCTATATACTTAAAGGTGTAAGTAAGGTGGAAGATAATCCACGAGAAAATGCTGGAAGCAAAATCCAGTGCACCGCCATTGAAACCGTCAGGGATTTTCAATGCGCCGTCAGGGCTACCTTTGGCTACTGTCATAGCATACGCGTCATTGGCAGCCTGTGTGAAGTGGGGGGCCAAATCGGTTACGAAATACAGGCCTACCATCAGGGCTATGAAACCGATGATGAATGACTTCAATACGTTTCCCTTTGTGATGGGTAAAACCAGGGGGAATATGTAGAACATGCCTGCCAATGAGGCCAATGGCAAGAATTGGTTACCGGGCAGTATAACAGCCAGTAATATAACCACCGGAATCAGCAGCAGTGACACAACCAATGTGGCAGGGTGTCCGATGACCAATGCCGGACTCATACCAATGTTCAGCCCTATGGCTCCCCTGAATTTCCGTGCTATCAACTCGCGCGTGGCATCCGAAATCGGTTTCAGCCCTTCGATAAACAAGGAAGTGATGCGTGGTATGAGTTCCATGACGGCTCCCATTTTGATTCCCAACCCTAAGATATAAGGAATTTTGTCCATCAATTCTTTCCCGTCCTTGCATGACAGGGCAGCGATGACACATCCTACAATGACGCCGAGAAATAAGGGTTCACCCAGCAGGCCGAATTTTCTTTTCATGCCTTCCGCATCGATGTTCAGTTTGTCGAACCCCGGAATCTTATCGAGTATTTTGTTGATTACGATGGCAAAAGGAAGGAATCCTGCACAAAAAGGTTGTGGAATGGAAATGCCTTCCATGCCCGGATAGAAGCTTTGGAATTTTTTAGCGGTATAATCAGCGGCAATCAGTGTTATGATGTAGCAGACGATGGCTGCAAAGAATCCCCACCAGATGTTATCACAGGCAAAGTAAACTACCGCACCGATGAAAGCAAAATGCCAGTAGTTCCATAGGTCAATGTTAACTGTACGCGTTGTTTTGGTCAACAGCATCAAGATATTTACTCCCAAACATACCGGAATGATGAATGCCCCTACGGAAGTATTATAGGCAACGGCTGCTGCGGCAGGCCAGCCCATGTCGAATACTTTGAGTTGCAAACCGTAGATTTCTACCACGCGGCTCAATGCCGGTCCGAGGCTGCTGGTCAACAAGGCTGTCACTACGGATAATCCTACAAAACCTACACCCACCAGCAAACCGCTTTTCAAGGCTTTGCTGAATTTGATACCAATACATACACCTAAGATTGTAAAAATAATAGGCATCATCACCGCTGCTCCCAGTCCGATGATATAGCTAAAAACTTGTTCCATCTTTCTATAATATGGTAATTTAGGATAAATGTTAATGAATGAATTGCGCCAAATGTACAACCTTTTCTTTTAATTTGCAATGGAATTTTGAATAAATTACCAACTTTGTTCAAATAAAACTCATTTTCGCCGTTATCGCACACGGTGATTGAGGTTTTGTGGATAAATAATCTGCTTTTAAGCACAGAAATTCCACATACCGTTTTGTATTTTTTCTTATCTTTGGGTGGAGATAATTTGTTTATGGCATGAGAAACAAGAATGTTTTATTGGGAATGTTGGGGATTGCTCTGTCTGCTTTTTTCAACGCGCAAGCAGAAAGCAATTTCCCCGAAAGGCAGAAGCCGTGGTCAGTGCGCATGGCTGAGTCTGAAATGGTCCGGAATCCGGAATCGTGGCAACTCGACTTCCAGCCGGCATTGAAATGGGACTATTGTCATGGGCTTGAATTGGGGGCGATGCTGGATGTGTATGACCGTTACGGTGATACAAAGTTTTATGATTATGCTTTGGCGTATGCCGATACGATGGTCAATTCGGATGGTACCATTAAGAAATATAAGGTGGAAGAATACAGTTTGGATCGTATTAATTCCGGGAAGTTCCTTTTCCGCATCTACGAGCAGACCAAGAATCCGAAGTATAAAAAGGCTTTGGACTTGATCCGTACGCAATTTGACGGACAGCCCCGGAACGAGGATGGAGGATTTTGGCACAAAAAAGTGTATCCCAACCAGATGTGGCTGGATGGCATCTATATGGGAGTCCCCTATTTGGCAGAATATGCTTTTCGTAACAATAAACCGGAAGACTATCAGGAGGTCGTCAATCAAATCAAGATTGTGGCACGCCATACGTATGATCCTGCAAACGGTCTGTTCCGTCATGCGTGCGATGTAAGCAAGCGTGAGAAATGGGCAGATAAAGCCACAGGCCAGTCACAACATAGTTGGGGGCGTGCTATGGGGTGGTATGCCATGGCAATGGTAGATGCGCTTGATTACATTCCGGCACATGAATCCGGGAGGGATTCGGTACTGGCTATATTGGATCAGGTGGCAAGAACATTAAAAAAGTACCAGAGTCCGGAGGGTTTGTGGTATCAGGTGCTTGACAAGAGTGGGGAAGAAGGAAACTATTTGGAGTCGTCTTGCTCGGCGATGTTTGTGTATGCCTTGTTTAAGGCAGTACGCATGGGATACATTGCCCCCTCTTACTTCAGTGTAGCGCGAAAAGGATATGAAGGTATCCTGAATGAATTCATCAAGGTGGACGAGGATGGGTTGGTTTCGATAACTCGGGCTTGTGCTGTGGCAGGGTTAGGTGGTAAGGATTATCGTATGGGTGACTATGATTATTATATAAATGAGACTATCCGTGACAATGATCCTAAAGCGGTAGGCCCCTTTATCTTGGCAAGTCTGGAATGGGAACGCCTGCCACAGGAGAAGCGCCGTTTTGTAGAACCGAGGATGTTGGTGGTCGCCCAGGATAATAGTGGTGATTATACTACGATTGCCGAAGCCCTGGAGTCTGCCCGTGCTTTTATGGACTATGATGTGAAGATTTATGTGAAGAAAGGCATTTATCGTGAGAAGTTGGTTGTGCCGTCCTGGCTACAGCATATTGAAATCATTGGGGAAGATGTGGAACAAACCGTGATTACGCATGCCGACCATGCCAATATGAATAACATGGGGACTTTCCGCACTTATACGGTGAAAGTGGAAGGGAATTATATTACTTTCCGGAACATTACTATTGAGAATAATGCACCCCGTTTAGGACAGGCGGTTGCTTTGCATACCGAAGGCGATTGCCTGCGTTTCATCCATTGCCGTTTCTTGGGAAACCAAGATACCGTTTATACGGGGAGGGCAGGTACCCGCTTGTATTTCGAAGATTGCTATATCGAAGGTACGACCGATTTTATCTTCGGCCCTTCTACTGCATGGTTCGAAGGATGCACTATTTATAGTAAGGCCAATTCGTATGTGACAGCAGCTTCTACTCCCGCAGGGATTGCTTATGGTTATGTATTCAACAGGTGCAAGCTGGAGGCGGATAAGGAAGTAAATAAAGTGTATTTAGGACGTCCGTGGCGTCCTTATGCATCTACGGTTTTCATGAATTGTGAATTAGGCGAGCATATCCTTCCTGCCGGTTGGGACAACTGGCGGAACAAGGAGAACGAAAAGACAGCCCGTTATGCTGAGTTCAACAATAGGGGTGAAGGGGCAAATTCCGCTTCTCGTGTAAACTGGGTCAAACAGCTTACTGAAAAAGAAGCGGAATGGATTACCGTGGAAAGAGTTTATGCTATAAGCAGCGATTGGAATCCTGCCGAATAGATTGTTTGGTATCTATCTTTTTAGGTTGGTTAACAGGCTGTTGCCATTTTTTATCGGATTCCATCCGTCATCTCCTGCCAATACGGTTTCGGGGTTGTATTTTACAATGTCGACCAATTGGTGACTGTATGCCGTGCGTGCTGTAGGATTGGCACCTTCTCCTGTACTTTTGTATTCGGCGTAGAATACGGTCTTTTCATTTTCAGGATTGCGCCAGTTGTTCCAACCGGCAGGAAGGATGTGCCCGCCCATTCTGCATTCGATATACACCGCTTGTGCATACGGGCGCCACGGGCGCGAGAGGTACACCTCCGTGGCCTCATCTTCGGCAGTCAGGTGGCAATGCCAGAATACGTAACCGTAGGCTTTCCCTTTGTCCGTGGCAGGAGCGGTGACGTATCCGTTGCCCAAACTTCGAATCTCACAATCTTTGAATACGGCGGTAGACCAGCCGAAGATGAAATCTACCGTACCTTCAATGTAACATGCTTCGTAATATTGACGGCTTTCTTTCCCGTAAGTATAGAGTGTGTCTTGGTTGCCTAAAAAACGGCATTGCTTGAAGTAGGCACGGTCTCCGTCCACGAAACATGCCACCGCCTGTCCCACTCGTCCTGCTGTATTGGCGAAAGTAATGTTTTCGGCATAAAAATCAGGTGCATAAATGTAGACAGTGGACGATCCGGAAGTAGACATTTTTTCTCCGAAGATGTTTTTCCGGGATGCATAGTTATCGTTGGTAATGACAGCTCCATCCTCTCCGATAAGGGAAACGTTGATTTTCGATGCGGGGATAATAACCCGTTCCTTGTATTCGCCCTGCCGCACAAGGATGGTAGTGCGGTTGCTCTTGCGGAAATCAGGTACGGCATTGATGGCTTCCTGGACAGTGAAGAAGTCGCCGCTCCCGTCTTTTGCCACAACAAAATCATAGTAGCGCACGTATTTGGCAAGTTGGGGTATCTGGCGTTCGATGGCTTCTGCTGCCAGCCGAGCGACCTTGCGCCCTCCGTACACATTGAAGTGTGTATTGTCTTGTCGCCCCTTGGGACATGCGGGTGAGGTGCCTTCGCGGACCCACATGAAGAGTTTTTTCGAACCTTCTATACCCATTGATTCCACCAGTTCCTTGGTTGCTTTGTTAAGATCGATGAAACAGACATCCATTTCCTTTGCTACATTACGCGGCGAATCGAGATATTTCCCATGGGTATCTACAAGTGTATCGCCTTCTTCTACCGGATCGGCTTTTTCAGGTCGGAAGTCATCGGAAGAAACGGCATTGGGGTTCTCACCGAAGTTACGGCGTACAACCGAATTGAACAGGACAGGGATACCGCCTTTCCCACGTGTTTCGCGCACGAACTTTCGCAGGTTTTCATCGAAAGTTGTACCCGGTTCGGTGTGACGGTCGGGTTGGGGCTTTTCATCGTTGTGTCCGAACTGGATAAATACATAATCTCCTGGTTGGATTTTTTTCACCACTTCGTCCCAATGGCCTTCATCTATGAAGCTTTTCGAACTTCTCCCGTTCAGTGCATGGTTCTCCACCCGTACGTTTTCAGTAAAAAAGCCTCCAAGCATGTGTCCCCACCCCCTTTCTTGATTTCCGGCTTCCAGTGACTTGTTGGCCATGGTGGAATCGCCAATCATGTAGATAGTTATCACATGGTCGGCTTTGAATGCCGGCAGGAACAGTACTGCCAGCATTGCGAAGAGTAAATGAATTTTTCTCATAACAATATACGTTGTTTTTTATTCTTTTATGGCAAATTCCTGGTTGAAGAAATCCAGTATCGCTTGTTGTATCTCCTTATTGCAGAAATGTGGAAGGTCGTACAGGTGAGTCTGGAAATTGGAACCAGCTCCCTGGCTTTCCCATACCTGCCTCATGGTGTCGTAGGCATCCTTTACCCCTTCTATGGGAAAGAGTTTGTCTTTTAGCCCGTTGGCGAAGAATATCGGTTTTGGGCAGGCTATACTTGCCACGTGTGGATAGTCCATGTAACACCGGATACCGGGGATGATCATGGCGTATGCCGATCCACCTTTGTTTTGGTTGTTGGTCAAGGTCATCAGGCTGTCGGTCGTGTTCATCCAGCATATGGCGGCTCCGGCCCGTACGTCATCGGTAGCTGCCATGGTCATCCACGCCCGGTGTGCTCCCATCGAGAATCCCATGGTACCTACTTTCTCTTTGTCGACAAACTTGAGCGAGCTTAAGAACTCGGCACTCCGTATGTCGTCCCAGGCTATCAATGCGCCCCACGACATGCCCATTTGCAGAAGGTTGGCAGAAAGTGCCTGTTGAGATTCGTAGCGTGCGTATTCCTTTCTACCCCGTTCGCCCCAAAAGAGAGCATCCACAGCCAGTACCACATAACCGTTGTTTGCCAGGAAATCGCCTATGTATTGGCCATCATAACACCGTACCACCCACTCATCGGCATCTTCCGTGATTACATCCGGTACGTTAAACGGACGTACCATTTTTTCCTTTCCTATGGTGAAATGGGCACCGTGGTCGTGCATCAACAGTATGGCAGGGAAAGGACCTTCGCCTTCGGGTATTAGCAGATATGCCGGTACACGCGAGTATTCCGATACATTGAACACGATTTTTTGTGCCGTATAACCTTCCCGTTGCTCTTCTTCGATGACCTGCATGTCGGGTGCCGCCCCGGGGGGAGCCGGTTGCATGCACTCCAACAATTTGGCTCGTGCTTGTTCCCTCCAATGTTGGAAGTCTTTTTCGGGCGCATTGCCCCATGCCAGCGGATAAGTGAGGTTCTGCTTCAACGCTTCATAGAACACAGGCATGTCGTTTACTGTCTCGTATCCGGTATATGCCTGTTCCTTTTCTACCTTCATGACCCATGCCGGATAAGCCTGCAAGATTGTTTCGGGTAGGTAGGTGTACCAGTCGTATCCCATCCGGCGTTCGGGTAATACGTCTTCTAACCGGTAGACCCGCTTCCCGTCACGGTTTGCCATGAAAGGTGTATTGTCTTCCATGTCGTAGAAGCGCGTCCAGATACGTGGTGCATCCGGGTCTTCCACCGTCTTCAGGTCATACGGGTATTCGGCATTCGTGATGCATTCGGATGCGATGGGTATTTTTTCCACTCGTATGCCCTGAATGGCATTCTTTTCCAACCAGGCTACGCCTGCTTTGACTGCTTCTATGATTTGCGGGCTGGGATGGGGTATTTGCATGAGCAGGTCCAAGATGCTACAGCTTTCGGTGGATGCCAGTGATGCTAGTTCGAAAGTACGTGCCCCTACGGGGATCAAGGTTTCGTTGTCGTGCTGTTGCCCCCACACGGTCTTTATTCCGTCCTGCATGTACTGGGTGCGGAGTATCATGTTGATACCTGACTCTAATGCATGGTTGACCCGTTTTTTTAGGGCATCGTCCAACCATGTGTAATGGATATCACCCTCGTTGATGCGCAGGAAAAGTTCCAATGCGCCGGTACTCACATCATCATTGAAGGTAATGGCATCTACGTCCCATCCCCTCCATCCTCCATTCTTTTTTTGGGTTTCCAACAGGTATTCCAATCCACGCGTGATGGATACTTTGTAGCGTGCCTCCTTACTTAGGGTATAGGCTTGCGCCAAGTAGTCGATTTGCGAAAATGTGTTCCGGTTGTCCAGCGTGCTCTGTTTGTATTTCTCCTTTAATGCCCTGTACACAGAGTCGGTGGGAAGTATCGCCAGCCAGTCGATGTTCTTCGGCCATCCTCCGTCGGAATTTTGGTAGGCAGTCAGGTTATCGGCTATTTCCTTGTATTGCTCGGGTGCATAACGCTGGTAGTTGCGTTCAGGATGTTCCAGGTTCCAATGGTGTATACCGTCTTGCAGTCCTTCTGTCGAAGGGATGGTTTGTCCGTTTGTCCATTGTGCAACGCTCAGTGCTATACTGAAAATAAGATACTTCGTCTTCATGGTAATATAAGTAATTAAGGTTAAGATAGATGTTTTTTATGGATACAAATGTGCTACCAGTCCGTTCAGATACATTTCTACATTGGTATATTGGGGACTGAGGTCGTATGCTGCGGCATCCGATGCGTTACTCGGATCCAATCCATGCTGTTTTTCCCAGTCATCAGGCATGCCATCCGCATCCGTATCCACCGGTGCGGTTTCTTGGAGGTATTCTTCCCAACCTCCTACATCACCGGGATGGTCGATGATACCGTTCGTGCTTCCACGGCTTCCCTCGTAGGTGTAAGTCCCCTTGCGTGTTTCTTCCACGATTCGCCGGTCGCAGGCATCACGCCGAAAAGATGCCCCGGCAAATTGCAGTACGGCTTCATAAGCTTCTTCGGCCGGTTGGAGTGAGGTGCGTTCGGCTATGTCGAAAGGGGTTGACGAAAGATACTCCGCCTTGTCTGCCCCTTTGTCTTTCAGGAACAGTCCGGCAGCATTATCGGCGTTTACTTTTTGCATGTCTTTACGTTGTTTTACGCTCAACTTGGCGCACGAACTGTCCATATAGTTCCCTTCCAGGTAAAATATGCCGTGCGTCCCTTTGATGTTCTGGTTTTTCCCGTCGTCACTATATGCCGTAAACAGGCGTTTGTACGAAGGCACGGTAGCGGTGTATGGTCCGGGCTTGTAGTAGTTGGCTATCAGATTGTAGCTGCCCCCTTCGCCCGCGTAGGCTCCGTCACTCCCATAATTGTAGATAATGTTATTGTATAAATCCACTTTTTCTTCTTCCGGTTGCCCGGTATATCGGCTTCCGCATAAGCGGGGGGTACGGTTGGTATGATGGGCAAGGAGGTTGTGGTGGAACGATACCGTCTGTCCGCCCCAGATTCCTCCGTAGCCGTGTGTCCCTTTTTCGTGTATGGAATTGGCGAGGCTTTCGCTCACGATGCACCATTGAAGGGTGAAGTTCCGGTTGTCGTAAAATGTAGCACATTCATCAGTGCTCCAGCTCATGGAGCAGTGGTCGATAAGGATGTTCCGGTGGTTGTTGAACCCGTTCATGGCGTCATCACCTTTTCGCCGGATGTCCGAACCCATGCGTGAACGGATGAAACGGATGATGACGTTGTCCGCTTTGATGCTTAGGGTATAATTCTTCAGGCAGATGCCATCGCCCGGCGCCGATTGTCCGGCGATAGTAAGGTCGCCGTTGTTGATGTACAGGGGCTCGTTTAATGCGATGACCCCGCTCACGGCAAAGACTATGATGCGCGGTCCTTTTTGCCGGATGGCCCATCGTAATGTACCTTTCGACCCATCGTCTTTTAGTGAGTTTACTATAAGTACTTTTCCGCCTGCTCCGCCTGTGGTGTATTTCCCGGCACCATCGGCACCGGGGAAAGCCGCGATTTTCGAACGGTCGGGACACGGATAACGGCCGGCATGCACTATAAAAGGCATGCATAAACAGACCGCCATAAGGCTGTATCTGATGGATTTCATATTCCCTTATTCATTATGATGTATTGTTCCAAAGGTAGGATTTTTAAGGGAAAAATAAGGTAGGAATGTTGTTTTTTCTCTTTCTTTTGTTCACTTTTTACGTTTTTCAACCTTTCTTCCCGAACAACCAGCGGAAAAAGCGGATGAAGATGTTCCGTTTTTTCGGCTTTTCTGCTACGGCATCCGCCGGTTTTTGTACCGGCAAGCTTTCCGAAAGTACCGTATCTGTCGGTACGAACAGGCTGTCACCTTCCATTTCCACCGGCAACAATCCCTCCGGCATGTGCAGGGAGTCTGGTAACAAGAGCAAGGAATCGTTACGCAAGGGAAGTGAATCCATACGTGCGGTGTCGGGCAGTATCGGGACACGTGTCAAAGAGTCAAAGCACAGGCTGTCTTTGCCGATGAGTATCGAGTCGGTTACCATGGTTCCTGTCTTTGGCTCTACGGGTTTAGGACGCTCTATCTTGAACTGTACCGGCATCGAATACTTGCACCTCACCGTGATTCCGTGGTCTTTTGCCGGAATCCAGCGGGGCATCTTTGTAATGAGGTGCAATGCTGCCGTGTCCATATCAGGTCTTAATCCACGTACAACGGTGGGAGAGGTAATTTGTCCTGTTTTCTCTACGATGAATTGGACGACCACCACGCCCTCGATGCTGTCCCGCAAGGCATGCTCGGGGTACTTCAGGTTCCGTTTTAGATAACGCATGAAAGCTTTCATGCCGCCCGGATATTCCGGCATCTGTTCCGTAGAGGCATAAATTTGGCTGGCATTCTTGCGGTTGAGCACCACTGTGTAGGGTTCATTGGAGTTTTGAAGGAATACTTGTACGGGCAATGAACGGTTTTCCATACCGTTGGCACGGAAACTGACCGGATGGCTGAAATCGGCATCGATGCGGAAAAGCCCGATTTCATCACTTGTTGTGCGTCGTCCCGTCCCTTGTATGCTGATCACGGCACCTTCTATCGGTATGCCCGAATCGGTGGTAACAAAGCCCTCTATGGGAAATGTTTTCCGGCTTTGCCTGAGTAGTGCAAGCTCCTGCGGACTGTCCAAATAGAATGTCTTCGATGTGTTCTCTTCTGTAAGTGGGAAGGATGCTGCCGCTTTCTGGCGGTCGGACGGAAAATAGAGTTCCGCCGTGCGCTTGCGCTTTTTGTCTATTGCATATGTAAAAGTGATCACCCCCTGTGCATCGCCAGTGTATTCTTCATTTCTGCCCAATATTTTCAATACCATACCCAGTTGGGGTTGCCCGTCCGATTTCAGCACTGTGATGCGGAACGTGGTTTTGGTATTTTCGCCGTATGCCATGCGTGGAAACAACGTGAAAAGGCAATATACGAAAACAGCCAGGAATATATGTCGTATCGTTATTGGGCTCATCTCATCCTTTGAAATGCAACAAAATTACAGGTATTTTGCTGCATTTCAAAGTTTATTCTCCGATTTTCTTGTTCCTTTATCCTATTTTATTATCTTTGTGGCAGGTAGATTATTTATTAAGTATAGTAATGAGAAGAATATCCAAAGTCTCTGAAAGGTCCTTGCGTATCGGTTTGGCAGGTATCCGTATGGGAATGCGAGTGTGGCTTTCCTGCGTGGTGGCATGGACGGGCATCATCTGGTGCGTTGCCGGGGAAGTTGATTTTGATGAGGCGTTTGCTGGATGCGCCCGTATTGAAGAACAAATCAAGCGAACCAGTTTTCCCGACAAGGTATACAACATTGTGGATTTCGGTGCACAACCCGATATGCCCGGAGAGCCTTGCCATGAGGCTATCAATCAAGCCATCATCACGTGCAGTCAGGAAGGCGGGGGCACGGTGCTGGTGCCCGAAGGAACGTTTTATACCGGTCCGATTACATTGAAAAGCCATGTCAACCTGCACGTGAAGGAAGGTGCCATATTGAAGTTTGTCACAAATCAGGATTTATATTTTCCGGCGGTGCTTACGCGTTGGGAGGGATTGGATTGTTATAATGCCCGTCCGTTAATTTATGCTTATGGCGAAACAAACATTGCACTTACCGGCAAGGGGATTATTGATGGTCAGGGATCGAACGAGCATTGGTGGTATATGTGCGGGGCTGCGCATTACGGATGGAAAGAGGGGTTGCCCAGTCAGAAATTGGGCAGCCGTGAGCGTCTCATGGGATATGCCGAACTGAAACGGCCTGTCTATGAACGGGTGATGACACCCGAAGATGCACTCCGTCCACAAATGGTTAACTTCTATTTGTGTAACACTATCCTCATTGAGGATGTTGCCCTCCTTAATTCCCCCTTCTGGGTAATCCATCCTTTGTTGTGTGAAAGTGTGGTGGTGCGTGGCGTGAAGATTTTTAACCGGGGACCCAATGGGGACGGATGCGATCCGGAGTCGTGCCGGAATGTGTTGATAGAAGATTGTCTTTTCGATACAGGCGATGACTGTATTGCCATCAAGTCGGGACGCAATGAGGACGGACGGAAATGGAACCGCCCCAGCGAGAATATCATTGTGCGCCGTTGCGAGATGAAGAACGGACATGGAGGCGTAGTGATAGGCAGTGAGATTTCAGGCGGATACCGCAACCTGTATGTGGAAGATTGTGTCATGGACAGCCCGCAACTGGATCGTGTCATCCGCATCAAGACGAATACCTGTCGGGGTGGTGTGATAGAAAATATTTTTGTGCGCAATATCAGGGTGGGACAGTGCAATGAAGCTGTCTTGAAAATCAACCTGAAGTATGAGAGTGAGGAGAATTGCCGTCGGGGATTTTATCCCACGTTGCGTCACGTGTACCTGCGCAATGTCACGTGTGGGAAAAGCCGTTATGGCATCGTGGCCATCGGATTGGATGAGGGGAACTACGTGTCTGATATTTCGGTAGAGGACTGTCGTTTCGACAATGTATTGGAGGATGGAAACCATATAGAAAACGTAGACGGGATCACGATGAAGAATTTCTATATCAACGGAAAACTGGTAAAGGATTGAGGAACTTTTGTGTGTGAAAGGAATCCCTGGCAGCTTTGTAAATATCTCCCTCTACGGAATCTGTCAGGGATTCTTGTCTGTTTATTTTGTAATTGAAAATTCTGGTGTAGGCAAAGAAAGCTACCGGGTATAGCAGGTCAAACGTATTGTAGATAACTGATATTAAAACCTTTTTTAACCCACATCCAATTTCCCGATTTCTTCCTGCAGATTCTTCAAAAAATGCGCAGCATGCGCCCCGTCCATCTGTGTATGGTGGAACTGAAACGAAATAACCAGCATACGTTTCCAAAGACGACGTTTGTATTTGCCCCAAATCAGGAAAGGATTGTTGAACACGCCGTTATACATTCCAACCGCCCCGTCTATCTCATACTGTGCTAAAGCGGAAGTTCCGATTATCATGCTATCCGTCAGGTCATGGTTTTGGCAACTTTCGGCGACTTGCTTTGTCAGGTGCAGATAGTCGTTGTTGAACAGCTGCAAATCATTGGAAAAAGGGACATCACAGGAACTCACTTCGCCTTCCCTATTGGCCACAATGGTACAAACGGCAAGATTATCATATTGTATCAGCTTCCGCCCGACAGGAAGCATGTAGAATTCTTTGATACGGCTTGCAGCCCGTCCGATGCACCAACACATCAACATGTTGAACTTTAATCCGGTTCGTTTGCTTATCCGGATAAGATGGGTGATATCCATGGTCTTGAAAAATGTCAACATGGGCATGGGTGCATTCATCCACATTTCAAATGCGTATGCACGGGTTGTTTCTTTGGGATTTACTTCTTTCATTCTATCTTCTTTATTAAGTTAAACCTGCGCAAAAGTAGGTATGCTGTCGGATTGCAGATAGAATAAAAGGGACATTATACCGGATTGGTGAACAAATCAGAATAAGGCTTGCAGACATTCAATAAAGACAATGGTGTGTAACCACTAAACTGTTTGAACTCCCGGATAAAATGCGATTGGTCTGCGTAACCGCATTGATATGCCAGTTGGGCCTGATTTACATCTGAATAGTGCTGCAATAGTTTCAATGATTTTTGGAAACGGACTATTCTTGCATATTCCTTGGGATTAATGCCAACCAGTTCATTGAACAGGCGTTCAAACTGTTTCTTGCCTAAACAGGTGATGGAAGCCAAGTCTGTGACAGAAGTTGCCGGCATTGCGAACAGTCGCTTTATGGCAACGTTTATTCTTTTAATGTTGTATTCTGTCCTTGGAACCTGTTCATCTGTTATTTGCGACAATAACCATTGTTCAATTATGGTAATACACAGATTCGTATTTTCACAGTCAAGGATTTGTGTAGCCAATGTTTTTAATTTCTTGTTTTCAAAGTCATAACCGGAAATCTCTCGGTTGTATAATAAGGATATGGGCAGATTCAAGAAAGCTCTCATGGTGTATGGATGGAATACAACCACAATCATTTCCACATTTCCATCTGTACATAAATGTGAATGATAATTTACCTGACCGCTAATGGTGAATTCCGACTGGCTGGTTTTTAATTCAGGAATATAAAGTGGCGTCCGCTTATGGAAAATGATTTGAGGGCAACCAATAGGAAAAGTAAGGGTATTCAGCAATCGGTTACTCTTGAATACCCAGTAATACCTGACGTAAGGTTGCAATTCCTTACAAGGCTTGTAGAATTTGAAATCCTCTTGAACCACATTGCAAAAGTATGGTTTTATTTCTATATTTGCCATTGGACATTTGGGGTTTTGCTTATATGACCGTACTCCGTCTTGTGTAACAAATGCGATAAGAAACCATCGCAAAGAGTTGATCGACTGGTTGAAAATTCCTACTTTTGCACAATTGTTTGAAATTATGTAATCCGATTAAAATGAATCAAGAATTTGAGCTTATCGCCAAAACCTTTCAGGGGTTGGAAGAAGTGCTTGCACAAGAACTCACCGAATTGGGGGCTACAGATATTGAAATAGGGCGGCGCATGGTATCTTTTAGGGGGAACAAGGCTATGATGTACCGTGCCAATTTCTGCTTGCGTACGGCTATCCGCATTCTAAAACCGATTAAGCATTTTCAGGCATCGAGTGCCGATGAGGTGTATGATGCCGTGAAATCTGTGGAATGGGATCAATATTTGGACAACATGGATACTTTTGCGGTGGATGCAGTTGTGTTTTCGGAAGAGTTCCGTCACTCCAAATTCGTTGCTTATAAGGTAAAGGATGCGATAGCGGATTATTTCCGAGAAAAGACAGGCAATCGTCCATCGGTGCGTATCAATAATCCGGACTTAGGAATAAATATCCATATAGCGGAAGATCGGTGTACTCTCTCGCTCGACAGTTCGGGCGAATCTCTCCACCGTCGGGGCTATCGTGAGGGACAGGTGGAGGCTCCGCTGAACGAAGTGCTTGCCGCTGGTATGATCTTGATGACCGGATGGAGAGGAGAATGCGACTTGATTGACCCGATGTGTGGTTCGGGTACGATTCCTATCGAAGCGGCACTCATTGCACGCAATATAGCTCCGGGCGTGTTCCGCAAGGAATTTGGATTCGAGAAATGGAAGGATTTTGACCAGGAACTATTTGATACAATTTATAACGATGACTCTCAGGAGCGGAGCTTTACCCACAAGATATACGGGTATGATAACAGCCTTATGGCAAACGAGGTGGCTACGCGCAACGTGAAGGCGGCAGGCGTTGGCAAAGATGTCGTGCTAAAGGTACAGCCTTTCCAGCAATTCGTACAGCCTATCGAGAAGAGTCTGATTGTCATGAATCCGCCATACGGGGAGCGAATCACGCCTACCGATCTGTTAGGTTTGTACCAAATGATAGGCGAGCGTTTGAAGCATGCGTTCGTAGGAAACGATGCGTGGATATTGAGCTATCGCGATGATTGTTTTGACCAGATTGGGCTGAAAGCATCGGTGAAGATACCTCTTTTAAATGGCGCATTGGAATGCCAGTTCCGTAAGTATCAGATTTTCTCGGGAAAATACAAGGAATTCCGTACGGACTACCCAGACAGGGATTTCAAACCGGAACATCCCGGCTGTTATGGCAATAGGGTGGAATATGGAAGGAAAAATGACAGATACGGTTCCCGTGACGGAGACAGGCGCGAAAGGGGGTGGGAACGTCCGTTGTTTCGCCCGCGAAAGGCCGGGGAAGGAAAAGAGTTTACCCGCAGGCGCAAGGAGGAATTTGGTAGAGAGGAAGGTTCCTACCGCAATTTCCGTAGGGATGATTCCGATGATAAACGTTTGAGGATTCCTGCATCGATGCGTTATATACATCGGCGTCATCAGAATAAAAAGGATGAGTGATAGTTATACAAAAAGGCCATGAAGCAATTATTGTTATTTTTAATCGTATTTGGTATGAGCCTGTCCTTGTCCGCCCAAGAAAAGAAGCGGTTTACGTTAGATGATGTGATTCCGGGCGGAAGCAATTACCGCAACTTGGTACCGAAAAACCTGCCGGGACTGCAATGGTGGGGGGATGTGTGTGTACGTGCGGACGTGGAAAGCATCAGCCGTATAGATGTGCGTACGGGACAGGAATCGGTATTGGTTACATTGGATGAGGTGAACGAAGCTTTGGAGGGCGGTCGGCTTGATTTACAGCTTCAGGAAATCAAACCGCTCTGTAATCTGATGGAGGCTTCTTTTCCTTGGGGAGACCGTAGCATCCTGATGTTCGCCGGCAAGGTGGGCACCGGGGAAACAAGTGAGAATGATTGGTTCTTTTACGACTTCGGGCAGAAACGGCTGGCAGGTGTGTGCCGCATCGGAGGGAAGGATGCGGCTAACTTTGATTTCTGCAGGGAGAACAGTTGTATGGCCTATACGGTAGGCGACCACCTGTATGTATCCCGTCAGGACAGTCCCGCAATCCAGGTGGGTACTTCCCTGGAAGGTACAGAGACTGAGTCGCACGCTGTTGTTTATGGCCGGGCGGTACATCGCAACGAATTCGGCATTATGAAAGGTACGTTCTGGAGTCCAAATGGTACGTATCTTGCTTTTTACCGGATGGATCAAGGCATGGTAACTGATTATCCGCAGGTGAATACCACCACACGTATCGCCACTATGGAGCTGGATAAATATCCCATGGCGGGAACAGTGAGCCATAAGGTGACAGTAGGTATATATAAGGTAGAGACCGGTGATGTACACTATTTGCAGGCAGGTGATCCCACCGACCGATATTTTACCAACATCAGCTGGTCGCCCGACGAGAAACATGTGTATGTCATTGAAGTGAACCGCGACCAAAACCATGCACAATTGGTGCAATATGATGCCGCTACGGGCGAAAAGGAAGCCATTCTGTATGAGGAAAAGCATGCCCGTTATGTAGAGCCGTTGCATCCCATTGTTTTCCTTCCCTGGGACGACACGAAGTTTGTCTATTGGAGTCAGCGTGATGGGTACCACCATCTTTACCTGATGGATACCCGTATGCCCCGACAAGGTGAATGGACAAATGGAAAGGACGAGGAAGCCCAATATATTGAATACCTGAAGACCGTGCCATTAACGCAAGGTGACTGGCTGGTACAGGATATAGTTGGTTTTTATCCGGATAAAAAGAAAATCATCATTGGTAGTACGGAAATATCGCCTTTGCAGATCAATCTATTCAGCTTGGATGTGAAAACCGGTCATCGTACCCTTATCGGGCAGCGCGACGGCATGCATTCGGCACGCCTTTCGGAGAGTGGTGAATACCTGATAGATAATTTCACCTCGAACGAAGTACCGCGCCAAATCAGTCTCTTGCCTACCGATGGCAAGAGTGGTGTCAACCTCTTATCTGCGACAGATCCGCTGAAAGAGCAATATGTTTTGCCTGAAATCAGTATGGGTACCATCAAGGCAGCTGATGGGGTAACCGATTTATATTACCGTTTGGTGAAACCTGTAGATTTCGACCCGGACAAGAAATACCCGGCCATTGTCTATGTATATGGAGGTCCGCATGCACAGATGATTCATAACACCCGTTTCTACAATGCCAGGGGATGGGATTTATACATGGCGCAAGAGGGTTACGTCATGTTGACGGTGGATAACCGTGGAAGCGACAACCGGGGGATCCGCTTTGAAAACTGTACTTTCCGCCAGTTGGGAACGGAAGAGATGAAGGACCAGGTAGAGGGAGTCAGATTCCTGCAGTCGCTTCCCTATGTGGATACATCGAAGATAGGTGTACATGGATGGAGTTTTGGCGGCTATATGACTACCAACCTGATGTTGACATATCCCGACCTGTTCAAGGTTGGAGTGGCTGGCGGTCCGGTCATTGACTGGCAGTTTTATGAGATTATGTATGGTGAACGTTACATGGATACGCCCCAGGATAACCCCGAAGGTTATGAGAATGGAAACTTGCGCAATAAGGCAGGTAACCTAAAAGGTCGTCTGGAAATCATTATCGGAGGTATGGATCCCACGTGTGTACCGCAACACACGCTTACGTTTCTGCGTGCATGCATTGATGCAGGTACACATCCCGATTTCTTCATTTATCCAGAAGGCGGGCACAACATGGTAGGGCATGACCGTGTACACCTGCATGAGCATATCACGCGTTATTTTATTGACTATTTGAGATGAACAACGATACTGGCAATTATAAACCTATCGAGATATGAGACTTTTGTTATTAGGTTCAGGGGGACGCGAACATGCATTGGCATGGAAAATCGCACAAAGCCCAAAGATAGAGAAACTGTATATCGCTCCGGGCAATGCCGGCACGCGGGAAGCAGGTGAGAATGTGTCCATAAAAGCCGATGACTTCGAGGCTATAAAAAAGTTTGTCATCGAAAATCAGATTGACATGGTGGTGGTAGGACCGGAAGACCCGTTGGTGAAGGGTGTGTATGATTTTTTCCGCGATGACGAATCGTTGGGCCATATCCCTGTTATCGGTCCTTCGAAGGCTGGGGCGATGCTTGAGGGAAGCAAGGAGTTTGCCAAAGGATTTATGCAACGCCACCACATTCCTACAGCAAGGTACAAGAGCGTGACTGCTGCTAACCTTGATGAAGGCATGTCATTCCTCGAAACCTTGCAGGCTCCCTACGTGCTGAAGGCTGATGGGTTATGCGCAGGAAAGGGCGTGCTTATTCTTCCTGTTTTGGAAGAGGCGAAGAAGGAATTGAAAAGAATGATAGAAGGTCGGTTTGGCAACGCATCGGCAACCGTGGTTATCGAAGAGTATTTAAGCGGTATTGAGTGTTCGGTATTCGTGTTGACCGATGGTCGGCATTACAAAATCTTGCCCGAAGCGAAAGACTACAAGCGTATCGGTGAGGGCGACAAGGGGTTGAATACCGGAGGTATGGGTTCGGTTTCACCGGTTCCGTTCGCAGACAAGGAATGGATGCAAAAGGTCGAGAACCGTATTATCCGTCCTACAGTGGAGGGGCTCGCTGCCGAAGGCATCGACTATAAAGGGTTTATCTTCTTCGGTCTGATTAATGTAAAAGGTGAGCCGATGGTCATTGAATATAATGTGCGCATGGGCGATCCGGAAACGGAAAGCGTAATGCTTCGCATCCAAAGCGACTTGATAGATCTTTTTGAAGGGGTAGCGGACGGTAATCTTGATGAAAAACAATTGGAAATTGACCCGCGTGCCGCCGTGTGCGTCATGCTGGTGTCAGGAGGTTATCCTGAAGCCTATAAAAAAGGTTTTCCCATCACGGGCATCGAAGATGCGAAAGCAGGTGGGAGTATATTGTTCCATGCTGGAACTAAACTAAAAGACGGACAGGTCGTTACATCGGGAGGACGTGTCATTGCAGTCAGTTCTTATGGGGTAGACAAGGAAGATGCACTGGAATGTTCGTTTACGAATGCAGGTAAAATTTGTTTTGAGAAAAAATATTTCCGTTCTGATATAGGGTTTGATTTGTAAGCAGAACCATGCTTTCCGTAAAAGATAAATTCCAGTACAACGCGGCAATCGGAAGAGGTACGCTTCCGGTTGCCGCGGTTATTACAGTGTTGTTCTGGGTGTTATCTTTCCTCTCTCAAAGGGAATGGATTAATATCATTTCTTTGGCTGCTGCTGGTCTGAATGCCTACTTGTTACTTGAGCTGAATACGCGGTTTACTTTGATACGCACCCGCACCACGCTCCCGGCCGTGTTTTTCTTGTTGTTTTATGCGGTGATGCCTTTTTTGCATGTAAGTTCGCCTGCCAGCCTGTTGCCTGTCCTTTTCATTTTGATGATGGGTTCCCTGTTTCGCAGCTATGAGTCCATGTATGCATCGGCCACTATTTTCCGGGCATTCTTCTGCCTGGGGATTGCCAGCCTTGTGTTGCCATGCGTTGTTTGGGTTGGACCGTTGCTCTACTTGCACATGGTAAATCTGCGCTCACTTAATGTCCGTACTTTTTTTGCGGGTATTATAGGTATCTTGTTACCTTATTGGTTTCTGTGCGGTTATTATATTTTGATGGGTTGTTTGCCAGAATTTTATGCCCCCCCCTCGTGGGCTGCCTGCAGGATTGTGCCGGATTATTCCGCATTGCCCCTTTCTCTTCGTGTATCGTGGATGGTGGTGGTGTTTTTATTTATAGTGTATGCCGTCTTTTATTTGCGCCTTGCGCAGAAAGATAAGGTGCAGACTCGTATCCTGCTCCATATCTTTATTTGGATGGGAGTGTGGATTAACTTGGTCATGTTGGTATATCCTGTGTATGTCGATTCCTTACTGCCCGTTCTTCTTCTGTTCTGTTCCATGTTGGGCGGACATCTGTTTTCATTGAATTTCAACCGCTTTGCTCGCGCCTTCTTTTTTGTTACCTTGATCTTGTGGGTATTGCTTTGCTTGTTCAACCTATGGATGAATTCCTTCAGCTTTTGACCGAATGGGGATATGCAGGCATGTTTATTTCTGCCTTCTTGGCGGGAACGGTGTTGCCGTTCTCCTCGGAAACAGTGCTTTTAGCGTGCATCGGTTTAGGATTGGATCCTGTGGTATCTACGTTGGTTACCACAGCAGGTAACGCATTGGGGGGTATCACCTGTTATTTGATTGGGCATTTGGGAAAAATGGAATGGATAGAAAAATACTTAAAGGTGGATCAGAAGCAATGGAATCGTGCTGAACGCTTCATCCAGGGACGAGGGGCATGGATAGCCGTGTTCTCCTTCCTGCCCGTTATAGGTGATGCCATTCTGGTCGTGTTGGGTTGGATGCGTGCCAATGTATGGATCGTGGCCATATCAATGACGCTTGGCAAACTGGCACGCTATGTTGTGATTGTATTAACCCTATTGGGGGTGATATTTGTTGCGACGTGATTTTTGCAGGATTGTCAGAAAAATAAAAAAGGAGTACCGCTGTACTCCAACCTTTGTTAACCTTAAATCTAATACTATGAAAAACACAATGCAAAGGTACGGACTTTTTGAAAACGTGCAAGTATTTTCATTGGGAAAAACATTACTTATAATATATTTTAAGATTTAAGTTTTGAATGTATTTACCAATGGTGTTATGTATTGCGTATGGTCACATGAAACTGAAAAAAGGAGAAGTGTCTTAATAGAATATAAAATAAGGATTGTAATAATTACAAAATTGAATAATATTATTATATTTGCAAATAAATCAAGATGCAATGTTTAACTAATAACTAAATAATTGATGAGTATGGGAAAAAGTATTAAAGGAACAAAAACTGAAAAGAATTTAGGCATTTCGTTCGCTGGCGAGTCGCAGGCGAGAATGCGTTATACATATTTTGCAAGTCAGGCGAAGAAAGAAGGTTACGAACAGATAGCCTCTATCTTTACGGAAACGGCCGACCAAGAGAAAGAACATGCAAAGCGTATGTTCAAGTGGATGGAAGGCGGAATGGTGGAAATCACTGCCAGTTACCCTTCGGGCATAATCGGGACGACTTTGGAAAACCTGAAAGCGGCAGCTGCGGGAGAAAATGAAGAATGGTCGTTGGATTATCCAAAGTTTGCCGACATTGCCGAGGAGGAGGGTTTTCCGTCCATCGCTAAGATGTACCGTGAAATAGCTGTAGCCGAGAAGGGACACGAAGAAAGATACCTTGCTCTTGCTAAAAATGTGGAGGAAGGAAAGGTGTTCAAGAAGGATACAGAGGTGGTATGGCAATGTCGCAATTGTGGTTACTTATATGTAGGTACGGAAGCTCCCGATGTATGTCCGGCATGCTTGCACCCACAAGCATATTTTGAGGTGCAGAAGACAAATTATTGATTAATTAGGTGAATACTGATTTTCAAAAGTGTTGAGTGACTGAAAAAATCTCCAATTTTAGGGGATTAAATATAATAATTCATTAAACAAAAAAGCATGAAAATTGAAAAGATTGTAGCTCGCGAGATTCTTGATTCGCGTGGAAATCCGACTGTGGAAGTAGACGTGATACTGGAATGCGGTGTAATGGGACGTGCAGCTGTTCCGTCGGGTGCTTCGACGGGCGAGAACGAAGCCCTCGAATTACGTGATGGTGACAAAAATCGCTATTTGGGTAAAGGTACATTGAAGGCAGTGGAGAATGTGAATAAGACTATTGCTCCTGCCCTCATTGGCATGTCGGCTTTGGAACAGCGTGCCATCGACCACAAGATGTTGGAGTTGGACGGCACATCTACCAAATCCAAATTGGGTGCCAATGCTATTCTTGGCGTGTCACTGGCTGTGGCCAAAGCTGCTGCCAATTATCTTGAAATTCCTTTGTACCGTTACATCGGCGGTGTGAATACTTATGTGATGCCCGTGCCTATGATGAACATTATCAACGGCGGTGCACACAGTGATGCCCCCATCGCTTTTCAGGAGTTCATGATTCGTCCTGTAGGTGCGCCTTCCTATCGCGAAGGTCTGCGTATGGGTACAGAGGTGTTCCACGCGTTGCAGAAAGTCTTGAAAGGTCGTGGCCTGAGCACCGCTGTAGGTGATGAAGGTGGTTTTGCCCCGAAGCTGAATGGTGTGGAAGATGCTCTCGATTGTATCATCGAAGCCATCAAGAAGGCAGGTTACCGTCCGGGTGACGATGTGCGTATTGCCATGGACTGCGCTTCTTCCGAGTTCTGCGTAAAGGAAAATGGCAAGTTCTACTATGACTATTCGCATTTGAAGAATGGCATGCCGAAAGATCCTAATGGCAAGAAACTAAGCGATGATGAACAGATTGCTTATTTGGAAGAATTAATTAGTAAATATCCTATCGACTCCATTGAAGATGGTATGAGCGAGGAAGACTGGGAAGGTTGGAAGAAGTTGACCGACCGTATCGGTGATCGTTGCCAGTTGGTCGGTGACGATTTGTTCGTGACCAATGTGGAATTTTTGCGTAAGGGCATCGAAAAAGGGTGTGCTAACTCCATTCTTATCAAGGTAAACCAGATTGGTTCGCTGAGCGAAACATTGGATGCCATTGAGATGGCACATCGTCATGGTTATACTACTGTCACTTCTCACCGGTCGGGAGAAACGGAAGATGCTACTATTGCGGACATTGCCGTAGCTACCAACAGTGGTCAGATTAAGACGGGTTCACTGAGCCGTTCAGACCGTATGGCGAAGTACAACCAACTGCTCCGTATTGAAGAAGAGTTGGGAGACTTGGCGGTATATGGTTACAAGCGTATAAAGTAATAAAAGTCATAAAGTCAAAAAAGACAGGTCATCGCCGGAAAGGGCAGTGGCCTGTCTTTTTTATATTCCCATAAAAGTTGCCTTATTTCCCATTCGAGATTGAGTATATCCCGTCTGAGATGGGAAAGGGGGAAACATTGTATTTTGTGAAAGAATTACCGTATTATTTTCTCTGAGAAAATTTCCAAAAGAAAGACAAAGAATAGAAAAGGCACAAAGGTCTTGTCGGATTGCATACAAAGGTAAAAGAACCTTTTTGTGTAAAAAGATATTATTTTTTCGCTTAATGTGTGTATGGCCAAAAAAGTTTTTCTATATTTGCTTACAATATGATATTAAAGACTGATATTTTTTATGGAGAAGATTGACAATCTTGACAAACAAATTCTGGAAATAATTTCACAGAACGCTCGCATCCCGTTTAAGGATGTGGCTGCAGAGTGTGGTGTGTCGCGTGCTGCCATCCATCAACGAGTACAACGTCTGATTGACTTGGGTGTTATCGTGGGTTCTGGTTACCATGTTAATCCGAAAAGTTTGGGTTATAGTACCTGCACGTATGTAGGAATTAAGTTGGAAAAGGGTTCGATGTATAAAAGTGTCGTGGCTGAGTTGGAAAAGATTCCTGAAATAGTGGAGTGTCATTTTACGACAGGACCTTATACCATGCTGACAAAGTTATACTCGACCGACAACGAGCATTTGATGGAGCTGCTCAACTCGAAAATCCAGGAAATTCCGGGGGTTACGGCTACGGAAACACTCATCTCACTTGAGCAGAGCATCAAGAAAGAAATTCCCATCCGTAGAGGTTTGAAGTGATGGAGTGGCTTGCTAACTGCCATGTTGGTGGGATTATCATTGGTATCAGTACATTTTTGATTATCGGGATGTTTCATCCCATTGTGGTGAAAGCTGAATATTATTTTGGCACGCGATGCTGGTGGTGGTTTCTGCTGCTTGGGATAGCAGGACTTGTCTGGTCGGTATTGAGTTCCAATCTCTTGTTTTCAAGTGTGCTTGGTGTATTTTCTTTTTCTTCGTTCTGGAGTATCAAGGAAATTTTTGAACAGCGTAAACGGGTGTTGAAGGGTTGGTTTCCGATGAATCCGAAACGAAAGCATGAATACGAGTAGCCGGTTATAAGTTCGGCAGGTATATGTGGATGGCTCATGAAATGATATCTGTTTCCATTTCATGAGCCATCCGTATTTCCTATGCTGCAAAAGCGAATGGTTTAGTCATGCAGGTTTACTGGCTTCAGTCCCATCTCATGGGCTTTCTTTAACATGAAGAAGAAGGCTGCATCGTGTTCATTCGGGATGACTCCGTCGAGGATAGCGTCTTTGATGGCACTTTTCAGATTACCGATTTCACGGCAAGGCTGCAAATTGAATATGTGCATGATTTCTTCTCCGTCTACGGGAGGCTGGAAGTTGCGAATGCGGTCTTTTTCTTCCAGATCTTTCAGCTTTTGGCGTACCAACTTAAAATTGTCGAGGAAATGCTGCTTTCGTGCTTCATTCTTTGACGTAATATCGGCTTCACACAGTGCCATCAGGTCATCAATGTCATCCCCGGCTTCAAAAAGCAGACGGCGGACAGCGGAATCTGTCACTTCATCATCGGCTATCACGATGGGGCGCATGTGCAAGTCCACCAGTTTCTGTACGTATTTCATTTTTTCGTTCATAGGAAGCTTTAGGCGGCGGAAGATGTTTGGAACCATTTTCTCCCCGATGTAGTTGTGATTGTGGAAGGTCCATCCCATTTTTGGATCCCAGCGTTTGGTGCGGGGCTTGCCGATATCATGTAATAGGGTTGCCCAGCGCAGCCACAGGTTATCGGATACTTTGGCAATGTTGTCTACTACTTCCAGCGTATGGTAGAAATTGTCTTTGTGTCCGCGTCCGTTGCGGAACTCCACGCCTTGCAGGGCGGTCAATTCAGGGAAAATCAGTGCTAATAATCCACACCGGTCCAAGTCTACAAAGCCTTTTGAAGGGATGGGGGAGAGGAGGATTTTATTTAGTTCGTCCTTGATGCGCTCGTATGAAATAATTTTGATGCGTTCCCGGTTGCGTTCGAGGGCACTGAAAGTCTCGTCATCAATATAAAAATTCAGCTGGGTAGCAAAGCGGATACAGCGCATCATGCGGAGCGGGTCATCGCTGAATGTAATGTCAGGATTAAGCGGTGTGCGTATAATCCGTTTTTCCAGGTCTTCCAATCCGTTGAACGGATCGACTAGTTCGCCGAAGTGTGCCTTGTTCAGACAAATCGCCATCGCGTTGATGGTAAAGTCGCGTCGGTTCTGGTCGTCTTCCAGCGTTCCGTCTTCTACTGCCGGTTTGCGGCTATCGTGGCTGTACGATTCTTTCCGTGCGCCGACAAACTCTATTTCCGTATCGCAATATTTCACCTGTGCCGTACCGAAGTTACGGAATACGGTGATGTGTGCTTTTTGTCCTAATTTCTTTCCTAATGTTTCGGCTGCCTCGATGCCGCTGCCTACCACGACCACATCGATGTCTTTCGAAGGACGGTTCAGAAAAATGTCGCGCACATAACCTCCCACAACGTAACATTCTTTGTCCAATTCATCAGCCGTTTCGGATATCAAAGTAAATATTTTGTCGGTGAAATGCGCTTTCAGATTCATTGCTCTAATATGTTTTCGTATTGTTTTTATGTTCAAAACAGGTAATTAACGTGCAAAATTACAAAAAAAGAAGATACTTTTAGGAGAATAAACCGATTAAATCGTATTTTTGTTTCGGAATAAATTAAGATTATGTAGTGCGTATGAAAAAGATATTTTTACTGGTATTCAGCATTTTATCGCTCCTGTCCGGGTGCAGTTCGGGCTATCGGGAAGCGGGAGCGTTGTTCCAGCGTGCCGAGTTGTCTTATGCTTTAGGCAATTACAGTCTGGCGAAGTTGCAGATAGACAGTATCCGTTCGTTTTATCCGAAAGCGGTGGAGATACGGAAAGCAGGCATCCGTCTGATGCAGCATATCGATATGCGCGAACAGCAGCAGACATTAGCCTATTTGGACAGCATGTTGCAAGTGAAACAGGCCGTATTCGATTCGATCAAAGGAAATTTTGTGTTGGAGAAAGATACGGCCTATCAGGAAACGGGCAATTATTTTTATCCTACTCAGGTGGTGGAGAAAAATATTTGGCGTTCTTTCCTACGTGCTCAGGTGAATGAACAGGGTGAAATGTCGTTAACTTCCATCTATTGTGCGGGAGGCAATATCCATCATACGGCGGTGAGAGTGAGTACGGATAAGGGGGAATTGTTCGCTGAAACCAAGGTTTCGGCAGATAGCTACGAGACGAGTGATTTGGGACGCGTAATTGAGAAGGCGGATTATCGGGTCGGAAAAGACGATGGAGGAGTGGCGGCCTTTATCGTGGCGCATCAGGATCAGAAGTATTTCCATTTGGAGTTTATCGGCGACCGGAACTATAAGACAACGATGCGTGCGGATGATGTAAAAGCGGTGGTGGAAATAAGTAATCTTGCACGTATTCTTGCCGGAATGGAAGAAATACGGAAGGAGATGAAAGAGGCTGATGTGAAGTTGAAATTTGTCATGCGTAAAATGGAGGAGATGGAAGAAGCTGAAAAGGAATGAATTCCCTGCGCATTCACGTTCGGATGGCAAAGTAATGGTTGGATAATGACATTTGGGCACAATGCCGGTGGCGACAGAATCGAATATGGCTGGTGTCAGGATGTATTCCGGCGCTGGGGGATGTGTTGTCAGAGGACTATTTACAATGCCTGCATGTCGTTCAGCCGTTTGTAGTAACCATTTTTCTGAAGCAGTTCTTCGTGTTTGCCGCATTCCACGATACACCCATCGTGGAGGACATAGATGCGGTCGGCGTTCTTGATGGTGGAAAGGCGGTGGGCAATGGCAATGGTGGTACGTGTTTTCATCAGGTGTTCCAGCGCTTCTTGCACCAGACGTTCACTTTCTGTGTCGAGGGCGGATGTCGCTTCATCCAGTATCAGGATGGCAGGATTTTTCAGGATGGCACGGGCTATGGAAATACGCTGGCGTTGTCCTCCGGACAGGCGACAGCCCCGGTCGCCTATGGAGGTGTCGTATCCATGTTCGCTTTCCATTATGAAATCATGGGCATTTGCCACTTTGGCGGCAGCTACTACTTCTTCCAATGTGGCGTTGTCTACGCCGAAGGTGATATTGTTATAGAAACTGTCATTGAAGAGAATAGCTTCTTGGTTCACGTTGCCGATAAGTCCGCGCAGGTCTTTCACCACCAAGTCTTTGATATTTTTCCCGTCGATTAGGATTTCGCCTGATTGTACGTCGTGGAAACGCGGAACCAAATCGACCAGCGTGGACTTGCCCGAACCGCTTTGTCCTACTATGGCTATGGTTTCTCCTTTTTTTATGCTAAGGCTCACATCGTGAAGCACTTCATGGGAGCCGTAACTGAATGAGATATGGCGAAATTCTATCCCTTCTTTCATTTCGCTGATGTGTAGAGCATCAGGGTGCTCCACGATAGGATTCTCCGCTTTTAATATTTTGTCCACACGCTCCATGGATGCCAATCCTTTCGGAATGTTGTAGCTGGCTTTTGAAAAATCTTTCAGCGGGTTGATGATGCTGTATAGGATGACCATATAGAAAATGAATGTGGGTGCATCGATAGGGGAGGTTTCGCTCAGAATCAGTGTCCCGCCGAACCATAATACCAGCACGATAAGTATTGTGCCCAGAAACTCGCTCATCGGATGGGCAAGGCTCTGGCGTATGGCCACACGGTTGGTGGCATTGCGGAATTCGTTGCTGCACCTCACAAAACGGTTTATCATTTTATCTTCGGCAATAAATGCCTTGATGATACGCATGCCTCCCAGTGTTTCTTCCAGCTGCGACATTGTCTCGCTCCACTTGCTTTGCGCCTCAAGAGACTGGCGTTTTAGTTTTCGTCCTACTTTGCCCATGAGCCACCCCATACCTGGAAGTACGATAATGGTGAAGAGCGTGAGTTGCCAGCTGGTGACAAGTAAGGTGGCAAAGTAGGAGATAATCAAGATAGGGTTCTTCAGCAACATGTCGAGCGAACTCGTGATGGAGTTTTCTATTTCCCCCACATCACCGCTCATGCGGGCAATGATGTCGCCTTTCCGCTCTTCGGAAAGGAAGCTGAGTGGGAGATGCATCACTTTTGAATATACAAGGATGCGGATGTCGCGCACCACTCCCGTGCGCAGGGGAACCATGACGGCAGTAGATCCGAAGTAGCATGCTGTTTTCAACAGGGTCATGCCGGCAAGGAACAGGCCTAACCAAAGCAGGGTGGCAGACGGTCCGAACGTTTCTATCAACCGGGACGCGTAGTAGTAGAAATTGTTCACCGCCACGTCCTTGATGTCACCGCTTCCCCATGCCATGAAGTGGTATATACGGTCGTTCCCTTCTGTCTTGAACAGGATGTTCAGTATCGGAATCAGGAGGGAAAAAGAAAATATGTTGAAAATGGCGGAAAGGATGTTCAGTACTACTGCACAGGCTACATATTTTTTATAAGGCGAGATGAATCGCCGCATCATGTGGAAAAACTCTCTCATATAGGAAGTGGATGAATTATGTGAAGTACAAAGATAGTGCAATTTCTGGCATTTCGGCATTGTTGGGATAATATTTATCTGCCGGAGGTGCCTTTGCGCTTGTTGTGGTTGCAGGCTGATAAAATATGTTTACGAAGTTATGCCGGGAATGATATGAAAACGGCAGATGTGGTTTTGGGCGTTTGGGCGATAATGTTGTTTTGCCATTCGAAGAATCGGATATTTTAGGATTATTTAAAATAAAACAGTGATGTCTGTCGGGCGGATTGGTATGCAAATAAGGATGGTTGTTTGTCTTTTCAGTTGTAAATCAATAAAATATCAATTTGTATCATGACTTTTGTTTGGATAAGAAAATACAGCTGATTTTTGTTTCTTAAAAGTATTTTGATATCTTTGATGTTATGAAAAACATAATTTATCACAATCATTTGCTATAACAATAAATATTAACAATTTAAACCTGTAACTATGATGTTTTTAAGAAAAAATTACAAGAGGGCATCAGCCATTCTCTTATTGAGCATGGTGTGTATGTTCGCTTTTGCACAGGGACGTGAAGTGACTGGTACGGTCGTGGATGAAACTGGGACTCCGATAATTGGAGCGAATATATTGGAAGCCGGGACGACCAATGGAGTGATAACGGATTTGGATGGGAACTTTAGACTGACGGTTCAGGAGGATGCCCAAATTCAGGTTTCATACATTGGTTTTGTTTCCCAGGTATTGCGGGTGGGGAGACAAAGTCACCTCAATGTGATACTGAAAGAGGATATGGAGGCACTGGACGAAGTCGTCGTAGTGGGTTATGGCATTATGAAGAAACGTGATTTGACAGGGGCTGTTTCGTCTGTAAGGTCGGCTGATTTGCAAAAGGTGGCTTCCAGCAATGCGATGCAGGCGATGCAGGCAAAAGTCCCGGGCTTGGATATCCAGCAGAGTGACGGACAAGCGGGGGCTTCCCTCTCCATCAACTTGCGGGGTAACCGTTCGCTGGCAGCGGGTAATGACCCGTTGATATTGGTGGATGGTGTGGAATATGGTTCGACGCTGGACATCAACCCTTCGGACATCGAATCTATGGAAATTCTGAAAGATGCCTCATCTACGGCGATTTATGGAACGAAAGGTGCGAACGGTGTCATCATCATTACCACCAAACGTGGACTGAAGGGCAGCAAGACGCAGGTGAATTTCAATGCGTATGTATCGATGAACAGTCCCACAAATATTCCCAAGTCAATGTATGGGATGCAGGAAGTGCAACGTCTGATAGACAAGGCCAATTACCAGGATGATTATGTTTCCGGCAATTGGGGTTCTGCCAACAATACAATAGAAGATGTGTTGGGGACAAATGCCTTGAGCGATGGGACCCTGATGACAGATATCGTGTCTGATGGTTCGTTTACCAATTGGGCGGACTTGATTTTGAAAAACAGTGTGACACAGAACTACGAGGTTTCTGTATCCGGAGGGAGTGAAAAAACCAACTTCAACCTGTCATTGGGGTTGATGCGCGATAATGGGTTGATGCGGAACGACCAGATGAGCCGTTACAATGTAAAAGCCAATGTGGACCATGTCATCAATAACGTGTTTACGGTGGGAACCAGCCTGTTGTATACGTATAAAAGCCAGGATAAACGGAATTCCGGTGTATTCAGCCAGTCAATGAAGATGACCACTATCACCCATGCATATCTGTCAGACGGTTCCATCAATGCCACTCCGAATCCGCTTTATGCCGCCCATTGCAGTCCGCTGCTGGATGATGTGGACGGAGCGTACCAGCGTAATATTGAAACTTCCCGTTTCTTCGGGAATGTATATGCCCAGATTACTCCTTTCAAGGGGTTGGTGTTCAAGTCATTGTTCAACCTGGATCGCCAGGACGAGCGCGACGGCGAGTATCAGGACTATGAAAGCCAACAGCGTTATCAATCACCCCGAACCAGCTACATGTCAAACGAACGTACGAGCAATACCAAATATACTTGGCAGAACACATTGAACTACAATGTTTCTTTCAATGGAGGATTTCATGACTTGACTGTTCTGTTGGGACATGAAATGACCCAAAGCGTTACGGAAAGCCTGTTGGTGGAAGGTGATATGGGTGCAGAACATTATTACGAGAGTTCTTTTTATGATGTTTCCAAGTTGGGGAATGTGACTCCTATTTCCACTTATACAAAGACCAGTATGCTGTCTTATTTTGGTAGGGTCAATTACAAGCTTGCCAATCGTTATTTGCTGACGGCATCCATCCGTGCCGACGGGTCTTCCGTATTGGCGGAAGGGAATAAGTGGGGGTATTTCCCTTCGGTTGCTTTGGGCTGGTCTTTGAACGAGGAGTCTTTCCTGCGTGATGTTACGTGGTTAGACCAGTTGAAGGTGCGTGCTTCGTGGGGACTTTCCGGAAATTCCGCCATTGATGCCTATGAGACGTTAGGAAACCTGACGGCTACCGTATCGGGAGGGAGCGACATGATTCCTGCTTCCTTGGCAAATGAAAATCTGACATGGGAAACCACGTCTTCCTTCGATATCGGGTTGGATTTTTCTTTTCTGCACAACCGTATTGCAGGTAGTGTCGATTATTTCTGGTCGAAGACGAGCGACTTGCTGTATTATGCCAGTCAACCTGCCTCTTCCGTATTTACCAGCGTGATTGACAACGTAGGTTCTACAAAAGGTCAGGGTATAGAAGTCGCTTTGAACACATTGTTGGTCAAGACGAAAGATTTCTCGTGGGACGCGAACTGGTCGTACACGCATTTCCAGGATGAGGTGACCGAGCTGTCCGAAGGGGTGGATCGGAACATCAGTGGCAATACGGGTTTCATCGTGGGCGCACCGGTATCCATCTATTATGATTACGAGGCCGACGGCACATGGGGAATAGGCGAATACGAGCAGTATCTTGCCGATTACCAGGAACGTCACAACGGGGAGTCGCCTTCGTGGACAGTGGCGAACTATGGGGATCCGGGTACCATAAAAATAGTGGACCAGAATGATGACGGTGTCATTGACGACAATGACCGTATCGTGTATAATCGTTCCCCGAAGCATATCATTGGTATGAACAATACGTTCACATACAAGGATTTTTCCTTGAGTGTCCAATTGTATGCACGCTTGGGCGGATACATTTCGTACAGCATGAACGAACAACTGAATTATGAAAGTGCCAACTGGGGCGACCTGGATTACTGGACTCCTACTAACCAGAATGCGAAATTCCCTTCGCCGGGACTGAGCAGTACCCAGCAGGCCACCTATACGACGTATGCCACCGCATTGTTGTATGAAAAGGCAAGCTATTTTAAAATCAAGGACATAACTTTGTCGTATAATTTACCGAAGAACTTCTTGTCCAAAATGTATATAGGGGGTGCACGTGTATATGCTTCGTTGAAGAACTTCTTTACTTTCAGCGGTATCGACAATTACGACCCGGAACGGGGAGGAAGCATCAGTTTCCCTTTGCAGAAACAAGTGGTAGTCGGTTTGAATGTTCAATTCTAAAATTAATAAAGTCATGAGAAAAGGAATATATATTATATTGGCGGTATTTTCATTGGTGGCGGGAACCTCATGCTCCGATTTCCTGGAAGAGGATAGCAAGGTAGGGCAGAACGCAGAGTTGACATACAGTACCGCAAGCGGGATAGAAGGTTTGGTGAACGCCTGCTATAGCTTTGCACGTGGCTGGTGGGGGAAAGAGGCCGGGTTGGGCTTGTCCGAGATGGGTACCGACCTGTTTTATTACGGTTACGACAACAAGCAGAAATCGTTGAATTCGTATAACCTGACTTCGGCAAGCCTGGATGATGATACGTCCGACAATGCCTGTCTGGATCATTATTGGGAACTGTTTTATGCTGCCGTGGATGTGTGCAATAATGCCATTTACTGGATTCCGCTGAATACGGTGATTACCGATACCACAAAAGAGAAATATTTGGGAGAGGCTTATTTCATGCGGGCCCTGTATTATTTCCAGATGGTCAATATCTGGGGACCGATTCCATACAATGAAGAGCGCATGACGGCCGCGAAGAATACGGCGACCCGTGTGCCTGAAGAGGTTGTTTATTCGAATATCCTTTCGGACATTGATTTGGCTTTGGAACATCTGTTGGCTGGAGGAGCCACAGCGAAGACTTCCGACGGGCATGCCAACTATTACGCAGCAATGGCATTGAAGGCGCGTGTCCTGCTTTATGCAGCTTCTTGGTTGGGTTCGCAGAGCATCACTTCCAATGAAAACTACGCGGGACAAAATCTGTATCAGCTGGCTCAGGCGGCGGCGGAAGAAGTCATTGCCTCATCGGGGGCACAGTTCTATACGGATTATGCCGACACATGGTCGATGAACAATGAAGACATCGACTCGAACAATGAGGCTATCTGGGGCGTGCATTATGATTCGGACATCACTTCCACGACCAATTGCATCCCTTACCGCTATACGACCGATTCGAGTGGAGATGCCGAAGAATACAATACGCTGATTACCCGTACGGGGTACTCACGCGGAGGTTCCGCCATGCTCCTGATGTTTGTCAGCATGTGGAATAATGGTGCGGATGATTTGGGAGGAAACGGGAACGAGGTGTTTATCCGTGCCCTTGCGGGCTCGACCACTGTGACTAATACCAAGACCGGTGAGTCAATCGAGGTGGGGCAATATTATTCGCCTTACGGGCGTGGATTTACACGGTATTTGCCTTCTGTCTATTTGTGGCAGCTCATGGAAGGAAACCGTGCTACCGACCAGCGTGTGGAGGCAACGCTGCTCACACACTACAATATGGCTCCCGGGCTGGAAGGAAGTTCCACGAATTATCCGCTGATGGGAGAATACAGCAAGACACTGGCCGAGGCGGATGGCGATACGTTCAATGCCGGCGATACCGCCATTTATTATTCTCCGCTGGACGGCGATAGCCAAGAAGGGCAGGCGGCACAAAGCTGGGCGAAAAACCGTTACCGCATTCAGTTCATGAGCGGAGGGGATATTCCGGTCTACTCATCTTCTGATCCGGCAACGGCAGTGCCTACCGAATCGGCAAAAGGCACTTCGGATGTATACGGTGACAGCCGTTACAACAGTTACAAGATAGGTGGATGGTGTTCTTATCCGGGCATCAAGAAGTTCTTGGACAATGTGTATGACTCCAGCTATCCGACACACGACATATCCGATCGCGATGCTGTGGTATTCCGTCTGGCAGAGATGTATCTCATCAAGGCGGAAGCTCAGATGGAATTGGGAAATAACAGCGGTGCATTGGGCACCATCAACGAACTGCGTGCCGTACGGGCTATCGATGGCCAGGACAATTCCATTTCAGGGACGGTGGATATCAATACGATATTGGACGAGCGTGCCATCGAACTTTGCGGGGAACAGCAGCGTTGGTTCGACCTGAAGCGTACGCATACGTTGCTTGATCGCGTGAAAGCCTACAATGCACAGGCAAGCGGGTACATCAGCGAGTACCATTATTACCGCCCGATACCTGAGTCCCAGTTGCAGAGTGTGACGAATTATAGCAGTATGACCGTGAGCCAGACCAACGGGGTGTTGAACTATACTACGGAGCAGGAGAATTTCTGGCAAAATCCGGGGTATTGATTGGCTTTTTGTCTTTCAGGGCGCAAAGGTATTTTGTGGGAAATAAATTCGTTGCGCGATAAGTATGTTAAAATAAGGTTCCGGGCACTGTTGTGTCCGGAATTTTTGCTTCTTGACCGAAGAGGTTTGTCGTAATTTTGTATTTTTGCATTTTAGACGGACTTTCAAATACCTTTTTGATGAAGCGTTCATATTGCATCATACCCGTTTGTCGGCAGCAGCTTTGTCTGATGGCCGGTGTATTGTGTCCTTCCGTGGTATCTTCCCGTGAGGCAGGCGGGGCATGTGGCCCTTACCGCCGTGGCTGCAGTGCCGCGGGGAGATTTTTCCGTACTGATTTTGTGAGGTGAAAGAATGGACGGCAGGCAGACATTGGGCGAATTCTTCCGTTTCGGCGTAGTGGGGGTAGGGGCTACGGCGTTGCATTATGGCATTTACCATCTGCTCCGACAGGTCGTGGAGGTGAATCTTGCCTATACGGCAGGATATGTGGTGGCGTTTGTCGCCAATTTTTATGCTACGTCCTATTTCACGTTTGGAAAGCCGCCTTCATGGGGGAGGCTGTCCGGCATGGGGGTGGCGCACGGCGTGAATTATGTGTTCCATATCGCCTTGCTGAATGCTTTCCTGTGGCTGGGGGTTCCGAAGGCATGGGCTCCTTTCCCGGTGTTTGCCATAGCCGTCCCGGTGAATTTTTTACTTGTAAGGTTTGTGTTTAAATATAAAAACTGACATTTTTATGAAACTGATGATTGTGGTGCCGTGTTACAACGAGGAGGAGGTGTTGCCTGAAACGGCTTCCCGGCTTTCGCAAGTAATCGGGCGGATGGTTGCCGAAGGGAAAATAGGGGAGGGCTTTGTTTTGTATGTGGACGATGGGAGTCGTGACTCCACATGGAGCCTGATACGGCAATACGCCACGGAGAATCCCTGCATGGGCGGGCTGAAGCTGGCGCACAATGTCGGGCACCAGCAGGCTCTTTGGGCAGGATTGGAATATGCCGCATTTCACGCCGATGCTGCCGTGTCGGTCGATGCCGACCTTCAGGATGATGTGGATGTGATAGATGCCATGGTGGATTATTATAACAAGGGAATGGACATTGTATATGGGGTACGTAAAAAACGCAGGGCCGACACTTTCTTCAAGCGTACGACGGCACAAGGCTTCTACCGCCTTATGAAGTATTTGGGCGGTGACATTGTCTACAACCATGCCGACTTTCGTCTGATGAGTCGCCGCTCACTTCAGGCATTGGTCTCTTTCCCAGAGCGTAACCTGTTTTTGCGTGGTATGGTGGCTTCGCTCGGCTTCCCTTCTGCCAAGGTCTATTATGACCGCAAGGAGCGTTTTGCCGGCAAGTCGAAGTATCCGCTGGACAAGATGCTCAGCTTCGCTCTCGATGGGATTACTTCGTTCTCCGTGCGTCCTCTCCGCTACATCGCCTACTTAGGGCTGTGTTTCATGTTCATTGCCATACTTGCTATCTTCTACGGCCTGTATTCGTATGCGGATGGGAGTGCTTTGCCCGGCTGGACTTCCCTGCTGGTTTCCGTTTGGTTCATGGGAGGTGCTATCCTGTTGGCATGCGGTATCATTGGTGAATACATAGGCAAGATTTATAAGGAGGTGAAGCAACGTCCGCGTTATTTCATCGAGCAGACGACGGAAGGGTTATAAGGTTTTTTTGTCCGGATTTGTTTTTCTAATTATAAGTTGAATTCCGGATGCCCTTCCGGGGTCGCTTGGCAACCCCGGAAGGGTCTTTTTCTTTTATCCGTTGTTATTCTTGTTTGCCCGTTTGCGCTCGTTTTCATCCAGGATGATTTTGCGCATGCGCATGCTCTTCGGGGTCACTTCCACGTATTCGTCTTCTTTGATATACTCCAAGGCTTCTTCCAATGAAAAGACCACGGGCGGGATGATACGCGCTTTGTCATCCGAACCTGATGCACGCATGTTGGTGAGTTTCTTCGACTTTGTTACGTTCACCACCAGGTCGTTTTCGTGTACATGCTCTCCCACCACCTGTCCGGCGTAGACCTCTTCCTGCGGGTAGATGAAGAACCTGCCGCGATCCTGCAGCTTGTCGATAGCGTAGGCAAAGGCGGTCCCGCTTTCCATGGCTATGATCGATCCGTTGGTGCGGCGGGGGATGTCTCCCTTGTAGGGTTGGTATTCCTTGAACCGGTGTGCCATGATGGCTTCTCCCTGCGAGGCTGTCAGCACATTGGTGCGGAGCCCGATGATGCCGCGCGATGGTATGTTGAACTCGATGTTTACCCGGTCACCTTGTGTTTCCATGGATGTCATTTCGCCTTTGCGCCGTGTCACCATGTCAATCATTTTGCTCGAAAACTCTTCGGGCACGCTGATGGTAAGTTCTTCAATCGGTTCGCAGCGCACCCCGTCTGTCTCTTTGTAGATTACTTGTGGTTGCCCTACTTGCAGTTCATATCCTTCGCGGCGCATGGTTTCTATCAGCACCGAGAGGTGGAGCACGCCCCTCCCGGAAACAATCCACTTGCCGTCCTCGTTTTCTGTCTTTCTCACGCGCAATGCCAGGTTTTTGTCCAGTTCCTTCATCAGGCGGTCGTGGAGGTGGCGTGAAGTGACGTATTTGCCTTCCCTGCCGAAGAAGGGGGAGTCATTGATGGTGAACAGCATGCTCATCGTGGGCTCGTCGATGGCGATGGGAGGGAGTGCTTCGGGGTTCTCGAAATCGCAGATGGTGTCACCGATTTCGAAACCGTCGATTCCGGTGACGGCGCAGATGTCGCCCGATGATACAGACTGTACCTTCTTGTATCCTAAGCCTTCGAAAGTATGCACTTCCTTGATTTTCAGTTTCAGCATACGCCCGTCGCGTTTGGCGAGGGTGATGCCCATGCCTTCGCTGACAGTGCCCCTGTGTACGCGTCCTATGGCGATGCGTCCGGTGTATGGGGAATAGTCGAGTGAGGTGATCAGCATCTGTGGCGTCCCTTCTATCTGTTCGGGCGCAGGGATGTATTTCACTATGGCATCCAGCAGCGGTGTGATGTCGCCGGTGGGGGTTTTCCAGTCATCGCCCATCCAGTTGTTCTTTGCCGATCCGTAGAGGACGGGAAAATCTAACTGGTCTTCGGTGGCGTTGAGGCTGAACATCAGGTCGAACACCATTTCGTACACTTCCTCCGGGCGGCAGTTGGGTTTGTCTACCTTGTTGACCACTACAATGGGCTTCAGGCCTATTTGCAGTGCCTTTTGCAACACGAAGCGTGTTTGCGGCATCGGTCCCTCGAAGGCGTCCACCAGCAGGATACAGCCGTCGGCCATGTTCAGCACGCGCTCCACTTCTCCCCCGAAGTCGGCATGTCCCGGCGTGTCGATGATATTGATTTTAGTGCCGTTATAATTGATGGATACATTTTTGGACAGAATCGTTATCCCTCTTTCCCGTTCCAAGTCATTGTTGTCCAGCACCAGCTCGGCGTTCGGCTGGTCGTTGCGGAACAGATGTCCCGCCAGCATCATCTTGTCTACCAGCGTTGTTTTCCCATGGTCAACGTGGGCAATGATGGCAATGTTTCTTATGTCTTGCATACTATACCTGTTATTTGGCCGCAAATTTACGACTTTTCTATAATTTGTTCAAATCAAATTCTATCTATTGGCCGCAAATTTCGGTTGCCGTGCGTGCTTCGCCCTGCTTCTGGAGGGTTTCTTTTGTAAAAAGAATAAAGGCTGTTCTTGCAAAATTATCTTGGCAAGAAAATAGATTTTCTTGCTGGGTAAAATCAGTTTTTCTCCGAAGAAAATAAGAAGATATTGTATTTGGTGAATGTTAAAAATGTTCTAGGTTTAAATTCGTTTTGAAAGAAAAATATTTAAATCGTTTCTAACAAGCGTATTAAGGAATAAAATTGCGATAGTTTTTGCAAATGTTCTTGTTTTAGTATTATT
>CAZAUU010000017.1:0-40467 GCA_964488405.1 uncultured Phocaeicola sp.
CACAAAATGCTCATAAACAACTATATAAAACAATATAACAAACAAAATATAACAAACATTCAATTTATATCATACTCATTATTATTATATATAATACATAGCTAACGGATAACAAAACGGTTGGTGATGCAGGCAGGCAATTCTTCCTCATAATGTGTTACCATAATCAAAGTCTTGTCTTTTCGTCCGCAAAAAGCCTCAATGATATCTTTCACCATACGGCAGTTGTAAGGATCCAGCCCATGAAGTGGTTCGTCCAATATCAGCAATTCCGGATCTTTTACAAAGGCACGCGTCAGTAACACCATACGTTGCTCTCCACTGGAAAGTTGCAGGAAACTCCTGTCTTTTAGCCCTATAATGCCGAAAATATCCATCCACCATTTACATACATCACGGTCGGCCTCATGGATTTTCTTATACAAGCCGACGGAATCGTACAATCCGCTTGCCACAATATCAATGGCAGGCAAGTTTTTCAGATAAGCACGGTGCATCTCCGGACTGACATATCCGATGTGCTTCTTGATTTCCCAAATACTTTCCCCACTACCGCGTTTTCTGCCAAACAAAGAAATATCACAAGCATAACTTTGAGGGTTGTCGGCACAAACCAAACTAAGCAATGTAGATTTGCCTGATCCATTGTCACCGCTTAATGCCCACTTCTCCCCACGACATATCGTCCAATCCAACTCCTTCAATATCGTGCGCCCACTGTAGCGGATACTTACCTTATTCATGTCAACGACATGATCACTATGGTACAAGTTGCCGGCATCAGGCAAATTACGGATACGGCTATACTTCTCTTCCGGCAACACGTGATCAGGAACCTGAGGACGCGAAGCCAAATATTCTGCAAGGGGGACCTTTTCCCCACACACGCGGTCGGCAACCGGAACAACATGGGTGATAAACGAAGGAATGTCATCGTACTTAGACAAGACCAAAATGACTTGAAGAGAGGCAACTTCGGCCAGATTTCTCAACAAGACGTGCAACGAAGCGCGTGTTTTTACATCCAATCCAATAAAAGGATTGTCCATGATCAGGACACGCGGATTGCCCAAAAGGGTTTTCGTCAACTGAAACTTACGAAGCTCCCCGCTGGACAATAAAATAATGTGCTTGTCCAACATGGATTCAATATCAAACAAATCAAACAATGTACGCTTCAATTGCTCATCCGTACAAGAGGGAAGCAAAGTCCGGACAACAGGGATATCGTCTAAGTCGTGCGTATTCCAACGCTGCTGATAATAGTAAGTATTGTCCGAATCACCGTATGAATCGCGGAAGGTAATGTAACGTATATTGTCGGAGGCCATTTTCGATGATGAAGGGGAAAAATCATATTTCACCTCGTTCATCAGCAATGGATAACGCCCGGTCAGTGTATCAACCAACAGGCTCTTCCCCGCCCCATTAGGACCTACGATAGCGATATGCTCGCCTGCATGAAACTCCAGATTGATCGGTGTAGACAACCGGTATGCCGGATGCCTTGCGACACCATTTTTTATAGAAATAATTGTTTGCATGATATTCCAAAGGAATTTTTCCTCGTTTTATTGATACATAGAATCAAAGCCGAACACAACCCTGCCGCTACCTGTCCCGCTTATCGTACTTCCAACCTATACCTCAGTCTAAGCACCTCGTTGTTGCGCACGCCAATTGCTATCTTACCACCTTGCCCGGGTTTTTCCGGACATAACCTTTCCAATCCGAATAAGTATCCGGCAATACCGGACACCCCATTTGCAGGTAATGGCAATAAGCGGCCCCCAACGCGTCAGTGGCATCCATGAAAGGTCCCATTTCCGAATCCGGGATATGCAACATCCGTTTCAGCATACTTGCTACCTGCTCTTTGCTCGCCTGCCCGTTGCCCGTTATCGCCATCTTGATTTTCAGCGGAGCATATTCCGTTACCGGAATATCCCTACACAAAGCTGCCACTATCGCTACGCCCTGTGCCCGACCTAGTTTCAGCATCGACTGCACATTTTTACCGAAAAAGGGAGCTTCAATAGCCAATTCATCCGGAAGATAAGACGAAATAATGCCCTGTACCCGCTCATAAATATGCTTCAACTTCAGATAAGAATCCGTACATCTGCGTAAATCGACCACCCCCAATGTCATCACTTCGGGTTTGATGCCGACAATCTTCAATACACCATAACCCATGATGTTGGTTCCGGGATCGATTCCAAGGATAATCTTTTCTTTAACCGGCTGTATCACTATTCTATCACCTCCATCAACGTAGTAAATCCTGTCACTTTATCCTTAAATGTCTTTTTCAATTCTTCGTCCAACCTCATCCCTGCCCGTGTATACCAACGGTGCAGGGCAGCACTGTCTTCCACTTCCCATTGCATGGAAAAGCACTCGCTTTCCTGTTCATTATGGCTCAATATACGCAGGATACGCGGTTGTTTCAGTTCCCCCGACTTCCCGGCTTCGGGTACATAACACTCGTGCAGCCAAATGACAAAATTACGGGCATCACTGAGTTCCACATGATATGTTGTATTATAGACCAGCATAATTACAGTTTATTTTTTTACAAAGTTAGTAATAATCACACATCCTCTCCATCCTGATTTAAAATTATTATTTGGAATAGGACGGGATTAATGCAACTTTTATTACTTTTGCGCAAATTATGTAACAAATGTGCAACTATAAAGAAATGGAGAGCCAAGACAGCCTGATCCGACTGATAGAAGAAAGCATCCGACTTAACTGGAACAGGGATGCCATGACAGACTATAAAGGAGCTACCCTACAATACAAGGATGTAGCACGGAAAATAGAGAAAATGCATATCCTCTTCGAGTTCGCCGGCATTAAGCCAGGGGACAAAATCGCCTTATGCGGAAGAAACAGCGCCAACTGGACTACCATATTCCTGAGTGTCATTACCTATGGCGCCATAGCGGTACCTATCCTGCACGAATTCAAGGCAGACAACGTGCATAACATCGTCAACCATTCTGAAGC
Organism: uncultured Phocaeicola sp.; assembly: GCA_964488405.1. GTDB lineage: Bacteria > Bacteroidota > Bacteroidia > Bacteroidales > Bacteroidaceae > Phocaeicola. The sequence goes on from CAZAUU010000017.1 coordinate 3,016, forward strand.
CCGCATGATGTTCGTAGGCGACCAAGTATGGGAAAACTTCAACGAAGCCGCCATGCCCCTGCTCGAAGGCATTATCGAGTTGAAAAACCTTGACCTGGTTGTGTCACGTTCCCCCAGACTGACTTATGCCCGCGAGCACCTGAATGAAGAATTCGGAAAGCGGTATCCCTGCCGTTTCCGTGCTGAACACGTTGCCTACCGCCGCGAGAATCCGGAAGAACTTGCCATCATCAATTACACATCGGGAACCACCGGATACTCAAAAGGTGTCATGCTCCCTTATCGGGCCATCTTGTCAAACATACAACACATTCATTTGAAAGTGAATCTCCAGCCGGGAGACAATGTAGTATCCATGCTGCCCTTGGGGCATATTTTCGGGTTGGTGTTCGATTTCCTCTATGGCGTGACCGCAGGGGTTCACCTGTGGTTTCTCACCCGAATGCCTTCGCCCAAAATCATAGCCGAATCATTTGCTGAAATACGTCCGCGCGTCATTGCCTGCGTGCCGCTTATCGTGGAAAAGATTTTCAAGAAGAACATCCTGCCGAAAGTAGACAATAAATTGGGCAAACTCTTCCTTAAACTTCCCATCATCAGCGATAAAATCAAAGAACAGATCCGCCTACATGCCATGGAAGTATTCGGGAACAACTTCATCGAAATCGTCATCGGAGGCGCTCCTTTCAATCCCGAAGTGGAAGCCTTCCTGCGCAAAATCAATTTCCCTTATACCATAGCCTACGGGATGACCGAAGCCGCCCCACTTATCTGCCACAGCCGATGGGACGAAATTCAGTATACATCGTGCGGAAAGACCGTAAGCAACATGGAGACCAGAGTGCTTTCGCCCGACCCCGAAAACATTCCGGGCGAACTGATCTGCCGGGGAACCAACGTCATGTCAGGATACTACAAGAACGAGGAAGCCACCGCACAAGCCATCGATGAAGAAGGCTGGCTGCACACGGGAGACATGGCCATAAAAGATGCCGCAGGCAACATCTACATCAAAGGACGTTGCAAGAACATGTTGCTGACAGCGTCAGGACAAAATATTTATCCGGAAGAAATAGAAGCACGACTCAATAACATGCCCTTCGTAAGTGAATCGCTGGTATTGCTTTCGGGCGACAAACTCATTGCCTTGGTATATCCGGACAACGAAGAAACCTTCGCGCAAGGCATCAATGCGATACAATTGGAACAGTTCATGGAAGCAAACCGCGGCGAACTGAACAAACAATTACCTGCATACAGCCAGATAACCCACATCCGTATCTATCCGGAAGAATTCGAAAAAACGGCAAAGAAAAGCATCAAACGGTTCCTGTATCAGGATATGAAAGGATAAAAATCACCGCAATGGACTTGAATCCACTGCGGTGACCATATTGCAAGAAGGGAATTTACCGATTCTGATACATGCTTTCGTAATACTTCTGGTAATCTCCCGAAGTCACATTGTCCATCCATTCCTGGTTGTCGAGATACCATTGCACGGTCTTCTCAATGCCTTCTTCAAACTGGAGACTCGGTTCCCACCCCAATTCCTTTTTCAACTTAGTAGAGTCGATGGCATAACGCATGTCATGCCCCTTACGGTCTGTAACGTATGTTATCAGGTCGAGATCCGCCCCGTCCGGACGTCCTAACAGCCTGTCTACCGTCTTGATGACCACCTTGACAATATCAATGTTCTTCCATTCGTTGAATCCACCGATATTATATGTCTCGGCCACCTTGCCGCGATGAAAAATCAGGTCAATAGCACGTGCATGGTCTACTACATAGAGCCAGTCACGCACGTTCTCTCCTTTACCATATACAGGCAAAGGCTTGCGATGACGGATATTATTGATAAAAAGCGGAATCAGCTTCTCGGGGAATTGATACGGACCATAATTGTTCGAACAGTTGGTCACAATGGTGGGCATGCCGTACGTATCGTGAAAGGCGCGTACAAAGTGGTCGCTCGATGCTTTCGATGCGGAATAAGGCGAATGCGGATTGTATTTGGTATATTCGTGGAAAAATTCGTCCCCATACACTTCGTGTGCCGAAATTTCACTTTTCTTCCCTTCCGGACAAGTCATTTCAAGCGCACCATATACCTCATCGGTAGATATATGATAAAAACGTTTGCCTTCGTATCCTTCAGAAAGACCTTCCCAATACACTTTAGCCGCCTGCAGCAAAGAAAGCGTACCCATGACGTTGGTGCGTACGAAAGTGAACGGATCCTTGATACTGCGATCCACATGGCTTTCAGCTGCCAAATGGATGATGCCGTCCACACCATACTGACGCATCAGCTCCTGTATCTTATCAAAATCACAGATATCCGCCTTCACAAACGTATAGTTCGGTTTGTCCTCGATGTCTTTCAAGTTGGCCAGATTGCCGGCATAAGTCAGTTTGTCAAGATTGATGATATGGTAATCCGGATACTTGTTGACAAACAGGCGCACTACATGGCTTCCGATAAATCCAGCACCTCCGGTAATGATAATATTACGTTTAAATTCCATAGTTTTTTATTTAAATAGAACAACATAAGTCGATTCACATACCCTTCAGTTCGGCGATGCACTTCTTCAACGAATCCTTCCAATAAGGCACCGTCAAGCCGAAAGTCTCCTTCAACTTGGTTTTGTCAAGCACCGAAAAATGCGGGCGTTTCACCTTGCTGGGAAACTCTTCGCTGTGGCAAGGCTGTATATCACAGTTATTTCCGCTCAATTCACAAATCTCCTTGGCAAAATCATACCACGAGCATACCCCCTCGTTACTAAAATGATAGATACCCTGCCTGTCGAGCAACCCCTTCTCTATCACCTGATAAATTACAGCGGCAAGATCGCCCGCATATGTAGGCGTACCCACCTGGTCGAACACGACCTTCAGGCTGTCTTTTTCGGCAGTAAGTTTCTGCATAGTCCTGACAAAATTCTTGCCGTATGGAGAATACAGCCATGCAGTACGGAAAATCAGGAAACGACATCCTGTCCGTTCAATACTTTTTTCTCCGGCAAGTTTCGTCACACCATACACACCCAACGGGTCAGTCTCCCAGTCTTCCCGGCAAGGGATGCACTTGTCCCCCTTAAATACATAATCAGTTGATACATGAATCAGGGTGGCATCTGTTTCCTTTGCGGCCACTGCCAGGTTCTCCACCGCCTTGTTGTTGATAAGGTCGGCAGTTTCATAATCGTCTTCCGCCCTGTCCACATTGGTATAGGCAGCACAATTCACTATCACCTGAATCCGACAGGCATTCACCTTCTTTCTCACCGCCTCCCGGTCGGTAATGTCCAGTTCTGCCACATCCGTAAAGATATAATTGTTCGTACTCCCTACACTTACTCTCCGCATTTCGTTGCCCAACTGTCCGTTGGATCCCGTTACCAATATATTCATTTGCATGAGGTTTTATCAAAGAATATTTTCATTACATGATCAATAAATATCAGCTCAGTCCAAATTCTCCTGCCCAGTACGTTTCACTTCTTCAATGACCTTCAACAAATACTGCCCGTACTGGTTCTTGAGCATTGGTTGCGCCTCTTCACGTAACTTCTCCACCGTGATCCACCCTTTGCGGTAAGCAATTCCTTCCAGACAGGCAATTTTCAATCCCTGCCGTTTTTCGATTACTTCGATGTAAGTGGAAGCTTCTGCCAACGAATCATGCGTACCCGTATCCAACCATGCAAAGCCTCGTCCCAAAGTCTGCACCTTCAATTCGCCATCATGCAGAAAACGCTGGTTCACCGTTGTGATTTCCAGTTCGCCACGTGCAGAAGGCTTGATGCTTTTCGCCACTTCCACCACCTTGTTCGGGTAGAAATACAGTCCCGTCACTGCATAATTCGATTTTGGACATTCCGGTTTTTCTTCAATGCTCAGGCAGTTGCCGTTCTTGTCAAACTCCGCCACTCCGTAACGTTCCGGATCACTGACCCAATAACCGAATACCGTGGCCTTTCCCTCTCCTTCGGCCATATACACAGCCTCTTTCAGCATGGCACTGAACCCATTCCCATGGAAAATATTGTCACCCAACACCAGACACACCGCATCATTGCCAATAAACTGTTCACCAATGATAAATGCCTGCGCCAACCCATCCGGAGAAGGCTGTTCTGCATACTCAAAATGCACACCAAAATCACTTCCATCACCCAGCAAACGCCGGAAACCGGGTAAATCATGTGGGGTAGAAATAATCAAAATCTCACGGATACCTGCCAACATCAATGTAGATATCGGATAATAAACCATCGGTTTATCAAAAATAGGAAGCAGCTGTTTACTGACTCCTTTTGTGATAGGATACAAACGCGTACCGCTACCGCCCGCTAATACAATACCTTTCATATATAAAAAACAATTGACAAATTATAATAGCATGCTTTCTTTTCATCGTCGTACCCTGGGCAAAGATAGGGATTTGCCAGAAATTAGCCGTATATTTTACGGTTAATTATCCGCACACGAACCTGCCTCCCATATACTGACAATCCTTTGCCGTCTTGCCTTTGACCTCCAGCATATCCATCAGAAGCATGGAGCATAGCCGGTTTATTGTAGGATATAGACTTTGTACTATTTCAGGTTGCTTTGGCACGGCTACCCTGATCTTCGAGTTTCTTCCTGATACGTTCCAGCAAAAGGATGGCTCCCTGCATCTTCGGGTTCTCACGGCAAATTTCTGCCTGCCCATATAAATATGACAAAGTATTTTCCAAATCAGGAATATAAGTTGCCTTATCCAATTGCAGACTTTGCGGCAATTCATACTTCCTGAACCAACTTTCCAATTCCTCAAGTTCTTCCTTGGTGTATATTTTCTGTGCCATATAGCTAAACTTTAAATTTCAATGAATGTCCGCATTTTGCCAATACATTGTTTTTCAAAATGCAGATATACTTCAAACGCTGTTTCATGTATACTTCAACCGTCAACGAATATATACTGCTACAGCAAAGAAGTATATATTACAGTTATCAGAACGGGTATCCCACTGCAAAATGGAAAGCAAAATCCCGCCCGAAATCCGGCGAAATGATCGGATAATGGTCTTTCCCCGTGTACATCGGATTGACTGCCTTCATTCCACCGTCAAAGCGCAGGATCAGGAAATCCAAATCGAAACGGATGCCTAATCCGTAAGACACGGCCAATTGCTTGTAAAAACGGTTGAACTTGAATACGCCTTCGGTCTGTGTCCCCTGCGTACGCATGTTCCATATATTTCCGGCATCAATGAAAACCGCACCGTTCAGTTTCCAGAACAAATACGTGCGGTACTCCAGATTCAAATCCAACTTGATGTCGCCCGTACGGTTTACATAATCAATGCCATTTCCGTCTCCCTGATACGAACCGGGACCCAGCGAGCGTACGCTCCAGCCCCGCACACTGTTCGCACCGCCCGAAAAATAGAGCTTTTCGAAAGGAAGGCTCCGCGAATTCCCGTACGGGCACGCTACCCCCAATCCCACATGAAAGACCAATGAATTGCGATCGTCAATCATAAAATTCTTGGCATAGTCTATATCCATCTTTACATATTGGGCAAAACTGATATTTGCCATCTGGTAAGATTCCCCGTTCTGCGGATGCTTATGCAATAATTTCGAGAACCCATAAAGCAGATTCCCCGCCTCCTCTACATTGAAACGGACGGAATACGAGTTGTACCTCGCCCCATTTATTGAACCTCCTCCCACACTGTTGTATGTATAGGTATAGCCCAAACGTACGATAAACAAGTCTTCATAACTGTAGCGAAGCAAAGGGTTTATCTGGTCCATACGCTCCAGATAAGCATTGAAGGCATCCGAGGTATATGGCATGTAGATATAGTTGATGTCCAATAAATCGAACCGGTGCGTGACCCTGCCCCATTTGCTCCAACGGTAACTCCATGCCGCCGAAGCCAGCGTTCGTTCGAATTCCGGACGAATTTGTACATTATACTTGATACTTACCTCCGATGTCGCCCTGATACGCCTCTTGAAATCCGACGAAAGGAAAGGAAACATAAATCCGGGGAAATTCAAGCTGCTTTCCACACCGTATTCCAGATAATTGCTGTTGGCATATCCTTCCAGTCCGCTTACCGCCTCGTAAGCGCCACGCAGTTTCAATGTAAACGTTTCCGACCCCCTGAACAGGTTCCGGTGGGTAAACGAGGCTGAAGCAGCCGCACCCAAATCGCCTGCGGAGTTTGTACCCTCTATTTCAAACGAGAGGGACTTGTTCTTGTTCTTCGAGAAGAACACATAAGCGTCCAACCGGGTGGAATCGTTTCCTTCCCTTACTTCATCGAAACGGATATTCGAATATTTCAGGACAGAAAGCCGCCCCAATGCCGAATATGTATTCTGCACATCACGGCTCCGGTACAGGCTGCCCGGTTCCAGATAGTTATAATCCGAAATCACTTTCGGGCGCAGAAAAGGTTTGCCTTTGTAGTAAATGTCCACATTCGTCAAACGGATTGAATCCAATCCCCGCAACGCACCTTCCGACAAGATGGAAAAATCCCCTCCCAACACGTAATGTACGTTGCGGAGCACATACTGCTTGTGCTCCTGCGGCGGATCTTCCTTTACCCGCCGGTAAGGTAAAAGCTGCAAGGTCAAATCCACCTTGTGGGTATTCAATATTGTATCTGCCTGGTAAGTAATAAAGTCTTTGTTGAACCGGTAATATCCCCTGTTTTGCAGGTATTCCGTAATGCGCTGCCTCTCTTCATCCAATACATTGACATTGAAACGCATCCCCTCGTACAGTCCTGCATGGACCGAGTCCTGCTTCATGAAAGCTGCAATTTTTTTGTCGGCAATATCATACGACACATGCTCCACCACATACGGTTCGCCCGAACGGATCACATAACGCACCTTCATCCGGTTTCGTTCGGGCTGTTCATGCAAACTAACCGTAGCTCCCATATACCCCATATTCTGTACAGCCTTCTCCATTTCACTCCGGGTTTCTTCAGCCGCTTCACGGCTGTAAAGCACAGGGGCTTCGCCTATTTTCCGCCAAAAACGGTTTATCCATTTCGTGGAATCCAATCCTGATGCTCCATAAATATACATAGGCAATCTTACCAAGCTGAACCACTTGGCATTGGAAGTCTGCCGTGCATACATGCTCATCTGGGAAGTCCTGATTTCCTTATTGTCCGACTCGATTCTGACATTGTCCAGCAAATAGCTTCCTTCCGGTATGAACTTGCTTACCGAACATCCGTTCAGCACTACCATTACCGTCCATAAGATTAATATGCCAGTCGGCTTCTTCATTCAATTATGCAAAATTATCCGCAAATATAGGGAATAATTAAAAAATCTTCTTAGCTTTGTCCATAAAATATATCAAAGGCAACCGTGACTGTATCATGCTCAGCAAAAACAAGATTAAGTACATCCGTTCGCTAGAACTGAAAAAGAACCGGAAAAACGAACGGGTTTTCATAGCCGAAGGTTCCAAACTGGTAAAAGACCTTATTCCCTACTTCGGTTGCCGGTTGATAATAGGCACTGCAAAATGGCTTCATCTGAATCCTACAGTCCGGGCGGAAGAAATCATAGAAGTAGGGCAAGACGAACTTGCGCGTGCCAGCCTGCTAAAGACCCCGCAAGATGTCCTGGCCGTATTCTGGCAACCGCAATATGAAACCGATACCGATGCACCTGCCAGATCCTTGTGCTTGGCATTGGATGATGTACAGGATCCGGGCAATGTAGGTACCATTGCACGCATAGCCGACTGGTTCGGTATCGACCACTTGTTTTGCTCCCAAGGCACTGCCGACATTTATAATCCCAAGACCATACAAGCAACGATGGGTGCCCTTGCGAGGGTAAGATTCCATTACATCGACCTCCCTGCTTTTATAGATACACTTTTGGAGAAAAATATCCCTGTATACGGAACTTTTCTCGATGGCGATGACTTGTATGACATCCCTTTGTCCGAAACCGGTCTGATTGTCATGGGAAACGAAGGGAAAGGAATCAGTCCGGAAGTGGCTTCGCGTATCCATCGGCACCTACGTATACCGAACTATCCGCAAGGAAGCCTCACCAGCGAATCGTTGAACGTGGCGGTAGCTACCGCTATTACATGTGCCGAATTCCGCAGAAGGATGTAAAATCTTATAAGCGACAAATTACTCAGCGTCTTCCATTCGTTGCACAGGCTGCAAATGTTCCTGCACCACCGTGTTCTCTTCTTCCATAATAGGTGTAGCAGGCGAATCATTGAGCCGACTGCCGAGGTTTTCTTTGGAATCCGCCATTTTTTCTTGATTGTGGAAACGGATCAGACGGATATCGTCAACCAACAATGAAGCTTTCGGGTCTTTTTCATTTACATAATAAATGAATCCGCTGAGACTCTGGAAAGTGAAGGCCGAATCGGCTTTGACATACAACCGCTGTTCGCCGGAATGTGTCACCGTGCGCGTAAGCCCTTGTATACTGTCATTTTCAAAATAGAAGTTAAGTGCCATGACGGCCTTCCCCGAAGCTCCTCTTTCCGGAAGGAAATGAAAATTAGCCTTCAGCTCTACGGCATCCAAAGGCTTGAAGGTAGTATCTGTCTTCAAATCAAAAGTCAGCTTGTTGGTCAAAGGGGAAACAGAGAGCCAATACAACGTACGATCTTGCCATATGTTGACCGTATCACCCGACATGGAAACATCAATCGGATTACCACGTCTTGCCACCTGTGCTTTCATCTGTCTTTCTTCCCGCTTGTAGCGTTCCTGCAAATGCCGGTAGATAACGGCCAGTTCTTCAGCATGGCGGGTGTACCACACCATCGATGAATCAAACTCTTCCCCCGTCACCCCATGCTTCCGGAACACATACTCCAAATAACCCTCTTTCTTGTATGTCTCCCCATGGGGCAATGTATTGCTCATGCTCAAGGCGAGATGATAATCATACAGCAGGCTTTCCATTTTGCCGGGCTGTATTACATCCCCCGGAACCTTGTTCCCGCATCCGGCCAACAGGCTCCACAACACCGCCATACACCATCCTTTCCTCATCATGGCTTCTGCCCTTCCCTTGCGCTCTCCATTTTTTGAAACTCTTGTCCCAATGTCCGATTATAAAAAAGAAATGCAGCAATCACGCCACAACTGATTGACGCATCAGCAAAATTGAATATGGGACTGAAAAAGATAAAACGGTTTCCTCCGCAAAAGGGCATCCATTCAGGCCAATAAGTATCTATGATAGGGAAATAAAACATATCGACCACCTTCCCATGCAACCAATCGCCGTAACCCTCCCCTACCGGAACCCACCGGGCCAGCGTATAGGAGGTACTCTCACTGAAAATTTCACCATAAAACACACAGTCAATAATATTGCCGATAGCACCCGCCAACATGCATGCCAGGCATATTATATAGCCTGTCTTTAATTTATTTTCACGATGGGTGGCTTTATACAAATACCATGTAATGAATATTACAGCTATAATCCGGAACAGGGTAAGAAACAACTTAGGAAGGAACTCCATGCCGAAAGCCATCCCGTTGTTCTCCGTAAAATAGATATAAAACCAATCGGTGATGTGGATATGTTCATGCAAGTACATATTTGTCTTTACCACAATTTTTATTACCTGGTCAATGACCAAAATTGCCAAAACGACCAACGTGGCCAGACATCCTTGCGTAAAAAAACTTTTTATGCTTGCCATTTACAATACTTACGCATTTACCGTCTATTCAGCATTTACCATTTACAACGCATGTTCTGCCCCATGCATATGTAAATGGTAAATGTAAATGCACTTTATCTTTTCATTCCCCCCTGTTTTGCTTCAATGCTGAGTGTGGCATGGGGAACTGCACGCAGGCGCTCTTTCGGTATCAATTTTCCGGTTTCCCTACATATACCATACGTCTTGTTCTCTATACGCACCAGGGCGGCACGCAAGTTCTGAATAAACTTCAGCTGACGGGCAGCCAGACGAGTGGTTTCTTCTTTCGACAGCGTGTTCGCACCTTCTTCCAACACTTTATATGTGGGAGAAGTATCATCCGTATCGTTCCCGTCCATATTCATTATACTGCTTTTCAATTTTTCATAGTCGCGCTCTGCGAGCTGAAGTTTATCCATGATAATGGCGCGGAATTCCTCAAGCTCAGCGTCAGAATATCTTGTTTTTTCAGCCATAAGACAAAAAATTTAAAGTTAATAATATTTAGAGTTTTGATACTTTTACATACAAAACAAAATCATCAAAGTTCAACTCTGTCCCGCCTGCCACTTCATCGGCCAGTTCCAATGACTCGGCAAGCACTTGGTTGCAAATATACGCATTATATTCGTTTACCGCATCATCCGTATCCTTATTTTTCGATAAGACGACATGAATCCTGTCGGTTATTTCAAATCCACTGCTTTTCCGGATATTTTGGATACGGTTGACTAATTCACGGGCAATGCCTTCATGCCTCAACGCGTCTGTTATCGTCACTTCCAATGCCACGGTAAGGTTGCCTTCGTTAGCCACCAGCCAGCCCGGGATATCTTCGCTGAAGATTTCCACATCCGATGTATTGATTTCGGCATCTCCGTCTTCAAGATGGAAGCAATACTTCCCGTTTTTCTCAAGTTCGGCTATGGCTTCCTGCGGCATGCCTGCTACAGCATTTGCCACGGCTTTCATCCGTTTCCCGAATTTCGGTCCCAACTTCTTAAAGTCGCATTTTACTTTTTTCACCAGTACACCCGACCCCTCTTCCACAAACTGAAGTTCCTTTACGTTCACTTCCGTCAGAATCAAATCCTTCACAGCCTCAATACGACGTTTCTGGTTTTCATCCACGACCGGAATCATAATGCATTGTAACGGTTGGCGTACCTTGATGTTTACTTTCCTGCGCAAAGCCAATATCATGGAAGTTACGGTCTGCGCCATTTGCATACGGGCTTCCAGCTCAGCATCTATCAGGCTTTCGTCCGCTACCGGAAAATCTGCCAGATGAACGGAAACCGCATTGTCATGCCCCGTCACGCCAACCAGATCCATATACAAACGGTCGGAATAAAACGGCGAAACAGGTGCCATCAGCCTGGCCACCGTTTCCAGACATGCATACAATGTCTGGTAAGCAGAGAGCTTGTCCGTCGACATTGCACTACCCCAGAAACGCTTGCGGTTCAAGCGTACATACCAATTGCTCAAATTATTATCTACAAAATCCGTTATCAAACGCCCCGCTTTTGTCGGTTCATAGTCACTGTAACATGCATCCACATTTTTGATGAGCGAATTGAGCAAGGACAGAATCCAACGATCTATCTCCGGACGTAATGCCACAGGCACACCCGCCTCACTATAAGTAAAGCCGTCTACATTGGCATAAAGGGCAAAAAACGAATAGGTATTATATAATGTGCCGAAAAATTTACGGCGCACCTCATCCACCCCATCGGTGTCAAACTTCAGGTTATCCCACGGCGAAGCATTGGTAATCATATACCAGCGCAAAGGATCGGAGCCGTATTTTTCGATGGCAGCAAAAGGATCAACCGCATTGCCCAGGCGTTTAGACATCTTGTTTCCATTCTTATCCAACACGAGGCCATTGGAAACCACGTTCCTGAATGCCACACTGTCGAACACCATTGTGGCTATGGCATGCAGGGTAAAAAACCATCCGCGTGTCTGGTCCACCCCTTCCGCAATGAAATCGGCCGGATAACACGTGCGGTTATCTACTAATTCTTTGTTTTCAAACGGATAATGCAACTGCGCATACGGCATCGAACCCGAATCGAACCATACATCTATCAAATCTGCCTCACGCCTCATCGGTTTACCATTGGACGAAACCAGCACAATATCATCCACATACGGACGGTGCAAATCAATCTTGTCATAGTTCTCTTTCGTATATTCCCCTGGAACGAAACCCAATTTCTTATAAGGGTTTTCGACCATAAACCCTGCCGCAACCGACTTTTCTATCTCGCCGTACAATTCCTCTACCGAACCGATACAAATTTCAGCACCGTCTTCGTCACGCCAGATAGGAAGCGGGGTACCCCAGTAACGGGAACGGCTCAGGTTCCAGTCGTTCAGGTTTTCCAGCCATTTGCCAAAACGTCCAGTCCCCGTCGACTCAGGCTTCCAATTGATGGTCTTGTTCAGTTCAATCATGCGCTCTTTGCATGCTGTAGAACGGATAAACCAACTGTCCAACGGATAGTAAAGCACCGGTTTATCCGTACGCCAGCAATGCGGGTAATTGTGAACATGCTTCTCTATTTTGAATGCCTGCCCGTTCTGTTTCAGCATCATGCAAAGATATACATCCAACGACTCAGCCTCCCGGGCAGCCTTCTCATCGTACTTGCCGTCTATGGTAAATTGCGGATCATACGCATTCTTTACCCACCGACCCTGATATTCCTTATATTTCTCAACATCCACACATTCACGTACGAATGCCTCATCCAGTTCTTCCAGCAGGTAGAACTTACCGGCAAGATCCACCATCGGACGGGTTTCGCCCTTCTTGTTAATCATAAACAGCGAAGGTATGCCGGCAAGATGCGCCACATTTGCATCGTCCGCACCGAAAGTCGGGGCAATGTGAACGATCCCCGTACCATCTTCAGTCGTCACAAAGTCTCCCGCTATTACACGGAAAGCCTTGGACTTGGCTTCCCTCCATCCGCCGTTTCCAGTCACTTCTACAGGTTTCACCCACGGGATAAGCTGTTCGTATTCCATTCCTACCAAATCAGTTCCCCTGTATTCACCTACAACCTTATATGGCACCAACTTATCGCCCGGCTTGTATTCCTCCAGAGCCAACCCTTCGGCCTTTTTGTTGAAGTGCGTCTGCACCAGATCTTTGGCCAAAACAACAGTCATCTTTTCTCCCGTATAAACATTATAGGTACGCACTGCCACGTATTCGAACTTCGGTCCGATACATAAGGCCGTATTCGAAGGCAAGGTCCAAGGAGTCGTGGTCCACGCCAGGAAATAAGGAGTGCCCCACCCTGTCATTTCCGGTTTGGGTTCCTTAATCTTAAACTGCCCTACTACCGTAAGGTCTTTTACATCCCGATAGCACCCCGGCTGGTTCAACTCGTGCGAGCTAAGCCCTGTGCCTGCCGCCGGAGAATAAGGCTGGATGGTATATCCCTTATACAGCAATCCTTTGCCATACAATTGTTTCAGCAGCCACCAGAGAGTTTCAATGTAGCGGTTGTCATAAGTAATATAGGGATCATCCAAGTCCACCCAATAGCCCATCTTATGGGTAAGATCTCCCCATTCTTTGGTAAACTTCATCACGTCCCTGCGGCAATGCCTGTTATATTCGGCCACCGAAATGGTCTTGCCGATATCTTCTTTCGTAATGCCCAATGACTTTTCCACACCCAATTCCACCGGGAGCCCATGTGTATCCCAACCGGCCTTGCGTTTTACCTGGTAGCCTTTCATTGTCTTGAACCTGCAGAAAATATCCTTTATCGTACGCGCCATTACGTGATGGATGCCCGGCATACCGTTTGCAGAAGGAGGACCTTCGTAAAACACATAAGAAGGATGCCCTTCACGCTCTGTCATACTGCGGGAAAACACGTTGTTTTCATCCCATTTCTTCAGCACTTCCTTGTTTACCTCGGAAAGATCGAGTTGCGAATATTCGGTAAATTTCTTACTCATATATATTTTTTTGTCTTTATAAATCCACGTTGTTTACTTTTCGAAAACTGCACCCTTCCAAAAACCAGGTTGCAAATTTATAAGAAAAAAGTAAATATCCGGAAACTTTTAAGCTAATATTCAGAATGCCGAAATTCCATACCCCTCAGAAAGAGGTGAGCTCCAATGTGGCGTAATCGGACTGAAGCACAAGACGACTGCCATCAGCCTCCAGCACCCGGAAAGTTGTTTCTGTGGCGTTGATGCCATACGGCAACAATTCTTCCACCGTCGCGTCTATCCCATCATCGCCCGTAGTAGTAGAAGAATACTGGTACTTGAAATCTTTCATGGTCACTTCGCTGTGGTCATCGTTGTAACTGAAGTGACCGATATAGGTGCCGTAACCGTGCTCACATTGTTTCTCATTCAATTGCACCAATTGCAACTGTATGCTGATGAAAATGCGTTGGCATTCGTTGTGAACCACGCCGTCTTCGATTGTGGTGAACTGTTCCATTTTCCACATGCCCTCGATGTCTTCATCAATCGGTTTCTTTTCGCACGATGTACACAATAAGGCTATCAGGGAGGCAAGTGTAATATAATTAATGAATTTCATGACTTTAAACTTGATAACGCAAGAACTTTATGATTCAAACTTAAAAGAGGATTCCTGTCTTTTTGATGGTCAGCAAGCCTCCCGTGGAATTGCCCAAGTAGTTTCCCCGGTCAAACCCTAAGCCGACGGAAGCCCCCCATCCCTTCGCCCAGCCGGGAAGATAAGTCACTTCATACAGCGAACTGAATTGCTTCCGCTGCTTGTCCAACGGGGTTACGTAAGTACCCCAGTGGCGGACAAACGAAACCAATATCCGCCAGTTCCATTCCCTGCCGGGATCTCCACACAGTCCTAAATGGTTCGCCCGCACACGATTGCTCTTGAACTCCAACGTACCGTCGGCATTGTATATCGGGCCGTAAAGGAAAGGATTGCCCATGCCTTGCCCCCAGTGTTGCCACGACTGGTACAAATAGTTGTTATAATAGTCGTCGGACCCACTGACCTGATAGCCCAGCGTACCGGCAAATTCATCGTACAGGATAGGTCCTGTCTGGTCTTTGGTAGACAGCCCTTCCCACAACACGGTACTTATCCACCGGTTTTTCGGCAAGCTGACCTCGATACCCAACTGCCCGTCTTTCCAGCGTCCGTATTGCCAAACCATTTGCGAATGGTCGTCAAAATAATGCTCCAAATAGGCACGAAACTTCCATCCATCCAGGTAATAGGTAAGGGCGAAATTCCAGCTTCCCAAATGGTTGCCTTCCACGTTCACCTGTTCGCCCCAAGGCGTACTGCTGTCTCCATTTGTCGGGATGAGTGCCTTAAAAAAGCTTTCCAGCCCGTCGGGCATGTCCACTTTTACGCTGCTCGTCCCGTTCGTGTCCTTCAGCATCTGGTCGCCTGCAAACTGGGCTGCCATGAGCAAGCCGAACTCAAATTCTACCGGAAACTTCTCGCGGTTCCCGATACGGAACATCAAC
This sequence comes from uncultured Phocaeicola sp., assembly GCA_964488405.1. GTDB lineage: Bacteria > Bacteroidota > Bacteroidia > Bacteroidales > Bacteroidaceae > Phocaeicola. The sequence goes on from CAZAUU010000017.1 coordinate 18,281, forward strand.
GACTTACTGTGATACAGCACGTGGCGTCCCCACGTATTGCCTGCCGACACAAAATCTTCCTGCCAGTTCTCATCGGTAAACGCACCATAAGCGACATGCCCTTTCAGGGCCAGCCAGCCTCCGGTGCGCGGGATGGTCAGGTAATCAGGGATGTCAACTCTCACCTGAGGCACCGGACGGGCATTCGGCCCTTCCACCATCATGCCGCTGCTGAGGCGTTCGTTCTTTTCGAGCGGGAAACCCGGTCGCTCCTTGCTGCCAATGCTGAGCCGCAAGAATTTCCACGACACATCGGCATAGGCTTGCTGTACAACGAAAGAGGAAACCTGGTCGGCCGCTCCTGCCAAATCCAACCCTGCACGGATGTGCCAATGGCGGTTCAGCTCCCGGTCATAAAGCACTCCGGCACGTATGTAGCCGCTGTTGGGTTTCTGGCTGGAAAGACCGTACCGGTTGGCAGTAAACCAAAGCGGGGCATACGTGCCGTTCGATATGTTACCGCTCATTTCTACGCGGTAGGTCATGGTCGTATCCGTTTTCTGCGCATGGAAAGGCACGTATAGGTAGCAGGCGGCCAGCCATATAACGATTCTTTTCCGATTCATAAACTCACTGAAATTTAATTGCGCCCAAAAGTATACAAAAACTTTCGAATACACCGAATCCCTACCGTCAAATAATCCATATTAACCTTATTTCTTGTCAGACAAGCCATAATGGATTTTTCCGACGGGAGGGCGGGTTGCCCAGGAAGTCCTACCGGATGTTTCTCCGGTTCAACGCCTGCTGGTATCGGCGGGCATTGGCGAGATGCTGCGCCAACGTGCGGGCAAAGTTGTGCGTGCCCGAAAAGTCCTCTTTGGCACACATGTAAAGGTAGTCGTGATGCGCATAGTCCAACACGCTTTCTATCCCTTCTATGGTGGGGATACGGATAGGACCGGGGGGAAGTCCCGCATGCTTGTACGTATTATACGGGCTGTCGGTTTCCAAATGGCTGTTCAGAATACGGCGCAGGCCAAAGTCCTGCATGCCGAATTTCACGGTAGGGTCGGCCTGCAGCAACATGCCTGCACGCAGGCGATTGATATACAATCCCGCCACGATAGGTTTCTCTGCCCGGTCGGATGTTTCTTCTTCCACAATGGATGCCAGCGTGCTGACCTCCACAGGTGTGAGCCCGATAGCCTCCGCCTTGGCCATCCGTTCTTTGTTCCAGAAACGCCGGTTCTCCCTTTGCATCCGCATAATGAAGCTTTTGGGACTGATGTTCCAATACACTTCGTAGGTATCCGGAATGAAGAGCGCCGGAAGCGTATAGGCATCATAACCTATCGAAGCGCAATAGATGCTGTCGCCAAACAGACCGGCGATTGCAGCCGAATCGGCCATCAGCTGGCGCGAAACCACATTGCATAACCGGCCGATGGTGCGCACGCTGGGAACGGTCAACCGTACGGGGGTCTGATTACCTGCCTGCAGGCGGCGGAAGATATGCCACATACGTTCTTCCGGGGCAAGCCGGTATGCCCCTGTGTGTATGTTTGCGGCATAATCGCTGAACGCGGCAAGCAGGCGGAATCCCGTCAGATTGGAAACGCGGAACCTGTCTTCCAATTTGTGGCACACCGAGTCGATGTCATCGTCGTCATCGATGTAAAGGAAAGCAGCCTGCTGTATGTTCAGCGGGCGGCTGAAGAAACAGGCATACCCGCCTCCGATGCCCAAGACGGCTACCAATGCCGCCACGACAGCTATGACAGACAAGGTTTTCTTTCTCATTTGAAACAAGCCAATGCCTTTTCCACGATGTGGTGCATGTCGTAATACTTGTATTCGGCAAGCCGCCCCCCGAAGATGACACCCGTTTCACGGTCGGCCAGTTCCTTGTACTTTTGATAGAGCGCATTGTTTTTCATATCGTTCACCGGATAGTAAGGCTCGCTCCCTTCCGTCCATTCCGAACTGTATTCCTTTGATATGACTGTCTTGGGGCATGCATCGACCTCCGCACCGAACATTTCGAAATGCTTGTGTTCGATAATCCGTGTGTAAGGCACTTCCCGTTCGGTATAGTTCACCACGGCGTTGCCTTGCCAGTTGGGGGTATCCAATGTTTCTGTCTCGAAGCGTACGGTACGGTATTCCAGTTTACCGAAACGGTAACCGTAAAACTCATCAATGGCCCCAGTGAATACAATATTGTCCGCCAACTTTTCCAATTCTTCCCGATGGGCGAAAAAATCACATCCCGTCCGTGTGTCCGACCCTTCCAGCAAGCGTTCGGTCAGGACGTTATAACCTCCCGTAGGAATGCCCTGGTACTTGTCGTTGAAATAATTGTTGTCGAACACCAGCCGCACGGGAAGACGCTTGATGATAAACGCCGGCAATTCCGTACATTTGCGTCCCCACTGCTTCTCGGTATAGCCTTTTATCAGGGTTTCATAAATGTCTTTCCCAATAAGCAGTTGTGCCTGTTCCTCCAAATTACGCGGTTCGGTGACGCCCTGTTCCTGCATGTGTGCCACGGCTTCCGCCCGCTGCTCTTCTATCTTAGCCCGGGCCTCGGCCGGTGTGGTCACCCCCCACATTTGGTAGAATGTATTCATGTTGAAAGGCAGGTTATACAACTTGCCCTTGTAGTTTGCCACAGGCGAGTTGGTGTAACGGTTGAACTCCACAATCGAGTTGACAAAGTCCCACACTTCCTTATTCGACGTATGGAAGATGTGCGCACCGTACTTGTGTACATGAATGCCTTCCACGTCTTCGCAATAGAGGTTGCCACCCAAGTGCGGACGGCGGTCTATTACCAGGCACTTCCTACCTTGTCGGCCGGCTTTGTAAGCGAATACGGATCCGAACAGCCCCGCGCCCACTATCAGATAATCATAATGTCGCATGCTTCTCTTGTTTTGGCTTTCTTGGCCGCAAAGATACAACTTCCTATCGGCCAGACAAACAAATCCGCGAAAATTCCTGTTCCTGACGGGATGGCATAAAAATTCCGTGCGGCTTCAACCCACCACACGGAAATCCGGGCAGTTATGACAGAAACATCAGTTGCGGAATGCCAGCCCGTCTGCACTGCGCTCTACGATAATCGGTTTAGACCGATCCACTTCCTGCGAAAGAAGCTTTTTCGACAAATCGTTCAGCAGATAACGCTGGATGGCACGCTTGACGGGACGTGCACCGAATTCGGGATCATAGCCCGTGGCGGCAAGGAAATCTACGGCCTCATCGGTCATTTGCAAGGTGATGCCATTGCCGGCAAGCATCTCCCGGATACCGTTTATCTGCAAACGTACGATTTCTGTGATCTGGCCCTTATCGAGCGGGCGGAACATGATCACCTCGTCGATTCGGTTCAAGAATTCCGGACGAATGGTCTTCTTCAGCATCTCCATCACCTCCTTCTTGGTATCCTCCACGATATGTTCCCGGTTACGGTCGTCAATCTTCTCGAATCGGCTCTGGATATACGAGCTTCCCAGGTTGGAGGTCATGATGATGATGGTGTTCTTGAAGTTCACCGTGCGCCCTTTGTTGTCGGTCAGTCGCCCATCGTCCAATACCTGAAGCAGGGTGTTGAATACGTCGGGATGGGCTTTCTCTATTTCATCAAACAAGACTACGGAATACGGTTTACGCCGTACGGCTTCAGTCAACTGCCCTCCTTCATCGTATCCCACGTATCCCGGAGGCGCACCTATCAGCCGCGAGACGGTATGCTTCTCCTGGTACTCGCTCATGTCGATACGGGTCATCAGCGATTCGTCATCAAACAGGTATTCGGCCAAAGCCTTTGCCAGCTCGGTCTTCCCCACACCGGTGGTGCCGAGGAAGATGAACGAACCGATCGGGCGTTTCGGGTCCTGCAAGCCCGCACGGCTCCGGCGCACCGCATCGGCAACCGCCTGGATTGCTTCGTCCTGACCTACGACACGCTTGTGCAACTCGTCTTCCAGATGGAGCAGCTTGTCGCGCTCGCTTTGCAACATCTTGCTTACCGGTATGCCCGTCCAGCGCGATACCACATCGGCAATGTCTTCCGCCGTCACTTCCTCCTTGATCATGGCATTGTCGCCCTGCTTTCTCTTCAGGTCTTCCTGGATGTCCTTGATTTCATTCTCCAATGCCTGCAGTTTGCCGTACCGGATTTCGGCCACTTTGCCATAGTCCCCCTCACGCTCGGCACGGTCGGCCTCGAACTTCAGCTGCTCTATCCGTTGCTTGTTCTGCTGGATGCGGTTCACCAGTTCTTTCTCGTTTTGCCATTTGGCCCTGTACGAAGTGTCCTGCTCTTTCAGCCCGGCTATCTCCTTGTTCAGCTGTGCCAGTTTGGCTTCGTCCTTCTCACGCTTGATGGCTTCGCGTTCGATTTCAAGCTGTTTCAGGCGGCGTTCGATTTCGTCCAGCTCTTCGGGCAGGGAGTCGCGTTCCATCCGCAACTTGGCGGCGGCCTCATCCATCAGGTCGATTGCCTTGTCCGGAAGAAACCGGTCGGTAATGTAACGGTTGCTCAGTTCCACGGCGGCAATAATGGCCTCATCCTTGATACGCACTTGGTGGTGATTCTCGTAACGCTCCTTCAATCCGCGCAGGATAGAGATGGAGCTTGCCGTGTCAGGTTCGTCTACCATGACTGTCTGGAAACGCCGTTCCAGCGCCTTGTCCTTTTCGAAGTATTTCCGGTATTCGTCGAGGGTCGTTGCCCCGATGCTCCGCAATTCTCCCCGTGCCAGTGCAGGTTTCAGGATATTGGCGGCATCCATGGCACCTTCGCTTTTACCCGCTCCTACCAAGGTGTGGATTTCGTCGATGAAAAGAATAATGTTCCCCTCCGATTTCGTCACCTCGTTGATGACCGACTTCAATCGTTCCTCGAACTCACCTTTGTATTTGGCTCCTGCCACCAACGCACCCATATCGAGCGAATAAAGCTGTTTGTCCTTCAGGTTCTCGGGCACGTCCCCGCGAAGGATACGCTGCGCCAATCCTTCTACGATGGCAGTCTTGCCCGTTCCCGGCTCACCTATCAGCACCGGATTGTTTTTCGTACGCCGACTCAGTATCTGGAGCACCCGCCGGATTTCCTCGTCACGTCCGATAACCGGATCCAGCTTCCCGTTCTGCGCCGCCTCTATCAGGTTGACGGCATATTTGCCCAGTGCCTGGTAAGTATCCTCGCTCGATTGCGAGGTAACCTTCTGCCCTTGCCGCAACTCGCTGATGGCAGCACGCAATTCCTTGTCGGTCATGCCCGCATCCTTCAGCATCGAAGAAACCGTGCTCTTTACGTTCAGCAGGGCAAGGACGACCGCCTCTATCGACACATATTCATCGCCCAGCCCCTTCGAAAATTCAACAGCTTTCTGCAACACTTCGTTGGTACTACGATCCAGGTAAGGTTCTCCGCCCGATACTTTCGGCAGGGAGGCTATCTGCCGGTCAAGCACGGCCTCTATCTGCCGGCTGTTGATGCCGAGTTTCTGGAAAATGAAGTCCGTCACATTTTCACCCACTTTCAGCACCCCCGCCATCAGGTGTTCCGGCCCGATGGCTTGCTGTCCACGGTCGCGCACTATGTTCACCGCTTCCTGCACAGCCTCTTGTGATTTGATTGTGAAATTGTTAAAGTTCATATATTATCTCCTTTCTTTTATTTGCACATCGTTCTTCCCGAATAGCTTCAAATACTTTGCCGTTCACCGATAGGGATAGTTATCTGACTAAATGTCAGTTTATTAATCCATAATCCCTGCAATATTGTCCGATATACGTACAATTTGTCAAAACACGGACCATCCCGGTAGAGAAAGAAGAACATGATGCCGCACGTGCGGGAGATACAAAGAAGCCGGCCTTATTTCGGTGCTTTATGGTACAGATAAACGGCAATGAAAAGGTACAGGATATTCGGAATCCATACGGCAAGGGCAGGAACCATATTGCCGTTGATGGCGAACGTTGCCGATATGGTCTGGAACAGGATATACGAAAAACTCAGTGCCAGCCCGATGCCCAAATGGAGCCCCATACCGCCTTTCACTTTCCGCGACGAGAGGGACAGCCCGATGGAAGTCAGGATGAAGGCAGCAAACGACATGGCGATGCGTCGGTGGTATTCCACCTCGAACTCCTTGATGTTGGCAAAGCCACGTTGTTTCTGCTTCCGGATATAGTCGCGCAATTGCGTACTGGTCATTGTTTCCTGCTGCCCCCGGGTAATGAGGAAGTCCTGTGGTTCCATTTTTATAATCGAGTCCATGCGGTCGCCACGTGTGATGACTTCCCTCATGCCCCGCATTTCACGTATCATGTAGTCGCGGATGATCCATTTGTGATACGAAGCAGTGTCATAGGTCACGCGCCGTGCCGTAAGGTGGGACACCAGTTTGTGGTCCTCAAACTTGTCGAGCGAGAAACGGTAGCCTGTCCTGTTGTAGTTCTCATAACGCTCCATATAGGCCACCACCCCCGAATCGACCTCCAGCTGGATATTGCGTGCGTAATCAGCCGATTTCTTTTTTTTGTACAGTTCTTCAAACTTCAGCCGCGTCACACTCCCGGTGGGGATTACTTCCGTGCCCAGCAGGAAAGTAACCGCAGAGATGATGGCTGCCGAAATCATATAGGGCACCATCAGCCGCTTGAAACTCATCCCCGTGGAAAACATGGCGATGATTTCCGAATTTTCTGCCAGCTTCGAGGTAAAGAAAATCACGGCAATGAACACAAACAACGGGCTAAACAGGTTGGTGTAGTAAGGGATGAAGTTCAGATAATAGTCGAAGATGATAGCTTCCAGCGGTGCCTTGTTGTTGATGAAACGGTCGATGTTCTCATTGACATCAAACACCACGGCAATAGAAATAATCAATGCTATGGCAAAGAAATACGTTCCAAGGAACTTCACAATGATGTAACGGTCAAGGCGCTTCAGCCATTTCCGTCTGAATACCTTTCTCCATAAGGAAGAGAGGACTTTCGGCTTCGGCGGCATCGCTTCCTGTTTGGGTCTTCCGGTCTGTTCCATCGTCATAAGGTTTTATTACAAGCGGGTGGAGATCCGTTTCACCATGGCGGGCTTCCATGTGGAGAAGTCGCCGGCTATGATGTGCCTGCGTGCTTCCCTTACCAACCACAAGTAGAACGCAAGGTTATGTACGGAAGCTATCTGCAATGCCAGCAGTTCTTCCGAGTGGAATAGATGGCGCAAGTAAGCGCGGCTGTACATCGTGTCGACATACGATGCACCGTCCGCTTCGATGGGCGAATAATCCTTTTCCCACTTCTTGTTACGCATATTCATGATACCGTCTTTGGTGAAAAGCATGCCGTTCCGCCCGTTGCGGGTAGGCATCACGCAGTCGAACATATCCACGCCGCGTTCGATTCCCTCCAAGATGTTGACCGGGGTTCCCACGCCCATCAGATAGCGGGGCTTGTCGGCAGGCAGGATTTCGTTGACCACTTCAATCATTTCATACATTTTTTCCGTCGGTTCCCCTACCGCCAGCCCACCGATGGCATTACCGTCAGCATTCTTCGAGGCCACATATTCCGCCGAACGTTTACGCAGGTCGGCATATACACATCCCTGCACGATAGGGAACAGCGACTGGTGGTAGCCATACTTCGGACCGGTTTCATTAAAACGCGTAATGCAACGGTCCAACCAGCGATGGGTCAGTTCCATTGATTTCCGTGCATATTCGTAGTCGGCAGTACCGGGCGTGCATTCATCAAAGGCCATCATGATGTCGGCGCCGATGGCACGCTCTATGTCCATTACCCGTTCCGGCGTGAAGAGGTGTTTTGAGCCGTCAATGTGCGAACGGAACTCCACGCCCTCCTCCCCCATTTTGCGGATACCTGCAAGTGAAAACACCTGGAACCCCCCGCTGTCGGTCAGCATGGGACGGTCGAACCCGTTGAACTTGTGCAGCCCACCCGCACCTTCCAGCACCTCCAGTCCGGGACGCAGGTACAGGTGGTACGTGTTGCCAAGAATAATCTGTGCCCTGATGTCTTCCTTCAGTTCGCGCAGGTGCACGGCCTTCACGCTGCCCTGCGTGCCCACGGGCATGAAGACGGGCGTCTCAATCACCCCGTGCCCGGTCGTAATCAGACCGACACGGGCATTCGATTTGGGGTCGGTATATTGCAGTTGGAATGTCATTTATTCTGTTTTAGGTGATTGTCTTGACAGCGGCTGCCGTGCAAGCCTGCACGGGCGGCCGCGGAAGCCTATCTCGCAGGTCGCGCAAGGCTTCATCGCCTGTCGCGTTTCCGTCGTCCTGCCACGATTGGGTTACCCCATCTTTTTCGCGGCAGCCTCACTCTCCCTGTCCTTTTTCATAATAGCTTCGAAATCAATGGCGTCAGCCACCTTTTCATCAGTCAGTGCCAACCGGAGCACTTCGCGTATATCCTTCACGTAATGGAAATCCAGTCCCTTCAGGTACAACGGCTGTATTTCCTCAATGTTTTTACGGTTCTCTTCGCATAGGATGATGTTGGTGATTCCTGCCCGTTTGGCCGCCAGGATTTTTTCGCGGATGCCTCCCACGGGAAGCACCTTCCCGCGCAGGGTGATTTCGCCCGTCATGGCAAGGTTGCGCCTTACTTTCCGTTGCGTCAATGCCGAGGCAAGCGAAGTGACCATGGTGATACCCGCCGAAGGACCGTCTTTCGGTATCGCCCCTTCGGGCACATGTATGTGGATGTTCCAGTTGTCAAAGATGCCGTCGGGCAAATCCAGCAGGTGGGTATGAGCTTTCAGGTACTCCAATGCCAGCATGGCGGATTCTTTCATCACATTCCCCAAATTACCTGTCAGGATGAGCCGCCCGCCCTTTCCTTTGCTCAAGCTGGTTTCCACAAAAAGGATTTCACCGCCCACGGCAGTCCATGCCAACCCTGTCACCACGCCGGCATATTCGTTGCCCTGATACTTGTCACGCGAGTATTCGGGCGCTCCTAAATACGACTTGATATCCTCCGGCTTCAACTCATGCATCCTTTCAAACTTGCCGGATGCGATTTCGAGCGCGATCCTGCGCATGACCTTGCCGATTTTCTTCTCCAACTCACGCACGCCGCTTTCGCGCGTATAGTTTTCGATGATGTACTCGACGGCGGGTTTGGTGAACTTCACATGCTCTTTGGTCAGCCCGTTTGCCACCATTTCTTTCGGGATGAGGTGGCGGCGTGCTATTTCTATCTTCTCTTCGGTGATATACCCGCTCACCTCTATCAGTTCCATGCGGTCGAGCAACGGCACGGGGATGGTTCCCAAGTCGTTTGCCGTGGCGATGAACATTACTTTCGAAAGGTCATAGTCTATGTCCACGTAGTTGTCATGGAACGCGTTGTTTTGTTCGGGGTCGAGCACTTCCAGCATGGCAGAAGCGGGATCCCCCTGCCGGTCGTTCCCCAATTTGTCTATTTCGTCCAGGATAATAACGGGATTCGACGATTCCGCCTTGATCAGGCTCTTAATGATGCGCCCCGGCATGGCACCGATGTAAGTTCTCCGGTGCCCACGGATTTCAGCCTCATCGTGCACACCTCCCAGCGACATGCGGATATATTTCCGCTTCAGGGAAGTGGCTATGGAGCGTCCCAAAGAGGTTTTCCCTACACCCGGAGGACCGTACAGGCAGAGTATGGGCGACTTCAGGTCGCCTTTCAACTTGAGGACGGCAAGGTGCTCCAAGATGCGTTCCTTCACCTTCACCAATCCGTAATGGTCCTTATTCAGTATTTTTTCCGCATTGGCAATGTTCAGCGTATCAGTGGTATAAACATTCCAAGGCAACGAGAGCAAGGTTTGCAGATACGTCAACTGAACGTTGTAGTCCGGCGACTGGGGGTTGATACGTTCCAGCTTCTGTACCTCCCGTTCGAAGACATTTGCCACTTCCTTGCTCCACTTCTTCGCCTTGCCTTTCTCGCGCAGGTCGTTCACCTCGTCATCCTGTCCCGTACCCAATTCGTCCTGGATGTTCTTGATTTGCTGTTGCAGGAAATATTCGCGCTGCTGGCGGTCCAAGTCCTCACGCGTGCGCATTTGGATATCGTGCTTCAGCTCTGCCAGCTTGTTTTCGCGGTTCAATATCTGGATTAATGCGTACAACCGTTCCTTCAGGGTGTTCTGGCAGACCAGCTCGTATTTCTCTTCCACACTCAGGGGAAAGTTGGTACAGATATAATTAACCAGAATATGGTCCTTGGGCAAGTTTTTCAGGGCGAACATGATATCCGGGCTTATGCGGTCGTTTGCCTCCACATATTGATTTGCCAGTTCGATGCTGGTGTCCATCAATGCCTTGAACTCGTCAGTGTTCTCCGTTTCCATGTTTTCGGGCTCAATGCTGACACGCCCTTCCAAGTAAGGCACGACCGAAGTGATTTCTTGCAGACGCACCTTGACATTGCTGGCTTGCAGGATAATCGTGGTCGTTCCTCCGGGCAATTCGAAAATGCGCAATACCCGCCCGATGACGCCGATGGGATAAAGATCCTTCAGTCTAGGCTCTTCCGTGTCGACCGACTTCTGCGTGGCGATGACAATATGCTGCTTGTGCCTGTAAGCGGCACGCACAAGTCTCAGCGAGCTTTTCCGCCCTACCGTGACAGGCATGACGATACCGGTAAACATAAATACGTTGCGGAGTGTCATGACCGGCATTACGCCGTTTACCTCATCGGCTGAAGGACATGGTTCATCGGCGGTTATTTCCGCTACCATCGAGACCTCATCGGTGCTTTGTTCCAAATCTATATTCTCCGTTTTCCTTTTTCTTGCCATAGTGCGGTTAATCTACTGTTATTTTGATTCCGTTATTCCAAAACGGATGCAAAGTTAAACAATCTGCTTTGAATATGGAAACGGAAAAGTTGCAAAAGCACATCAGACAATGAAATAAATCCTTAATTTGTTGTCAAATAAAGCAGGTTTTACTTATTTTGACGAAAAATAAAAATCGGTTCATGGGAAATCCCTTTTTCAGATTCAAGCAATTTACGGTATGGCACGACCACTGTGCAATGAAAGTGGGCACGGACGGTGTGCTTTTAGGGGCATGGACAAAACTGGACGGAGCACGCCGGGTATTGGATATCGGCACAGGAAGCGGACTGATTGCCCTGATGGCCGCCCAGCGATGCACAACAGCACAAGTGACGGGCATCGACATCGATCCTGAAGCGGTGAAGCAGGCACAAGCCAATGCGAAACTCTCACCTTGGGCAGACCGGATCCGTATCCGTGTGGAGGATGCGGGGACAATGAAAGCGGAAACAAGCTATGACGCCATCGTGTCGAATCCCCCTTATTTCGCAAGACACGCACATTGCCCTGACACGCAGCGCGATGTGGCACGCCATACAGGCACATTGGATTTTGACACCCTCCTGGACACCGTGGAGCGATTGCTGGCAGACAACGGGACATTTTCGGTCATCCTGCCGACAGAGGCCGGTGACAAGTTTGTGGCACTTGCCGCCGGGCGGCATCTCTACCCGTCGCGGCGTACCTGGGTGCAAAGCAAACCACTACAACCTCCCAAACGGGTGTTGATGGCGTTTGTGCGAAATATCTGCCCGTGTGAGGAAAGTCGGCTCCTCATCAAGGATGCCTCGGATACATACAGCGCCGAATTTGCGGCAATGGCAAAAGACTTCTACCTAGCTTTGTAAATTTATCGCTTGGACAGTCTGTGCAACAGGCCCTGATTGAGTTGCAGCAGCTTGTGCTGCTTGCCGGCAATGCTTAAAGCCAGCGGTCGGGTACCTATAAAATCGGTGAAATGTTGCAGTAGGTTGAACGGTTCGGCCGAGCCCTGGCCTTTTTCCGGGATGACGACCTTCAGCCCTCCGGGTACAATTTCCACCTCCAGATCCTTTCCTCCGAGCATGGGGTCGCCATCGAAATGGAAAAAGCCTCCCGTATTGCGGTGAATGACGATTTTCTTTTCCTTCAATGTCTTGATGCGGCTGTTCTGGTCAATGGTCTTGTTGAAAAGCTGGAAAGACAAGGCAGGAACATCCAGCACGGTAAACGGTTCCAGTATCGTGATGTCCATCATGCCGTCTGTCAGCGATGCCTGGGGAGCAATGTAGGCATTGTTGCCATATTGCGAAGCATTCGCGCACGCGATAAGGAAAGCCTTATAGTGTACGGAACCTGATGCGTTTTCTATTTCGTACGTTTCAGGACGGTAGGTCAGACTTTCACGCAGAGTGTTTTCGAGATACGTCAACGGTCCACGCTTTCCCGATACAGCAAATTTCAAGCTCACGAATGCATCGAAACCCACTCCGCAGGTGCAGAAAAAGGGATGCCCATCGATGATTCCGTAATCTATATCCTTTATGAATCCCCGGTTCAACGTGTCGATGGCCTCCTTGGGATTCAGGGGGATTTGCAGGTGGCGTGCCAGCCCGTTCCCCGACCCGCAGGGAATAATGCCCAATGCCGTACCGGTATGCACCAACTGCCGGCCTATCTCATTGATCGTCCCGTCTCCCCCTATGGCTACCACGATGTCCTTCCCTTCCTCGGAAGCCTGCCGTGCTATTTCGGAGGCATGTCCCGCATATTCGGTCTGATACACCCTGTAGTCGTAACGGGTGCGGTCTATCCCCTTGTCTATGAGGTGCAGGATGAGTTCTTTGTTGTGCGTTCCTGAAATGGGGTTGACCACGAATGCTATCTGTTTTTTTGCGTCCATGCCTGTTCTATTTATTAAGGTAGGTTCATAAAACCAAGGCGCAAAATTACGACTATTTTGTTTATAACCGTTGCATTTTTCACCTTAAAATTGGCAAACGAAATATTTTTGCGACAACGGGACTGTTTTAGTCTATTAATTATTATCTTTGCGCATCTTTTTAATAGCACTTGCTGACAGGTTGGTCGGCTTATTATAATGTAAGTCTGCAATTTACTTAAAGATTATGGGATTATTACAAGACAGATTGAGTGAATACCGGATTCCACAAATGTATATGGCACAAGGCGTCTACCCTTATTTCCGAGAGATAGACAGCGCCCAGGACACAGAGGTGATGATGGACGGGAAGAAAATTTTGATGTTCGGCTCCAATTCATACATGGGGCTGACTTACAATGAGCGTATCATCGAAGCGGCAATTGCTGCCACACGCAAATACGGGACAGGGTGCGCCGGTTCCCGCCTGCTGAACGGGACGCTGGACATTCACATAAAATTGGAAAAAGAACTGGCGGAATTTGTAGGAAAAGACGAGGCACTTTGTTTCTCTACCGGGTTTACGGTAAACGAGGGTGTGATACCCCAGCTTGTGGGACGCGGTGACTACATTATTTGCGATGACAGGGACCACGCATCGATAGTGGACGGAAGGCGTCTTTCTTTTGCCACCCAATTGAAATACAGACATAATGACATGGAGGCATTGGAAAAGGAACTTCAAAAGTGCAGGCCGGATGCCGTCAAGCTGATCATAGTGGATGGTGTCTTCTCAATGGAAGGCGACCTTGCCAACCTACCCGAAATTGTCCGCCTGAAAAAGAAATACAATGCCACCCTTTATGTGGACGAGGCCCACGGTATCGGCGTATTCGGCAAAGAAGGGCGTGGAGTGTGCGACCATTTCGGAGTGACAGACGATGTAGACCTCATCATGGGCACATTTAGCAAATCGCTGGCTTCTATCGGCGGTTTCGTGGCTTCCGACAAGGATGTCATCAACTGGTTGCGCCACAATGCCCGCTCGTACATCTTCCAAGCAAGCAATACGCCGGCAGCCACCGCCGCCGCTATCGAAGCATTACATATATTCAAGACCGAACCGGAACGCCAGAAGAAATTGTGGGACATTACCAACTATGCACTGAAGACTTTCCGTGATGCCGGTTTTGAAATCGGTGATACGGAAAGCCCCATTATCCCATTGTACGTACGCGATACGGACAAGACGTTTGAAGTGACTAAATTAGCTTTTGATGAGGGCGTATTCATCAATCCGGTTATCCCGCCGGCATGTGCACCGCAGGACACACTGGTACGTTTTGCCCTGATGGCGACCCATACGAAGGAACAGGTGGATTTCGCAATAGACAAATTAGTGAAATGTTTCAGACAACTGGGTATCCTGAAACAGTAAGGAAGTTCCCATGATATTGAATGAAAGAGACAATCGGCACGAACAAGTGTTGCAAGTGGGGCAACAGATGATGACAGCGGCACGCACGGCACCGAAAGGCAAGGGCGTGGACATCATCGAAGTGGCCATGGTAACCGAAAGCAATATCCGCATCCTCTCTGATACAATGAAGCAGATGTACGAAGAAAACGGATTCAAATTTTTCTTGCGCGACGCGGAAAACATTTTGAATGCCGAATGCATCATCCTCATAGGCACCCATGAGCAGCCACAGGGACTGGATTGTGGGCATTGCGGTTATGACAGGTGTTGCTCACGCAAAGAGGGCGTGCCCTGCGCCATCAACAGTGTGGATGTCGGCATTGCCATAGGTTCTGCCTGTGCGGTAGCTGCCGATCACCGCGTAGATACGCGTGTCATGTTTTCGGCAGGACTGGCAGCGCAACAACTCGATTGGCTGGACGGTTGCCGACAGGTGTATGCCATTCCCGTCAGTGCATCCTCGAAAAATCCTTTTTTCGACCGTAAACCACCCAATACGGTATAGCAATTACCTTGACAAAACGAACTTTTCCACGGCGTATGCTACGCCGTCTTCATCATTCGAAAGCGTAACGAAATCAGCGTTCTCGCGCAAGACGGACTGGGCATTTGCCATAGCAATCCCCAATCCGGCATAGCGGATCATCGAAAGGTCGTTGAAACCGTCACCTATGGCAATCATCTCTTCTTCTGACATCCCTATTTCCTTCAGGAGCACTGCCAGTGACTGTGCCTTGTCGATTCCCTTGGGTACCAGCTCCAGAAAATAAGGTTCGGAACGGAATACACCCATTTTTTCGTGCAGATGCGCATACATTTCTTTTTCAAGTTCCGCCAACCTGTCCGGTTCGCCCACAATCAGGCATTTGGCAAGCGGCTTGGGAACGGCATCCAAGAAGTTATCCACCTTTTTGATTTCCATTATGTTCAACAGAGCCTCTTTCTGTACGTATTCGTCATCGGGCGATTCGGTTAATACGTATTTATGGTCGTAGGTCACGATAGCGAAGCCATTGTCCTTGGCACACTTGTATAAGTAAGGCAGGATATCATCGTCCAACAGCTTCCTGTACATCAGTTCGCCTGTTTTCCAATTGGTGATTTCCCCGCCATTATACGACAAGACATATCCTCCATATTTGTCAAGCTGCAAGATATTGGCAAGCGGAATCACACCATACGTTGGCCGCCCGGAGGCAAGTACGACCTTTACCCCCATTTCCTGCGCCTGGGTCAAAACCTCACGCGTATGAGAAGAAATATTCTTTTTTGAGTCTGTCAGTGTACCGTCAAGGTCAAGCACAAGCAATTTATATTTCATACAGTATATTTATAGTCATTATTCACCACAAAAATAGTATAAAATGAAATAACCGGACAAATTTTATATCCCTTTTATCAGGCAACAGTTCAAAATTAATTCCATTTTCAAATACGGACACGTATTTGCATATCCATCTTTTTTCCCGTATATTTGTATTCAGATGATTTTTAATGAAAACAAATATGAAAAGTGATCCGAAAGACTGCCTTTATTGTCAGAACAATAAGGCTTTACACGATTTGATGATTGAAATTGCCCCGTTAAGCGTTTCACGTGTTTTCCTATTTAAGGAACAGACATACCGGGGGCGGTGCCTGGTTGCGTACAAAGACCATGTGAATGACCTGAATGAGTTGAGCGATGAAGATCGCAATGCCTTTATGGCGGATGTTGTGCGGGTGACCCGTGCCATGGATAAAACCTTCCATCCGGAAAAAATCAATTATGGCGCCTATAGCGACAAGCTGTCGCATCTGCACTTCCACTTAGCCCCGAAATACGTGGACGGACCAGACTATGGAGGCACGTTCCAAATGAATCCAGGCAAAGTGTATCTCACAGATGCAGAATACCAGGAAATGATTGATGCCATCAAAGCGAATCTGTAATTGGGGAAAAATAGAAGTTGAAGACAAAGCTACCGTTTCGTATGGTATTTCAATCTTCAACTTCTATTTTTAGTACTTATTCGATATCATCGAAGTCAAAATCATCCGTGAATTCAGGGGTAAAAAACTCATCAAGGTCACGGCGGTCTTTCTTCGTAGGACGTCCGGTACCTTTGGCACGATTTACGAATCCGCTGATTTTAGTCATTTCCAGCAGCTGATATTGATCAGGAGGCGTAACGTTTTCCATGACATCAGGCACCAGTTTGGCTCCCACGCGCTTTTCTATCGCCTGCAATACTTTGAACGAGTAGGTGATAGGCGGTTTCCTTACTTGTATTACATCACCGGGCCTCACCATACGCGAAGGCTTAGCCTGCACCCCGTTCAGCTGTACATGCCCTTTCTTACAGGCTTCTGCGGCAATAGTACGTGTTTTGAAGATACGTGCCGCCCACATCCATTTGTCTAATCTGGCTTCAGGCATGTCATTTGTTGTTATATTGGTTCATGGCAGTATTCAATCCCGCCAGGCAGAAGCACTTGATAATTTCTTCCGCCATGGCTATCCGTTCGGGTAGCAGTTTGCGTTCTTCTTCGTCAAAATGCCCCAATACGAAATCGATTTGGCTTCCTTTGGGGAAATTATTACCGATACCAAAACGCAAGCGTGCGTAGTTTTGCGTACCCAGTGTGGAAGCTATATGCTTCAGTCCGTTGTGTCCCGCATCACTTCCTTTTCCTTTCAGGCGTAAGGCACCTACCGGCAATGCCAAGTCATCTACCACGACAAGTACGTTTTCAATCGGGATTTTTTCCCGCTGCATCCAATACCGCACCGCATTTCCGCTCAAATTCATATAAGTGGAAGGTTTGAGCAGGATCAACTGCCTACCTTTGAGTGGTAAGGATGCAACAGCTCCGTATCGTCTGTCTGCGAAAACAATATTGGACACCTTGGCCAAGGTGTCCAATATCATAAATCCTATGTTATGCCGAGTTTCTTGGTATTCGGCACCAATATTTCCCAATCCTACAATCAAGTATTTCATTGAATGCACACAGATTTGCATCAATTGCTTCTAAACCACATTGTGGTTATTTTTCGGCAGCAGCTTGTGCACCACGTGCGGCACGTGTCAACTTAACAGCACAAACAACCGTCTCTTTTGCATTCAGCAATTCCAAATTTTCGTAGCTCAACTCGCCTACTTTGATGGTCTTGCCCAATCCGAGACCGGTAACATCAATTATCAAGCGTTCGGGCATGAGGTTATACAACGCTTTTACTTTCAATTTGCGTACCTGCAATACCAGTTTACCACCCGCTTTTACACCTTCTGCCAAACCTTCCAACCGGATAGGAACTTCCATTACGATAGGTTTTGTTTCATTGATTTGGTAGAAATCAACGTGCAGGATTGCATCCGTCACAGGATGGAATTGAATTTCCTTCATGATTGCGTTCACCTCTTTGCCATCAATGTTCAGATTTACAATGTAAATGTCCGGAGTATACACCAATTTACGCAGATTTTCATTTGCAACGCTAAAATGGGTCACAATCGGTTCACCATTCTCATCTTTCAGTCCTCCGTACAAAATACATGGTACTCTTTTGCTGTTACGCAGAATACGAGTCGCTTTCTTTCCTGTTTCAGTTCTCAAAGAACCGGTAATGTCAATTGATTTCATTTCGTTTTATTTTTTTTGTGTTACTCTAAATTAAGTTACTGTTTTGCTTAATTCGCCATCACACGATGCGTATGCCACAACGCTGAAGTTGAAAAAGCGGTGCAAATTTAGGAATAATCTTTGATACGGCAAATGCATTTCTTCCTTTATTTTATGAACAGCAATGATGTTTATCAGAATTCAATATCAATTTTAATGTCATCCGTATCGAACGGTTTACCAGATATTTCATTTACTATAGGGTCTTTGCTTCCCTCCGTGCGGCTTTCTTCAGTAGCCGGACCTTGTTTGCTTTCGATGTATTGGATTGTTTCACGAAGTCCGTTTATGAATTTTTCAAAATCCTCTTTATAAAGGAAAATTTTATGTTTCTCAAAACTTATTTGCTGTGTTTCTCCTTCACCGGTATTTACTTTTTTGCTTTCAGTGATGGCCAAGAACATCTCTCCCTTCCGACTTTTCTTTACATCCAAATAATAGATTCTTTTTCCGGCTTTGACAGCTTTCGTAAAAACAATCTCCTTGTCTCCTTCGTTCATCGCAGTCTTCTTAAATTCTTCCATAATTGTATAAATCTAAAATCGTACCCCAAAATTGCTGATTTTTTTTGAAAAAAGCCAAGGATTTGCATCTTAAATAATCTGTATTCGATAAAAACCGTAAAAAAAAGGTGGCTTATTTGTTTCGTGTTTACAAAAATCGTTACTTTTGCAATCGATTAATATGAATATTAAAAATATTATGATTAACAGAGTTCTTATTCGTTTAAAGATAGTTCAAATTGTCTATGCCTACTACCAAAATGGTGGGAAAAATCTGGATACTGCAGAAAAAGAGTTGTTTTTCAGTCTGTCTAAGGCGTATGATTTATACAACTATCTTTTGCTTCTCATGGTAGAAGTCACGCGATATGCCAACAGGCGGTTGGAAGCAGCGAAAAGCAAACTGGCACCCACAAAAGAAGATTTATGCCCCAACACTAAATTTGTCGACAACCGCTTTATTGCTCAACTGGAGATGAACAGGCAGTTGGACGAATTCGTCAAATCCCAAAAAAAGACATGGGAGAATGAAAATGATTTCATCAAGAATCTGTGCGAACAGATTATGCAAAGCGATATATATAAAGAATATATGGCATGTGAAACCTCATCTTACGATGAAGACCGTGAGTTGTGGAGGAAAATTTACAAGAGAATCATATCCAACAACCATACATTGGACGAAGTCCTTGAAGATCAAAGCCTGTATTGGAATGATGACAAAGAGATCGTGGATACTTTTGTGTTAAAGACTATTAAACGTTTTGACCCGAAGAACGGAGCCAGACAGGAATTATTGCCTGAATTCAAGGATGAAGAAGACCAGGATTATGCCCGTCGCCTATTCCGCCGTACCATTCTGAATGCGGATTATTACCGCCATTTAATCAGTGAGAATTCCCGCAACTGGGATTTGAAACGTGTAGCAATCATGGATATGGTGATTATGCAAATAGCCTTGGCAGAAATATTGAGTTTCCCCAATATCCCCGTCAGCGTGTCGTTGAACGAGTATGTGGAACTTGCTAAATTATACAGTACACCGAAAAGTGGAGCTTTTGTTAACGGTACGCTGGATGGAATAGTTAATCAATTAAAAAAGGAAAACAAGCTGACGAAAAATTAATATATTTGTCCCATTAGTATTAATTTAATTAACAAATAAAGAACTGATATGAATTTGTTATCCGTATTTATGGCACAGGGAGGAGGAGATTACTCTTTCTTAATCATGATGGTGGCAATCTTTGCTATCATGTACTTTTTTATGATCCGTCCACAGAACAAGAAGCAAAAAGAGATTGCGAATTTCCGTAAGAATTTGGAGGTGGGTCAGTCTGTCGTAACCGCAGGAGGTATCTATGGAAAAATCAAGGAAATAGAAGATAGTGCCGTTATTGTGGAAATAGCATCAGGTGTAAAAATTAAAGTAGACAAAAACTCGATTTTTGCCGATGCACATGCACAAGCGACAAACAATAAATAAATGAGATATGCCGATGTTCGACATAAAGAACATACAGCGGTATTATCGGTTGATATTAGAGAAGATCAGGGAATTCTTGCTGAGCAATAAATGTAGGGAAGGTCTGGTCTTCTTGTTTTTTATATTGGTTTCTTTAGCCTTTTGGATGTTGCAGACATTGGATGAGGTATACCAAGTCGAATTCAAGGTGCCTGTACGATTGAAAAATGTGCCAAAAGAAGCCGTTCTTACTTCTGAACTTCCGAATGAAGTGCAGGTAAGGGTGGAAGACCGTGGAACTGTGTTATTGAACTATATGCTGGGGAGAACTTTTTTTCCCGTATCGTTCGACTTCAATGACTACAAGGACAAGGGGACACATGTGCATATATCTTCGTCAGAACTACAGAAGAAGGTATCCGCCCAATTGAATGTGTCCACCCACCTGATTTCCGTACGCCCGGATACACTCGACTTCATTTACACGATGGGACAGGCGAAGAAGGTACCAGTACATTTGAACGGAGATGTCCGTGCCGGCTTGCAATATTATGTGTCCCAGGTGAAGTTCTCCCCTGATTCTGTGGTGGCATACGCGCCCCGGGAAGTACTGGATACATTGACGGCCGCTTATACCGAGAAGGTGTACATAGAGGATGTGACGGACACGTTAAAGCGACGCATTGCGCTCCGAAAACTGAAAGGGATTAAATTCGTTCCTGCTTATAACGATTTGTCTGTGTATGTGGATATGTATTCCGAAAAAACGGTAGAATTGCCGATAGTAGGAATAAATTTCCCGGCCGGTAAGGTTCTCCGCACATTCCCTTCCAAAGTGCAAGTGACTTTTCAGGTAGGATTGGTACATTTCAAGGATGTTTCGGCGGATGATTTTTTCATCGGTGTGACCTATGAGGATATTTTACGTTCGGGAGGGGACAAATTGCTTTTGACCTTGAAAACTTTTCCCGATTATGTGGATCATATCCGCATCACGCCAGCATCAGTAGACTATTTGATAGAACAGACTATGGAAGAAGAATGACGGATGGTCAGGATAGGTATAACAGGCGGAATAGGAAGTGGCAAGTCATACGTTTCGCAGCTCTTGAAAGAGCGGGGAATACCAGTCTATGATTCGGACAGGGAGGCAAAGCGGCTGATGTGCACCGATGAAACTATACGTGAAGGACTGGTTGAATTGTTGGGAAAAGAGGTTTATCTACCTGATGGCGGACTGAACAAATCCATGGTGGCACATTATATTTTTGCGAAAGCCGACAATGCAACCCGAATCAATACCCTTGTTCACCCGGTGGTAGAAGCGGACTTCCGCCATTGGGTATGCAAGCATGCGGAAAAAGCGGTTGTAGCATTGGAAAGTGCGATACTTTTTGAATCAGGTTTTGATAATGTGGTAGATTTTGTTGTGATGGTTTATGCGCCGATGGAAGTGAGAATGCATCGGGTGTTAGAACGTGACACAACGACAAAGGAGCAAGTACGCAGACGGATGGCAGCCCAATTGGATGACCGGATAAAATGTATTCGGTCAGATTATGTGATAGTGAACGATGGAATTCGCGCATTGCCTCCCCAACTGGATAATTTGCAGAAAACTTTAGAAAAAAAAGAAAAAGGTAACAGCTAAAGTTTGTGTATGTCGGTGGCGAGTTGTATTTTTGTCCAAATAAATAACTAAACTTTAATTTTTTATGTTGAAAACTATTTTGTCTATTTCAGGGAAACCGGGATTGTATAAGTTGATTTCTCGAGCTAAAAATATGTTGGTTGTTGAAAATGTTGCAGACAAAAAACGGATGCCTGTCTATGCCAGCGACAAAGTAATTTCGTTGGGCGACATCGCGGTGTACACTGATATGGGCGAAGTGCCTCTTGCAAAGGTACTTGAGGCGGTCAAGCAAAAGGAAAATGGTGCCGAAGTACAAATGGATTACAAGAAAGCCACAGGTTCGGAACTGCAAACTTTCATGTCGGAGGTGTTACCTGAATATGATCGTGACCGTGTACATGCCAGTGATATAAAAAAATTAATTCAATGGTATAATTTGTTGGTTTCCAGCGGTGAAACTGAATTTGTAAAAAAAGGGCAGTCAGAAATCATCGAGATGAAAGACGAAACCAGTGAAGGAGAAAACGCACAGGAATAGTATCGAAAAAAGAAAAAGTGTGTCAAAAGGAGGAAAAATAATTTCCTTTTGATACACTTTTTCTTTTGGCTTTGCTTAGGAACATTCAGTGAATACCATAAAATTAGCCAACCAATTCATACGTGAGTTCGGGATAAACAAATAACAGAAAAGAATAGGTAATCACAGAATTTT
>CAZAUU010000018.1:0-39630 GCA_964488405.1 uncultured Phocaeicola sp.
AATCCGTAATTTAGACAAACAAACCACGCCATAGAACACCATAAAACACCAGCGTAACAAACAAATTATCTTTGTTTATCACGCTGATATTTAACCATTTAGCCAGTTTGAAGGCTACTAATATTCCTCCTCGTTGAAAAAGAAATCCTCCTTGCTTGGATAATCCGGCCAAATGTCTTCTATACTTTCGTATATTTCACCTTCATCTTCCATCTCCTGCAAGTTTTCAATCACTTCCATCGGGGCTCCCGAACGCACGGCATAATCAATAAGTTCATCTTTTGTTGCAGGCCACGGTGCATCTTCCAATTTTGAGGCCAATTCCAAAGTCCAATACATAGCATCTCCCTTTTAAAGTTTTACTTCTCATCATTTTGTGCCGCAAAAGTATAACAAATTATTTCATTCGCAACGTTTATCCCAATAAATTTCATCGTAGTGTGTTAACTGATTTAATTTTCGCGATAGAAGGAATAAATAATCAGATAAACGATTGACAAATTGCTTTACATTTTCGTCAATCCTACACTCCTCTTCACTTTCTTCCACTATTAAAATACGGCGTTCCGCCCTTCTGCATACCGTGCGGCAAATCTGGCATACCGAAGCGGCAAAAGCACCTCCCGGCAACACGAAATCATGAAGTGCGGGCAAAGAAGCATCTAGTTCGTCGATAGCTTGCTCCAGTCTTTTCACGTTTTCGGCTGTGATATGGCTTTCTGCATGCAAACCGGTTTTTGATGTATCGGTGGCAAGATATGCACCCACAGCGAAAAGCTTGTGTTGCACGAATCGCAGCATTTTGTCCTCCGTTTCCATTAATGAAACCAGACATCCGAGGAAGGCATTCAACTCGTCGATGGTGCCATAGGCCTCCAATCGTGCATGCGTTTTGGACACCCGTACGCCTCCCACCAAAGACGTTGTGCCATCGTCCCCTGTACGTGTATAAATCATACTTTTTTTCATAGTATTATCGTTTCATGTTGTTCCGCTTAAAAGAAATTCACCACACGGCACTCTTTCACCCGCTTTTTGTCGAAGAATATGATGCCGACATCGTACAAATCGAAAATCACGCCTGTCCGCGGATCGGTCATGACCGATTTCCACCATTTTTTTTTGCTTCGCATTGCATACGGGAAACTTACCACGATGCACGTACGATCCGTAACATGGGGAAGCAACATCTCGTACACTTCTTTATAATAAGGTGTATGTCCAATATGAATCCATTCGGGGAAAGGCTCTTCACGCAAAAACTTTCCCACCGTGGCAAGTATGTCGCCATACCGGCATTCTACCCATGGGCATGCCGAAAGAAAGCGTACGATTTCGGTTTGGGGATTGCCTTCGTCTATGGTAATCATCCGTACCCGTTTAGCTTCAGCCATATACCGTGTCTGTAAACCACTTCCTGTACCCACTTCCAACATCGAGGCCGGTTGCCAATAATTGACCATCCGGAAGAGAAGCTGGTCGGTTTTTTCCCGGTAATGCGGCCACCGTTCCATGTCTTCCCGCAAATAATGTAAGTCGTGGAACACGTAATAAGGCATTTTTTCATAGATAACGGAAGTGATCAGGAAAAAGTCGGAAGGCGAATGCACGCCATATCCGCCCTGATGCCGGAAACGGCAGCACCAATTCCACAACCGCATGTACAAACTTGTAGTCATCATATTTTTACATAGGGCACGAAAACACAAAAGAGGACCTTATGCCTTCGTGCCCCAAAACCTTTTATTCGCGTGTCCCCAACTTATCGTTCAGGTACAAAACTCCCGCATAGTCGTTGCATTTTTTCAGTTTGTCGACAATGCCTTGTGCGGTAGCTTCTTCTTCCACTTGCTCGCGGACATACCCCCATAAGAAGTCTTGCGAAGCCTTATCTTTTTCTCCGGAAGCCACGTTGACCAGCTCATCAATCAAGTCAGACACATGACATTCGTGCCGATATACATGTTCAAAAACTTCGGTCACACTTCCCCATCCCTGAGGGACAACATCAATCTTGTCTACCTTGGCTGTTCCGCCACGCTTGGCAATATAGTCTGCCAAATCGTATGCATGTTGCAACTCTTCCTGCGACTGTTTGCGCATCCAATGTGCAAAGCCATCAAAACCTTCTTTCTGCAGGTAGAAAGACATGGAGAGATAAAGGTTGGAAGACCACATTTCGGCTGCGATTTGCGCATTCATGGCGTTTTGTAATTTTTCTGAAATCATAATACAAAGTTTTTTTATTGTTAGCAATAAATTTCTTATGTAATAGTCCAACAAAAGGAGTGCCAAACCTTCCGATATGCCAATCTGTCACTTTTCCCTTAGTATACCACATGTGGGAGGAACAAACGAAATAAAGTTAAATATTATCGCCGTTCTGCATGCCTATACGGAATAATGTGTTTATTTGCAACGATTTTTATCATACAGTAAAATATGAATATGAAAAAGACACTTTTAGGGGCATTTGTCATGTTAATAGGGTTGGGGTTATCCAGTTTCACGGTGAAGGACGATGACCGTAATTTCCAGATAGCGAAGAATCTGGATATCTTCAATTCCATAGTCAAAGAGCTTGAACTGTTTTACGTGGACACCATCAACTCGGAAAGGATGATACAGAACGGGATAAATGGGATGCTGGCACTGACGGACCCTTATACGGAGTATTACCCGGAGGAAGAGATGAGCAGCCTGAAAGAAATGATTACAGGTAAATATGGAGGAATCGGGGCGGTGATCCGCTATTACAAGAAGAAAGACCGTATTGCCGTTATCGAACCGATTGAAGGCATGCCGGCTGCGGAAGCGGGTGTCAAGGCCGGTGACATCATCCTTTCGGTGGGAGGGAAAGACATGGTGCGCGGTGACATGAAACCCCAGGAGTTTTCGTCGAAAGTAAGCGAGGCATTGCGTGGGGAACCGGGTACTTCGTTTATCCTGAAAGTGCTCCGTCCGCTGAAAAACGACAGTACGGTGATGGAATTTAAGATTACCCGCAAGAATATCCGGAACAATCCCGTACCTTACTATGGGCTGGTGAGGGACAGCATCGGTTATCTCTCGCTCACAAGCTTTACAGACAATTGTGCCAAAGATGTCAAGAAAGCATTCATCGAGTTGAAGGAACAGGGAGCCAAGGCATTGATTATCGACTTGCGTGACAATGGAGGAGGTTCGCTGCAAGAGGCTGTAGACATTATCAACCTGTTTGTACCGAAAGGAAAGGAAATCGTGGTGACCAAAGGGAAAATCAAGCAGGCGGCAGGTTCCTTCAAGACCACCGGCGAACCGATTGACACGGAAATCCCACTGGCCGTTTTGGTAAACGGCAACACGGCATCGGCTTCCGAAATATTGAGCGGGGCGATGCAGGACATGGATCGTGCCATAGTGGTAGGGATGCGTACTTTCGGCAAAGGATTGGTGCAGACCACGCGCCAGCTGCCCTACAACGGAACGCTGAAAGTTACAACTTCAAAATATTACATTCCCAGCGGGCGATGCATACAGGCCATCGATTATGCGAAGAAAAATGCCGACGGGTCTGTTGCACGCATACCGGACAGCCTGACCAATGTGTTTCATACGGCGGCAGGGCGCGAAGTGCGCGATGGAGGAGGGATTCGCCCGGACATAGAAGTGAAAGGGGACAAGTATCCCAATATCCTGTTTTATCTGATGAATGAAGACCTGATATTCGATTATGCCACCCAGTATTGCCTGGATCATGCATCATTGGTTTCGCTTGACTCATTGCAGATTACGGATGAGGATTACACAGATTTCAAGAAAATGGTGAAGGATGCGGGTTTCACATACGACCGCCAAAGCGAACAGGCGTTGAAAACATTGAAGGAAGTGGCGGAGTTTGAAGGATACCTGGAAGGGGCAACAGAAGAATTCAAGGCTTTGGAACAGAAGCTGAATCATAACCTTGACCGCGACTTGGACTATTTTTCCAAACCGATAAAGGAACAGATAGCCGAAGAGATTGCCACGCGCTATTTCTACGCCCGAGGTGCGGTGATGCAGCGGCTAAAAGACGATGCCGACCTAAATCAGGCTGTGGAGGTGCTTGTTTCCCCGGAGCGGTACAAACAGATACTTTCGGTGTCGGAAACAAAGAAATAGCCTGCCTGTTTCATCATGTTGGAAACTTTTCTTACATTTGTCAAACAAACATGAATTAAATTTAGTTGAATCATTATGGAAAACGAAAACAAAAATGCGCAGGATCAACTGCAAATCGAGTTGAAAGACGAAGTGGCTCAAGGCACGTATGCCAATCTGGCCATCATCACACATTCTACTTCCGAATTTATTTTGGACTTTGTACGTATCATGCCGGGCTTGCCGAAAGCAGGTGTGCAGTCGCGTATCGTCATGACACCCGAACATGCCAAGCGCCTGATGTTTGCCTTGCAGGACAATATCGTGAAGTATGAACGCAATTTCGGAGAAATCCGCATGCCTGAACAGCAGCGGGCAAACAAGACTTTCATCCCGCCTTTAAGCGACTTTAAGGGAGAAGCGTAAAGCTAAGGAACCCTTCTGCGAAAAACAATACGGATAATGGCAGAGACCAAGAGAATGACACGCGTCCCCAAGACGGCAAAGATGAAGGCTGTGGATGAATATGGGCACCTGCAACCGCAGGCCCCTGAACTGGAAGAAGCCGTGTTGGGGGCATTGATGATTGAGAAGGATGCCTATTCGTTGGTGAGTGAAATCCTCCGTCCGGAGTCTTTTTACGAGCACCGCAACCAGCTGATTTATGCGGCGATAACCGATTTGGCGATTCAGCAGAAACCCATCGACATTCTGACGGTAACCGAGCAGTTGCGGTCGCGGGGTGACTTGGAAGAGGTTGGGGGCCCGTTTTACATCAGCCAGCTTAGTGGCAAGGTGGCTTCATCGGCACATATCGAATATCATGCGCGTATCATCGCTCAGAAATTTTTGGCGCGTGAACTGATTTCGTTTACTAGTGCTATCCAGACCAAGGCGTTCGATGAAACGCAGGATGTGGACGACTTGATGCAGGAGGCGGAAGGGAAGCTCTTCGAGATTTCCCAGCAGAACTTGAAGAAGGATTATACGCAAATCAACCCTGTTATCCAGGAAGCTTATGAAATGCTGCAGAAAGCGGCGGCACGTGATGACGGGTTGAGCGGCTTGGCCAGCGGGTTCCACCAGCTTGACAAATTGACATCCGGCTGGCAGAATTCCGATCTTATCATTATCGCTGCACGTCCGGCGATGGGCAAGACGGCGTTTGTGCTCTCAATGGCAAAAAACATGGCGGTCAACAACAAAGTGCCCGTTGCATTGTTTTCGCTCGAAATGAGCAATGTACAGTTAGTGAACCGTCTGATTGTCAATGTATGCGAAATTCCAGGCGATAAAATCAAGAGCGGCCAGTTGGCGCCTTACGAGTGGGGGCAGTTAGACTACAAAATCAAGGAACTTTACGATGCGCCGCTCTATGTGGATGACACTCCATCCTTGTCGATATTCGAACTGCGTACGAAGGCACGGCGCCTGGTGCGTGAACATGGGGTAAAAGTTATTATCATTGACTACCTCCAACTGATGAATGCCAGTGGCATGTCGTACGGGAGCCGCCAGGAAGAGGTCAGTACCATCTCACGTTCACTCAAAGGTTTGGCAAAAGAGTTGGATATTCCCATCATCGCTCTGAGCCAGTTGAATCGTGTGGTGGAAAGCCGCGAGGGCATTGACGGGAAGCGTCCGATCTTGAGCGACCTTCGTGAGTCGGGAGCTATCGAACAGGATGCCGATATGGTATGTTTCATCCATCGTCCGGAGTACTATAAGATTTATCAGGATGGAAAAGGGAATGACCTTCACGGTATGGCCGAAATCATCATAGCCAAGCACCGCAACGGTACGGTAGGCGATGTGTTGCTCCGTTTCCGTGGGGAATATGCCCGTTTCCAGAATCCGGATGACGACCTGATTGTGCCAGTTCCGGGTGATGAACATACTTCGCCGGTGCTTCGTTCGAAGATAAACAGTTGGGGAGATACAGGGAATGCCCAAGGGTATGTACCTCCCACATCGGCCGATCTTCCACCACAGTCCGGAAATCCCTTTGGGAATCCTTCACCTGAAGTTCCTTTCTGAATATTGCATACTTGATGATGGTATCGCATTACAGTTTCATATTTTGAAAGTAGTTCTTATTGTGTGTTAATCCGGTTTTAGTGGCGTTTATTCTGTAGTTTTTTGTAATTTTGCCCCACAATCGGTTTTTATGGAAAAGAACACATCTGTAATATACGATAAGAATACGGTAGAGTTTGTGACGGTGGCCGCTGAATGTTGCGGTTTCTTGGAACAAACCGGTGGAATGAAGCGTATACTGTTTATAGATAAGGCATTGAAATTGTTTTCTTTGTTGTACCTAAAGGCTTTATTACTTCCCGAGTATGCCGAACGTATGGATGATTTTGCTCCGGAAGCGTTTGTGACAGAAAGCGATTACAACCGGGTGCGGGCAGACATCGCCGCCGTGATGAGGGAATACGATGATTATTTGGATGTGTTCCTTGATGATATGGTTTACAGCGAAACTCCAATCCGTCAGACAGTTTCGGAAAGTCTGGCGGACATATACCAGCCATTGAAAGACTTTGTATGTATATACCGGACGGGATTTGACCCAGCCATGAATGATGCATTAGTGGTTTGCCGGGAGCAATTTGGTGAATATTGGGGACAACGTCTGTTAAATACCCTGCGGGCATTGCACGATGTAAAATACAGGTTTTGTCCGGAAGATGGGGAAGAGGAGGAAAGCGGATCTGCTTTGTCTGTATTTAAGGCGGATGCAGGATATACGGAAGCCGATTTATACAAAGGGCTGGAGTACGGGGAAGATGGAGATTGAAAAGGAGATACAGGGAAATATCAGGGAATGAGAATTACGCAAACAGGAATGTATGGTTATCATACGAAATAAAATATCCAAACAACAGATAGCAGAAATGCCAAGGGAAAAATTCTCCGGCCGCATTTTCGTGATACACACCGAGGGTGAAGCGGAAAAGGCTGTAGATTATCTCAATACCCATTCGGTGGTGGGTGTGGATACAGAAACACGTCCTTCTTTCCGGAAGGGAATGGTTCACAAGGTGGCTTTGTTGCAGATTGCCACGCACGATACGTGTTTTCTGTTCCGACTGAATCATTTGGGGATACCCGATTTTCTGGAGACGTTCTTACAGAACAATGTGTTGAAAGTGGGTTTGTCCTTGCGTGATGATTTCGCCATGTTGAGAAAACGGAACCAAGGCGATCTGCACGATGGAAATTGGATTGAGCTACAGGATTATGTGACTCGTTTTGGTATCGAGGAAAAAAGCTTGCAGAAAATCTATGCCTTGTTGTTTGCCAAGAAGATTTCAAAGGCGCAACGCCTGTCCAACTGGGAAGCTGAGGTGTTGAGCGAAGCGCAACAACAATATGCAGCAACGGATGCATGGGCTTGCGTGGAGATTTATAGTTTTTTGGAAGAGCTTCGCAGCCAAGGGGGCTACCGGACAGAGAAGGTGTGGGAAGAAGAATATCGAGGTGAATAAAAAACAAAAACAGAAGTGTCATACAAAAGAGTTTATTTGAAACCCGGAAAGGAAGAATCACTGAAACGCTTTCATCCGTGGATATTTTCAGGAGCCATAGCTCGTGTAGAAGGTGAGCCTGAGGAAGGCGAAGTGGTGGATGTTTATACATCAGGAAAAGAATTTATCGCCTGCGGGCATTTTCAGGTCGGAAGCATAGCCGTACGCGTGCTTTCGTTCGTGCAGGAAACCATTGGTCACGATTTCTGGATTCGCAAGCTTTCAGCGGCCAAAGAATTACGACGTGCACTTGGGCTGCTCGATGATCCGCAGACCGACACATTCCGCCTTGTACATGGTGAAGGCGACAATCTGCCGGGATTGGTAATTGATATTTACGGCCATACTGCCGTAATGCAAGCACATTCGGCAGGTATACACCTTGACCGCATGGATATTGCTGGTGCATTGGTGGAAGTGATGGGTGATGTGGTACAAAACATATATTACAAGTCGGAAGCTACCTTGCCTTTTAAGGCGGATCTATTTGCCAGGGAGAATGGATTTATCCTGGGAGGAAGCACAGACAATGTAGCCATGGAAAACGGGTTGAAGTTTCATGTCGACTGGCTGAAAGGGCAAAAAACAGGTTTCTTTGTGGACCAGCGTGAAAACCGGTGTCTGCTTGAACGCTATGCGTTGGGACGCAATGTGTTGAATATGTTCTGTTATACGGGAGGCTTTTCGTTTTATGCCTTGCGAGGAGGTGCAAAGCTGGTACATTCCGTAGACAGTTCGGCGAAGGCA
The DNA here is from genome assembly GCA_964488405.1 of uncultured Phocaeicola sp. Classification (GTDB taxonomy): domain Bacteria; phylum Bacteroidota; class Bacteroidia; order Bacteroidales; family Bacteroidaceae; genus Phocaeicola. Next base: position 8,400 of record CAZAUU010000018.1, read on the forward strand.
ATCGACCTGACAAATGAAAATGTACGCCTGAATTTTCCTGGCGACCCTCGCCACGAAGCTTTTGCCGAAGATGCTTTCAAATTTCTCGACTGCAGTATGGGCGGGCAATATGATTTGGTAATTCTTGACCCGCCCGCCTTTGCCAAGCACCGCGATGCCTTGCGCAATGCCTTACGTGGCTATATCAAGCTGAATGCAAAAGCGTTTGAAAAAATTCGTCCGCAAGGCATCCTCTTCACTTTCTCTTGCTCGCAGGTAGTTGCGAAAGAACATTTCCGCAACGCAGTGTTCACAGCAGCCGCACAAAGCGGACGAAGCGTACGTATCCTCCATCAATTGACCCAACCCGGCGACCATCCCGTCAACATCTACCATCCCGAAGGAGAGTACCTGAAAGGGCTGGTATTGTACGTGGAGTGAGTCATGCTCACTCCACAGTGACCGATTTCGCCAAATTACGGGGTTGGTCTACGTCTTTCCCCTTACATACAGCTATGTGATAAGCAAGCAGTTGAAGGGGGATGGTAGTGATTAGCGGCTCGAGGCATTCCAACGTTTCGGGGATTTCAATACATTCATCGGCAATCTTTCTGATGACGGTGTCTTCTTTATTTATCAGGGCGATGATGTGTCCTTGACGTGCCTTGATTTCCTGTATGTTGCTTACTATTTTTTCGTACATGGCATTTTGGGTGGCTATCACTACTACCGGCATTTCCGCATCTACCAAGGCAATCGGACCATGCTTCATTTCTGCTGCCGGATAACCTTCGGCGTGGATGTATGAGATTTCTTTCAGTTTCAATGCTCCTTCCAATGCTACAGGATAACTGTATCCTCTTCCTAAATAGAGGAAGTTATGCGCGTAAGTGAAGGTGCGCGACAGGGCAGCTATACTTTCGTTTTGTTTCAGCACTTTCTTTATTTTTCCAGGAATCAGTACCAACTCATTGATAATTTGGCTATAGGTCTTCTCGTCAATGGTCTGTTTCTCATGCCCCAAGGCCAAAGCCAACATGGTGAGCACCGTCACTTGTCCAGTAAAGGCTTTTGTGGATGCCACACCGATTTCAGGTCCTACATGGATATACGAACCTGAATCAGTGCTGCGGGGGATAGAGGATCCTACTGCATTGCAGATGCCGTATACGAAAGCTCCTTTGGCTTTGGCAAGTTCGATGGCTGCCAGTGTATCGGCGGTTTCGCCCGACTGTGAAATGGCGATTACCACATCCCCGTCGCTGATTACGGGGTTCCGGTATCTGAATTCAGATGCGTATTCTACTTCCACGGGGATGCGGCAGAAAGCCTCGACCAGTTGTTTGCCAATAAGCCCTGCGTGCCATGAGGTGCCGCACGCCACAATAATGAAGCGACGTGCATTTAACAGACGTTCCTTGTGGTCGTTTACAGCAGATAGAATTACCTGATGCGTCTCTTTGTTCACCCTTCCACGCATGCAATCGTTGATGCATTCCGGCTGCTCGAAGATTTCTTTCAGCATGAAATGCGGGTATCCCCCTTTTTCCAATTGCCCGATATGCATATCTATCTTTTTGATTTCGGCAGGCTGAAGTTTGTTGTCCAAGTTCACCACCTTCAGTTCTTTACCTGTCTCTAATACGGCTATCTCACCGTCTTGCAGGTAAACCACTCGGTCGGTATATTCTATAATCGGCGAAGCATCGGATGCCAGGAAAAATTCATCTTCCCCTACGCCGATAACCAGAGGGCTGCTTTTACGGGCGGCAATAATCCTTTCCGGGTGGCGTTGGTCGATAATAGCGATGGCATATGCCCCGATAACCCTGTGCAAGGCAATCTGTATAGCTTGTAACAAATCGATTTGATTGTCTGCCTGGAGATAGTCAATCAATTGGACGAGCACTTCCGTATCCGTAGAGCTTTGGAACGTATATCCCTTTCGCTGGAGTTGTTCGCGCACGCCGGCATAGTTTTCGATGATACCATTATGTACCAATGCCAAGTTGCCCGATTGGGACACATGAGGATGGGCGTTTGCCTGGCAAGGCTCTCCGTGTGTCGCCCAGCGGGTATGGGCGATGCCGATGTATCCGGAAATATCTTTTTGCGCAACCACTTCTTCCAAGTTTGACACCCTTCCTTTCGCTTTGTACACGTTTAACTGATGGGTATGGGTGATGAGTCCTATTCCGGCACTGTCATATCCTCTGTATTCCAGTCGTTTCAATCCTTTTATCAAAATAGGGTAAGCTTCTTGCTTACCTATGTATCCTACGATTCCACACATATTTATATTATTAGCAGCTTTGGATCCGAATGCTTGCATCCGTCTAATCCGCAGGGATGTAAGGGAAACATTCGTTTTTCCTCTGCGAATTTACGAATATAGAACGTGAATGACAACATTCTATAGTGGAATTTGTATATTTGTGAAATATTTTATAGTCAATCAGAATTGGTTTGCAAAAGTTATTAGTTGGATAAAATTGATATTCAATTGGTTATTTTGAAGTTTTTCGCAATATATTTCTGCTTGACTATACCAACCAAACTGTATGAATTATGTATAAAACAATTTTTGTTGCCGGACTTTTGTTTGCTATGGGAAACATGACGTTAGAAGCGCAATTGCCCTTGTCTGGAATACCGGATGAAGACCGTACTACGATATGCTTATTGGAAGGAGACAACCCTGACCCATCCATCGTACGCTATGGTGAAAAGTATTATATGGTTCATTCCTCATTTGTCTATACGCCAGGGCTAATAGTCTACGAATCCGATAATCTCGTTGATTGGCGTCCGTGTTCTGTTGCCTTACCGGAATATAACGGAGATATCTGGGCACCTGACCTGTGTGTCTTCCATGACCGTTTTTACATCTACTTGCCTACCCGTGACGCAGAAGGAAACAAAACGAACATGGTAGTATGGGCAGACAGTCCCGAAGGACCATGGAGCAAGCCGGTGGACTTGAAAATAGGGGAAATTGACCCTGAGCATGTCACCGATGCTGACGGAAAACGTTACTTGCTGCTCAGTTCGGGTACGTTGCATCCCCTTTCGGATGACGGAACAAAGATTACGGGTGACCCCGTCCGTATTTACGATGGTTGGCCTATCCCCGAAGAATGGGACATCGAAGGAGTGTCTTTGGAAGGCATCAATATCAAGAAAGTGGGAGAGTATTATTACCTCTTTGCTGCAGAAGGTGGTACGGCTGGTCCTCCTACCAGTCACATGGTGATACAGGCACGGAGCAAGTGTATTTTGGGTCCGTGGGAAAATGCGCCTTCCAATCCTTTGCTTCGCACATGGTCGTGCCAAGAAAAGTGGTGGAGCAAGGGGCATGGTTCCCTTGTCGATACGCCTGATGGACGTATTTTCATGTTGTTTCATGCCTACGAAAACGGTTTTCAGACTTTAGGACGCCAGACTTTGATACGCGAGCTTGTCTTGGGGGAAGATGGCTGGCTTCACCTAAAAGAAGGGGATATCTCCCTGCCTGCACCTAAACGACTGAAAGAAACATATATGGGCGACTTGGTATGGCAAACCTATAAGGAACATTGCATAGACGACCGTTTTAAAATCTCTTCCGAAGAAGGACGGATTGTAATCAAAGGGGTAGGGAATAGTCCCAAAAACGCTTCCCCCTTGCTGGCGCGAACGGGTGCGCACCGTTACGAAGTGGAAGCTTGTTTCGAGCTGAATACTCCCGGTGCTTCGGCAGGACTGGTGGCATATTACAATGAAGATTACCATTTTGGTTTTGGCTTCAATCGGGAACACCTGCTTCGTTACCGTCGAGGACAGGTTAGCCGCAGTAAGCAGTCGTACTTTGTGGAAAATGTGAAAGACAAGCTTTGGTTAAGGATGCGCAATGACGCGCATGTCCTTTCGGCATGGTACAGCATCGATGGGAAAGAGTGGCACAAATACCCGTGGGCATTCGAAATCAGCGGTGTCCATCACAATGTCCTGTATGGTTTTCTTTCCGTTCGTCCTGCCATATATGCCGGGGACGGTGAGGTAGAAGTTACTCATTTCGTATTACGCAACTTGGATTAAACTATATTGAAAAGGAGAATCTGGCTATATACGCTGCGCTTTCAAATAGCTGCTTCTCCTTTTTTATTGTTCTCTGAATATTACAAAACTTTTACAAAATCATTCAATTTGACATGTGAATGTTGATATATGTCAATAAATGACACTTATGCCTGAAATTTATTCGTGTTTTGTTTTTATGTTATTCAACATGTTTTTATCTTTGCATCGGTAAAAAGATAAAAGCTCGAGCTAAACTAGATTTAAAAGATAGATTATTTTTAAGGTAACAAGTTTTTAGGTAACATTTAAAATTTAGGTATTATGAAAAAGTTTGGATTAACATTGGTAGCTGTTATGGCATTTTCAATGTCAGTTTTTGCTGAAGGTGTGAACGATTCAACAGTTGTTGCTGCAAAATGGGACGGTTCAATAAACAAAACTAAATTGAGCCACTATCTGAAACTTTCTTCGGCACAGAATGAAGAAGTGGCAAATATTTGCGACTATTTTCAGGAACAAATGAAACTTGCTAATAAATCCAAGAAGAATCCGGATCAAAAGGTACGGAATGCGGTATATGGCAACTTGAAGCTAATGAAAAAGACATTGGATGAGAAGCAGTATGCGGATTATGTCCGTTTGATGGCCTTGACATTGCACAATAAAGGCATTAATATAGACAAGTAATCTGTTTATGTGCTTAAAATAAGTAATGTGCCCCGGTGGAAAGCTTCATCGGGGCACATATTTTTTTATTTGCCGCTCATGCCTTTTCTTTCAATATATCTTCCAAACGGAACAACTCATCACGGTATTGTGCCGCTTCGATGAAGTTCAATTTCCGGGCAGCTTCCTGCATCAGTTTTCGCGTGCGTTCCATGCTTTTCTGCAATTGTTCTTTCGACATATATTGCACAATCGGGTCAGCTGCCACTGCTATCTGCCCGCTTGTTTCCGTATATGCCTGCCGTTGTTTGGGCGAAGTATTTTCTTCTTTTGCCACATTCAGCAGTACATTGCTATGCGACCGCTTGATTTGTTGGGGCGTGATACCGTTCGCTTCATTGTATGCAAGCTGCTTGGCACGCCTGCGGTTGGTTTCTTCTATGGTCTGGCGCATACTGTCGGTAACCTTATCGGCATACATGATTACTTTCCCGTTGATGTTTCGGGCAGCCCGTCCGGCAGTTTGTGTCAGCGAACGGTGTGAACGCAGGAAACCTTCCTTGTCTGCATCAAGAATGGCTACCAGCGACACTTCCGGCAGGTCCAGTCCTTCGCGGAGCAGATTGACGCCTACCAGCACATCGTATATGCCCTGCCGGAGGTCGTCCATGATTTTGACACGTTCCAACGTTTCCACATCGCTGTGGATATAGGTACAGCGGATTCCCCCTCTCAACAGGTATTCAGTCAGTTCTTCTGCCATACGTTTGGTCAGAGTAGTCACCAATACACGTTCTTCCCGTTCGATGCATTGCTGGATTTCTTCCATCAGGTCATCCACTTGGTTCATGCTGGGACGTACTTCGACAATCGGGTCAAGCAGTCCCGTAGGACGGATGACCTGCTCCACTACTATACCCTCACTTTGTTGCAACTCGTATTCGGCAGGGGTCGCACTGACATAAATCACCTGGTGCACCATTTGCTGGAATTCCTCGAATTTGAGCGGTCTGTTGTCCATGGCGGCAGGCAGGCGAAATCCATACTCTATCAGATTTTCTTTGCGTGCGTGGTCTCCACCGTACATGCCTCGTAGCTGCGGCACACTCACGTGACTTTCATCGATGACGGTCAGGAAATCTTTCGGGAAGAAGTCTAACAGGCAGTAAGGACGTGTGCCAGGTACCCTCCCGTCGAAATAACGGGAGTAATTTTCTATGCCGGAACAATGCCCCAGTTCGCGCAGCATTTCCATGTCGTATGTAACCCGCTCATGCAGGCGTTTGGCCTCGTAGGGTTTTCCTTGTTCTTCAAACCATGCGACCTGTTTGGCCAGGTCGTCTTCAATCTGGTGGATGGCGCGAAGTGTGGTTTCCTTGCTGGTCATGAACAGATTGGCAGGATAAATTTTGTATTCCTCAAACTCTCCGATGCGATGCCCGGATATGGGATCTATCTCTTCGACGGAGTCTACTTCATTGTCCCAAAACGTTACCCGCAGCAGGTAATCGGTATATGCCAGGAAAACATCCACCGTGTCCCCCTTTACGCGGAAATTTCCACGCGCCGGATCGAGGTCGTTGCGTACATACAGGCTGTCCACCAGCCGGCGCAAGAACACATTCCTGTCCAGCAATTTTCCTTTCCGGATATCAATTACATTATTATAAAATTCGGCGGGATTCCCCATACCGTAGATGCAGGAGACGGATGACACCACAATCACATCGTTCCTGCCCGAAAGCAGGGAAGAGGTGGCTGCCAAACGTAACTTGTCTATCTCCCCGTTGATAGCCAGGTCTTTTTCAATGTATGTGTCAGTGGAAGGAATATAGGCTTCCGGCTGGTAATAGTCATAATACGAGACATAATATTCCACGGCATTGTTCGGGAAAAAACTTTTGAATTCTCCATACAACTGGGCGGCAAGTGTCTTGTTATGGCTGAGAATCAGTGTCGGCTTGTTGATATTCTTGATGACATTGGCGATGGTAAATGTCTTTCCCGATCCGGTAACGCCCAATAAGGTTTGGGCAGGAATGCCTCCCTTTAAACCTTCTGTCAGTTGTGCGATGGCTTCCGGCTGGTCGCCCGTAGGCTGGTAATCCGATACTAATTCGAAATTCATAAACTAGCTGTGATAATATAAATCATGCGAAATTACACAATATTCCGCATACTCGCAAGTACGGAGAACGTGGTAGGGTGGGGCAACCGGGACACATTCTCAGTTAAAAAACATTGAGATGTTGTATTATTCGGCGGAAAGCCGTAATTTTGCAGCAATATATGTGACAAAAATGAAAAAGCTTATCGTTGTGGCATCGCTTTCGTGCGTGATATTATCATCGTGCGGTGAATATAATAAGGTGCTGAAAAGCATGGATTATGAATACAAGTATGAAGCAGCTAAAGGCTATTTCGCCAAGGGGCAGAATAACCGGGCGACTACCCTTTTGGAAGAGTTGATTCCTATCCTGAAAGGAACGGGCAGTGCGGAAGAGTCGGCATACATGCTGGCCATGGCTTACTTCAATCAAGGTGACTACCTATCGGCTTCCCATTACTTCAATGTTTATTACACCACCTATCCGCGTGGCATTTACACGGAACTGGCACGTTTCTTCTGCGGCAAAGCCTTGTACCTGGATACACCCGAACCTCGTCTGGACCAGACAAGCACGTACAAGGCCATCGATGAATTACAGATGTTTATCGAATATTATCCTACCAGTGTGAGGAAAGAGGTGGCTCAGGATATGATATACGAATTGCAGGACAAGCTGGTAGAAAAGGAATACCTCTCTGCCCAATTGTATTATAACCTGGGCGCGTACATCGGAAACACCTCATACAGCAACACGGGTAACAACTATCTGGCAGCAGTGGTAACGGCTCAGAATGTCTTGCGTGACTATCCCTATACGAAAAGGCGTGAAGATCTTTCAATTCTAATCCTGCGGGCTAAATATGATATGGCGAAAGGGAGCGTGCTCGAAAAGAAAGAAGAGCGCATGCGCGATGCCATTGATGAATATTATGCCTTCAAGAATGAATTTCCTGAAAGCAAATACATAAAAGAGGTAGAAGAGATATTCGAGGATGCCAGCAAGTATATAAAAGAAGAAGAAGAAACGGATTAAGATTTATAATAAGGTAAAATTATGGATTATAAAAAGACAAATGCCCCAACCAATACGGTGACACGCAATCTGATGGAACTGTGTGAAGATACCGGCAATATCTATGAAACCGTAGCCATTATCGGGAAGCGTGCAAACCAGATTGCCGTAGAGATGAAGAACGATCTGTCAAAGAAATTACAGGAATTTGCCTCGTACAACGACAACTTGGAGGAAGTCTTCGAAAACAGGGAACAGATAGAGATTTCGCGCTATTATGAAAAATTGCCAAAACCTACCCTGATTGCCACGCAGGAATACATTGAAGGAAAAGTGTATTACCGCAACCCGGCCAAGGAAAAGGAAAAATTGCAATAAAAGAACCACACCTATACGGATATTACGGGGACACAATCATCACAAAACGCTGGAGAAATTGGCGCAGGGGAATGTGTCCCTTTCTTTTATATCTTTTTAGAGCCTTTATAAGAAAATTGTCAACAATATGATACAACGTATTCAAACCGTTTATTTGTTTATTGCCGCCGTCCTGACGGTAACGGCGATGTTGTTGCCGGCGGGTTATTTCCATGCAGGAACGGACGTGACCACGCTGACCAGTTTTTCAACCATTGCTCCCAACGGTACGGCAGACTATACATCCTGTCCGATGTTCCTTCTTTTATTAGTTTCCGCCATCTTTTCGTTGGTGGCCATTTTCCAATACAAGAAACGTAAATTGCAAATCCGACTCTCTATGGCAGGAATCGTTGTGCTGGTAGGGTATTATGCCGTAGAGGCGGTGATGGTTCTTTCTGTTTTGGACGGTTACGGTAACTTTACCCCGTCAGGGAGCGTCTGTCTGCCCTTGCTGTCAATCATATTGAACGGACTTGCCGTCCGTGCCATCCGCAAAGACGAGAAGCTGGTACGTTCATACGACACAATCCGTTGAGGATACATGTGTGAGTGAGTTGTTTTACGCGTCACAATTAGCCTGCAATATTGTCAGGAGTTGCCCGGTTTCTTCTTCCTCTTGTTCTGCGGGCGGCTGTGATTGAATTTCTTTCCGCCTTTCTTCCCTCCGTTTCCACGCTGGCTTGCATGAGGGGCATACACAGGTGCTTCTCCTAATTCAGCAGGGACGGGGATTTTGTAAATTTCCTTATCCAAAAAAACTTCTATTTGCTTGAAACGGGTCTGATCTGTCTCGCTGACGAACGTAATGGCACAACCATCATTGTTGGCACGTGCCGTACGGCCGATACGGTGTACGTAGTCTTCACTGTCGTGGGGCACATCATAGTTGATTACCAAGCGAATGTCATCGATGTCGATGCCACGTGCCACGATATCTGTGGCTACCAGCATCTTGATATGCCCGTTGCGGAACTCATGCATGATTTCATCGCGCTGACTTTGCTCCAGGTCGGAATGCATCTCGCCCACGTCCAGGTGAAGCCTTTTCAGTGCCTTCGCCACTTCCTTCACTTTCAGTTTCGAAGAGGCGAAGATGATGACCCGTTCAGGGTCCTGTTGTTTGAAAAGGCTTTTAATGATGCCCAACTTTTGGGCTTCGTAACACACATAAGCTGCTTGGATAATTTTTTCAGCGGGTTTCGATACGGCGAGTTTGACCTCTGCGGGATTGCTCAGAATAGTCTTTGCCAGCTGTTGTATTTTGGTCGGCATGGTGGCGGAGAACATAATAGTCTGCCGCTCATTCGGCAAGTATTTCACAATCTGCATAATGTCGTCCGAAAAGCCCATATCCAGCATCCGGTCGGCTTCATCGAGGATGAAAAACGACACTTTCGACAAATCAACGTATCCCAGGCTGATGTGGCTGATCAGGCGTCCGGGAGTAGCGATTACGACATCTGCACCCAAGGTCAGCCCTTTTTTTTCCTGTTCGAAACGGATCCCATCGTTCCCACCGTAAATGGCGACACTTGATACCGGCATGAAATAGGAGAATCCCTCCATCTGCTGATCTATCTGCTGTGCCAGTTCACGCGTAGGAGCCATGATGATGCAGTTTATGGCATCTGCAGGATAACCGCCCTTGCTCAACTGGTTGATGACGGGAAGCAAATAGGCGGCCGTTTTTCCGGTACCGGTTTGCGCCACGCCTATCAGGTCTCTTCCCTCCAAAATGACAGGTATGGTTTGTTCTTGCACTGGTGTGCATTCTTTAAAGTTCATAGCTTCGAGTGCCTGGAGGACACTTTCTTCCAAATTCAGTTCGGTAAACTTCATAAAAATGTCGTCAGTATGTTTGTTCTTTATTTATCAGCTGTTACTCTTTGCAAATATACACGTTTATTTTGATACAAAGCCTGATTTGATAAAGGAAATGAGGAGGATAGGCATGATATAGATTAATTTTTATGCTGAAAAACATATTTTTTCTTGCTTTTTTGCACAGCGAACATGTAAAACACTTATCTTTGCAACGATTTCAACAGAAAATGGCGAGGGGTACGACGTATATGTGCTTCCTGTCATCAAGGTAATGTTCCGGGGAGAAATCACTGTAGAACGGCAGTCCCGGATAGTATTAACTAAAATCAATTACATGGCTAAAAATGTAAAATGGTTTTTTGTTGTATTAGTATTCAGTTCCTTGATTTCTCTTTCATTCAGCAAAGAGAACGTCCATGCAGAGAAATTGCAGGTAGGTGACAAGGTTCCCGACTTGGTTCTTTGCGACACAATGCAGCCGCTCAACCTGCATTCCGCCCGTGAAGGGTACACACTGTTGAGCTTCTGGGCAAGTTACGATGCGGTGTCCAGGCAAAAAAATGCCGCATTGGCGCACATGGCCGGACAGTTGGACCATGTGGAAATGGTATCTGTTTCCTTTGACCGCTATGCATCGGTTTTCCATGCTGCGGTACGGCAGGACGGGATTGCGGATGCCCGTTGCTATGTGGAAACAAACGGTTCCGGTTCGGAGGTTTTCCGTTCATTCGGCCTGAAAGAGGGCTTCGGCAATTATCTGATAGGCAAGAATGGGGTAATTGTGGCAAAAAACGTGAGTCCTTCCGAATTGGCTTCTTACTTGGGAAAGTAAGAAAGGGAACCAACTGGGTTTGAAGAAATACAACAAAAAGTAAAGAAGGAAGCCCGTATATGGATTTTCATCCCTATACGGGCTTTTCTGTTCCGTATTCAGTTCAGTGGTCAGTCTGCAGACCGATTTTCCGGCTCACGGAGTATCAGGGTAGTGGCACCCAAGGTAAAGACCGCTCCGCTTTCGATACGCACACGGTCTTTGGGCCCCAGCAAATCGTTCATCAAGAATGTACCGGTGATGCTGTCGTTGTCGCGCAGCGTATAGACAATTTCGCCCTGCTTGTCCCGTTTTACGTTCAAGATACAATGGCGGCGATCCATGCTTGGGTCGTTTGTTTCTATGGGAACGTCCACTTCCGTACCTTTGGAACGTCGCCCGATGATGTTGTCACCTTCGTGTAAATCCAATACCTGTTTGTAACCGAATACATTTTCTATCGCCACTATTTTTCCCCAGTCTGCAGTATCTTTCCTGACTTCGGATTCACCTCGCCCGGCACTTGCATCCCGTGCTTTTCCGATGCGGATGGAAAACAGTTTCCTGCACTGGTCACATTCGAACACAATTGACTGGCCTTCGCGGTATTTGGTCTCATCGAACAGGATATAATTGTCACACTTGGGACATCTTACTCTTTTCATTTTTTTTAAATGACGCTTTTTACTTTTGAATCGCTTACTTGGAAGTAAATACCCATGCTGATGCAAATTCGGCCTGTTTTTTCAGTTCATTCACTCTATTATAGGCATCCTCCTTGCTGGCATAGCCGGACAAGGCAATCCGGTATCTGCCCTGTGACTCCACTACTTGGGCTTCCGCATAGCCTTTTTGCTTGAGGTTCTTGACCATTTTTTCAGCATCGGCGGAATTGGTAAGGCTTGCCACGATGATGTAATTGTTTCCCTTGGATGATGCCGGGACGGAAACGGCCGGAGTAGGGGACTCCTGCTTTCCGGCTTGTCCAGACCCGACTGTTTCCTTTGCCGGTGTATCGGCTTTTTCTTCTTGTACGTTCGCCACCTTTTCGGTTTTCACAACCGTTGGTTTCAGCGTATTGACATTGTTTTTCACCGTCTGTTTTTCTGTCCGGGGCTTTTCGTCCACCTGCCTGTCGGGCTGTGGGAGTGAGGATATTACGCTCGATGCAGCCGACTGGTTACGGATGGCATCAAACAAACCTGCCGAACCGAGTGCGGCATAACTGGCCTCGTCGATGTATGTGTTTTTTACTGGGACAGAAAACAAAAAGAACAACAGAATGGTGGCAGCTACAGCAGCCGCATTCCTGATTCCGTAACGGAAAATCCGTTTCCGCCTGTCGGCAGGAAACCACCTACGCCTCATGTGCTCCTTGCGTACAGGGTGTAGCGGGACAAAGGACGGTTTGAACGTTAATTTCTGCGGACTGAAAGTTTCCAAGCCATAGAGGGAAGGGGTGAGGAACCCGCCTATTGCCGGCTCGAATTCATAACCCCCTTGTATATTGTAGCAGAGTGTCCCTACGTTTTTCAAGTATACACACCCTTCCTTGTAAAGCATTTCTTTCAGTTCGGCCACGGTTTTTTCTATTTTCCGTGTGGCATCGGGGAAGTCGGTATTGTATGCCTGCATGTACGACTGCACCAGCAAACCGTCATTCATCACCACCTTAGGATTGAACCCTACAGTGCGTGCCGGAGGGCAAAACTCCCTCGTTTCCCTGTTATACGAAGAAGGGCAGTAGTGGGCGATAAAACCTCCTAACCCCGGGACGATGACACAATCGTTCTCCAGCAATAATGTTTCTATATGTTTGGCCAGTTCAATCATACTGCAAATATATGATTTTTTCTTTTATATACTACGAATCTTGGCTAATTTGTTATACTTTTGTGGCGAAAACAAAGTAAAAAATGTAATCATAGCAGAAGAACATGAGAAAGGTATGGTTTGCCACAGGAATGGTGTTGTTTGCTGCTTGTACCGGAAAACCGGAGGAAAATGCAGAAAAGGCAGAAGATGAAAGTACCCTTGCTACAATGCAGTACCTGCAAGGTATCTGGTTAGACGACAACACCGGAATGCCCATATTGAAAGTGAAGGGAGACAGCATGTACTTGGCCAGCCAGGTGAATGCTCCATTCCGTTTCAGCATTTCCAGGGATACAATCCTCGTGTACGGTTCGGAATGGGTGGCTTATCGTATATCTGACATCAGTGAAAACATTTTCCGTTTCTATACATCCACGGGGGAATGGGTGAGCCTGCACAAGTCGGACTCTGACACGATACCTTTTGGTTACCGGCCTGTGGCAGAACCCGAACAGAAAGTGATTAAGAAGGACTCGGTTGTCATATCCGGCGGGAAACGATACCGGGGATATGTCTATATTAACCCTTCCACCAAAAAAGTGTTCCATCCCACCGTTACCGAAGAAGGGATGATAGTAGATAATGTGTATTACGACAATATCATTCATATCTGTGTTTATGAAGGGAGGAATCGGTTGTATTCCAAAGATGTCAGCAAGGAAATGTTCGAGGGGGTAGTACCGTCCGGCTTCCTGCGGATGGCCATCCTGTCGGACATGGATTTTATGGGTGTCAGTGCCGAAACCTACCATTACCAGGCTACGGTAAGTATCCCCGATGAATTGTCTTACTTCAACATCGATTTGTTGATTGACAAGGACGGGAACATTTCATACAAATTGAAAGAATAGCATACGTGAGTTTCAACGGAAAAGAAAAAGAGGGATAATTAACTTATCCCTCTCCGTGTGACCGCGACAGGATTCAAACCTACAACCTTTTGATCCGTAGTCAAATGCTCTATTCAGTTGAGCTACGCGGCCATACCATTTATATTACAATGTCCAAAGAAGTGACCGCGACAGGATTCAAACCTACAACCTTTTGATCCGTAGTCAAATGCTCTATTCAGTTGAGCTACGCGGCCATTTTTCTTTTGACGGCTGCAAAGATAGCTACTTTTGTGGTGACTTCCAAATTTTTCCTCAACTTTTTCATTCGATAAACCGTGAGTTGAATATCTGCCAGCCTAATGTCAGACCAAAATTCCAGTCTGTGGACGGTGAACTGTAATAATTTACGTACGTGCTGACAGCCCCGAACGGCAGTTTGATTACCAGAGAAATCTCTCCCATATACTCAATCCGGCTGAACAGTTTCCCATAATAGACCTGCGACTCATCGTCCCGAAGGATGGGGTAGACAGGGGCAAATACATACATCTCCGCCCGAGCATGGAAAATGGGAGTAAACTGGTAGATGGGCATGACCCCCGCACCGATGAACTGGTTGGCACGGAAAGACTCATTGTAGGTAATCTTGCTGTGCGCCGTGGGCGAGAACTCACCGGCCTGCATCATGGTCGCCGTGTAATTGTGGCTGAAATTGCGCGATGAATAATAGGCATGGATGTAATTGCCCAAGACGAACTTGGGCGTTAAGGGGAAATAACGTTCGATTTCGTATGACAGCTGCAACCAGGACTGGTCGTAACTGTATCCCCCGTTGTAAAGGTCTTCACCCGTACCGGCATGGTATTTTTCGCGGCTCGTATAGATGTTGGCCACCAGGCGTTCCTTGCGTCCGGACGTGGCATATTGGCGGCTGTTCAGGGTATTGCTTTCCAGCGCCACCGACCCTCCGAAAACCATGTAGTGGCTCATGTCCCGCTGGTCGTTGTTGAAGTCGATGACATTCGTCTGGAAATATTCATCCTCCAATTCTCCCACACCGATGCTGAACTCTGCTTTCTGCCGGGTCAGGAAAGGGAAGGAGAGCAAAAGCTTGACAAATTTTTCTTTTTTCTTGTTGAACACGGGGGAATTTCCTTTCGTGAACAGTTTCTCCTGCTTGAAGTAATCGAGCGATGACAGCGACCCCACTAACTGTAGCGAAGTGGGCAGGCGTGTGGAAAAATCAATCCGGCCGGAAAGCCTCAGGTTATTGTATACCTGTCCCACCTGCCCGTCCAACGAGATTTCCTTTGCGTAGTTGTTGAGGTTCTGGTAAGAGGCCCCGAGGTAAATCTGGTTGGATCCGTTCGAAGCCACGTTCCCCCCTACGCGCAGGGTGAGGTCGTCTTCGATTTTCACTTTCAGGTACAGGTCGAACGTATGGTCCGAAGGGTTGTACACGGCATGGGGCAGGATTTCCGAAATCATATTGTCCGACATCAGGCGGAAATACCCTTCGCGAAAGTCTTCCAGGGTGAAGGTCTGGTCGTCTGATGAATGGAACTCTTTGCGGATGTATTTCTTCTGCTGTTCGTTTGCCCCATCGATGAAGATTTGCCTGAATCGGAACTCCGGCAGGTGTTGCCTGTAGTCCATGCGTTGCTGCGTGAGCAGCCGGTAGCTGAACCTGCGTGGAATGCGTGACTTGATGCTGTCCATCAGTTCGATGGTGCGCTTGTAGCCTATGTCGTGCAGCTCATCGAAGCGGTCGAAATCCATCAGGTTGACATCCGTGTACTTGAATGTCATCAGGATACCCAGCGAGTCTGGCATGGAATAATCAGTCTTCTGCATAATCATGTTTTCCAACTGTCCCATCAGGTTTCCTTCTTCCGGTTTGCTGGGATTCGAGCTTACCACACTGCCTATCATGATGTCGGGATGGAAATCTTCCATCATGACATTGGTCGGGAAGTTGTTGTATATGCCCCCGTCATACGCCAGGATGGAATCAATTTCAATCGGCTTGAACATGGCCGGGAAAGTCATCGATGCCCTTACGGCATCGCCTAAATCACCTTCGCGGAAAATGATGGGGAGTTTGTTGTACACGTCCGAAGCCACACATCGGAAAGGGACGAACAGGCGGTTGAAATCGCCGTGGCACGAGGCAGTGGCTTGCCCGAACAGTTCAAGGAAAGCCAAGTTCATCTGCAACGGGTCGACCACGCTGGAGGGAAGGAATTGTGCCTTCACCTTGTGCAACGGGTTTTTCAGCGACATGCGCACGTTGATGAACTCCGGGTTGGGTGGGTTTTTCTTAAAATAATAGATATATTTTTCTTCTATGTCGCCTGTGTACCACCGCTTGAAATCGGACGATTTCAGCAGTTTTTCCATATCATCGGGTGAGTAACCCATGGCATAAAGCGAACCGATAATGGCACCCATCGAAGTGCCCGCCACGTAATCAATTGGGATATCGTTTTCCTCCAGTGCTCGAATGATGCCAATGTGCGTCAGCCCCTTTGCACCGCCTCCACTCAATACCAGCCCTACTTTCTGCGCTTTCAAGGGCAGGGCGAGGATGCACAGGGTTGTTAAAAGGATATGGAATGTCTTGCTCATTCGTTCAATCAAACAGTTTGTGCTACCCAAAGATATGAAAAAAAAGGTTTCTGCCGAAGGAATACGCCATTTTTCACGCATTTTTGGGATACGGAAATAGACCGCCCGTATAGGATTGCACGGGTGGTCGTGACGGCCTGCACCGCCGTCCCTGTGACGGTACACGGCCTGCCGCGTTCCGGAGAAATAAAAAAGGCGCATCCCAAGGATACGCCTCCATATTGCACATCGGACAGGTCAGATCAAATCGATGCTCCTTTTTACGAAATTGGTCAGCGCTTCGCCTTTCAGCATTCCGTTTTGAAGCAAGGCAAGGTCAATCAGCTGATGAACGATTTTATTGCCCGAGGCATAACCGTTGATGATTCCTTCTTTTTCTTTCTTCTTTTCTTCCAATTTCTTGTCGATGTCGCCCAGTTCGTCTTTTTCCGCAGTCGGGATTTCTTCGCTTTTCTTGCCCTCGTGAGCCTTACGCAATTCGCTTTCACGCTGCTTCAGTGTGGCGATTTCCGTTTCTATGGGAGCCAACTTTTCCCCGCATGCCGACTCACTGTCGTCCAATACCCGCTTGATCAGCCCGTGGTCGCTGTTCAATATTAAGTTGAACATGTCCGGCATTTCGCCATAAAAGCTCATCCCTGCCTGGATATTCGCCATTTCCTTCATACGGCGCATGTATTCCGACTGGGTGATGATGACCGGTGCCGCCGATTCTCCCATAGCCTGTGCGTCTACATGGAATTCGGCTTTTGCTAACTTGGGAAGTTGCCCGTTGAACACCGTCGACAACATCTGGCGTTTGTTTTCGTCCAACTCTTCGCCTTTCTGTCCGTCTTTTACAATCAGGCGGTCGATTACATCGCTGTCCACCCGCGTGAAGCGGCTCTTCTCCAATTTCTGTTCCAGCATGTTCACCATCGCCACATCCAGTTGCCCGTCCATCAGCAATACGCTGTATCCCTTGCTTTTGGCAGCATCTATGTAGGTGTATTGTTCATCGGTGTTGTTGGCATACAGATAGACCACTGTACCGTCCTTGTCGGTCTGATTGTCCTTGATTAGGGTACGGTATTCTTCGAAAGTATAGTGTTTCCCTTCCGTGTCCTTGAACAGGGCGAACTTGTCGGCCTTCTCATAGAAATCTTCCTGTGTCAGCATGCCGTAATTGATGAAGATCTTCAGGTCGTCCCATTTCTCTTCAAATTCTTTCCGGTCATTCTTGAAGATGGATTGCAGACGGTCGGCCACCTTTTTGGTGATGTAGGTGGATATCTTTTTCACATTCGAGTCGCTTTGCAGGTATGAACGTGACACATTCAAAGGAATGTCCGGTGAGTCGATCACGCCGTGAAGCAAGGTCAGGAAATCGGGCACGATGCCTTCCACTGAATCGGTCACATACACCTGGTTGCAATACAATTGGATTTTGTTCCGCTGCAATTCGATGTTGCTCTTGATTTTCGGGAAATAGAGCACACCCGTCAAGTTGAACGGGTAGTCCACGTTCAGATGTATCCAGAACAAAGGCTCGTCCGACATCGGATAAAGGTCGCGATAGAATTTCTTATAATCTTCGTCTTTCAGGTCACCTGGCTTTTTTGTCCAGATGGGGCAAGTGTCATTGATCACATTATCCTCGTCGGTGTCCACCTGCTTGCCGTCTTTCCATTCCTTCTTTTTGCCGAACGCTACAGGCACAGGCAAGAAACGGCAGTATTTTGTCAGCAAGTTTTGGATGCGCGATTCCTCCAGGAACTCCTTGCAGTCGTCATCGATGTGCAGGATGATGTCAGTGCCCCGGTCTGCGCGTTCCGTTTCTTCCAGTGTAAATTCCGGACTCCCGTCGCAGGTCCATTTCACCGCCTGTGCGTCTTCGCGGTAAGAACGGGTAATGATTTCGACCTTCTTTGCCACCATGAAGGCGGAATAAAATCCCAGACCGAAATGCCCGATGATGGCATTGGCATCGTTTTTATATTTCTCAAGAAAGTCGTTTGCACCGGAAAACGCGATTTGGTTGATGTATTTGTCTATCTCTTCGGCGGTAAGCCCCAGTCCGCGGTCGGAAATGGTGACGGTTCCTTCTTCTTTGTTCACCCCGACATGGACGGTAAGGTCTCCCATTTCACCCTTGAAATCGCCTGTGGAAGCCAACGTCTTCAATTTCTGGGTCGCATCTACGGCGTTGGAAACCAGTTCGCGGAGAAAAATTTCATGATCACTGTATAAGAACTTCTTGATGATAGGGAAGATGTTCTCTGTTGTTACTCCGATATTACCTTTTTGCATAGTCATATATCAATAATAGTTTAATGTACAAATCAAAAACTGTCGTCCACATTATTGCAAAAAAAATGCCAGGCGCATGCGCCTGACATTTTGTCCGTTTCCCAATGGCCTTTATGCCAAATCATTCCTTTATGACTTCCATGTCCAAGCCGTTACCGCTTGAATCCATGCCGATACGGATTGTTTCATTCCCCCGGGAGTCTTCTTCCAGCAACAATTCTGCAAGCCGGTCTTCCACCTGGCTCTGGATAGCCCGTTTCAACGGACGCGCCCCGAATTGCACGTCGTACCCTTTCGAAGCCACAAAACGTTTGGCATCCGCACTGATTTCCAATTTGTACCCTAAATTTTCCATTCGCCGGTGTAACCCTTCCAACTCGATGTCGACAATCTTCTCCAACGCCTCCATGTTGAGTTGGTCGAACATGATGATTTCGTCCAAACGGTTGATGAATTCGGGGGCAAACGACTTGTTCAGCGCCTTGGTGATGACCCCACGTGAATACTCCTTGTCATCAGTGCGCATCTGGGCGGCAAACCCGATTCCCTTACCGAACTCTTTCAGTTGGCGTGTTCCAATGTTGGAGGTCATGATAATGACAGTATTCCTGAAATCAACGGTACGACCATAACTATCGGTCAATCGTCCTTCGTCCATCACCTGTAGCAAGAGATTGAATACGTCCGAATGTGCTTTTTCTATCTCATCGAGTAATATGATTGAATAAGGTTTCCGCCGTACTTTCTCTGTCAACTGACCGCCTTCTTCGTATCCTACGTATCCGGGAGGCGCCCCCACAAGGCGGGATACCGTGAATTTTTCCATGTATTCGCTCATGTCGATCCGGATTAATGCATCGGCTGTCCCGAACAACTCTTTAGCCAGCTCCTTAGCCAGATGAGTCTTCCCAACACCGGTAGGACCCAAAAACAGGAAGGTGCCAATCGGCCTGTTGGGGTCTTTCAGTCCCATACGGCTCCGCCGGATAGCCTTCACCAATGTCTCCACCGCCTTGTCCTGCGCGATGACTTTCGACACCAGCGTTTCCTTCATGCCCTTGAGCCGGATACCTTCCGCCTGGGCCATGCGCTGGACTGGAACACCCGACATCATGGAAACCACATCGGCTATCTGGTCTTTGTCTACCTTCTCACGGTTTTCGCGCAGGCTTTCTTCCCAATGGCTCTTCATGGTTTCCAGTTCTTCCATCATGGTCTTTTCCCGGTCGCGGAAACTTGCTGCCAGCTCGAAATCCTGCAGGCGCACGGCCTCCGTCTTGCGCATCCGCGCCTCGTCTATCATCTTTTCCTGTTCCTCTATTTCTTTAGGGACAATGATGTTGGTGAGATGCACGCGCGACCCGGCTTCGTCCAGTGCATCGATTGCCTTGTCAGGGAAATTCCGGTCTGAGATATACCGGTCTGTCAATTTGACACATGCTTCCAACGCTTCATCGGTGTAGGCCACATTGTGATGTTCTTCGTATTTGTCCTTGATGTTCCGCAATATCTGCAATGTTTCTTCGGCAGTAGTGGGTTCTACAATCACTTTCTGGAAGCGGCGTTCCAAGGCACCGTCCTTCTCAATATTTTTCCGGTATTCGTCCAATGTCGTCGCGCCGATACACTGGATTTCCCCGCGTGCCAACGCCGGTTTCAGCATGTTTGCCGCATCCATTGAACCGGCAGCCGAGCCCGCCCCGACGATGTTATGGATTTCATCGATGAAAAGGATTACGTTCGGGTTCTTTTTCAACTCATTCAATATGGCGCGTATGCGCTCTTCGAACTGTCCGCGGTATTTGGTTCCCGCCACAATGGCAGTCATGTCAAGAGCCACTACCCGTTTGTCAAAAAGGATGCGTGACACTTTCTTTTCGACAATCCGCATTGCCAGTCCTTCCACAATGGCAGACTTGCCCACACCCGGTTCGCCTATCAATATCGGGTTGTTCTTTTTCCGCCGGCTCAAAATCTGTGCCAGGCGTTCGATTTCCTTCTCACGGCCCACCACGGGGTCCAATTTCCCTTCGGATGCCGCCAAAGTCATATCTGTCCCGAACGAATCAAGTACGGGCGTATCATTGTCCGGTCTTTGTTGCCTTGTGCGGGTTGCCTTGCGGGGATCGGAAGCGTAGGCGTTTTTTTCGCCTTCCGGCAAACGGCGGCGGATACCTTCATCCTCCTCGTCTTCTTCCTCTTCACCGAAATCCAGCCCGCTTTGCGGTTCAGTTTTGGGTATAAGCTTGTCCCATACTTTCTCGTATGTCACTTCGTTTTCCTTCAAAATCCGGGAGGCTTCGTTTTGATCCTCTTTCATGATAGCCAGCAATATATGTTCGGTATCAGTGGCAAGGCTTCTTAATGCCCTTGACTCCAGTACGCTTATCTTTAATATCCTGGATGCCTTTAAATCGAAAGTGATGTATTCCAAGCAACTTTCCGATGCTCTTGCTTCCGCCTGCAGTCCGTCTTCCAACGCTTTCTTCACTTTCTTCAGGTCGACATACAGGTCCTCCAAAATATGGATGGCTTTCCCGTTACCTTCACGAATCAGCCCCAAAAGCAGATGTCCGGCACCTATATAATTATTTTTCAACCGACAAGCTTCTTCCTTGCTGTATTGGATGACCTCAGAGACTTGTTGTGTAAATTGATTGTTCATGACTGCTTGTTCCTCCTTGATTCGGGAATTATAATAATATTCATGCAAATATACATTATATAGTCCATACAATGTATGCCTTTTGGTGGTATTTAACAAATTCTGTGCCATGACAATTGCTGACGATTTTGGCAGATTGGGCAAAGGCTCTGCTCTGGACAGTCTGCAGGCAACCCAGTTCCGCATGCGGAATCCTTTAACGGTCTTGTTTTCAGAAGTATTCATTAAAACTTGCCGATTTTATTTTGCCAATTCAACAAAAAATCGTACTTTAGCATGATTTTTTAGCAAACTACCGGTTGAGTATTAACTTTAATTTGTTTCAATGCAAGAACAAAACAGAATCATAAAAATCAACATCGAGGAGGAAATGAAAAAGTCGTACATTGATTACTCCATGTCGGTAATCGTGGCGCGTGCCCTTCCAGATGTCAGAGATGGATTTAAGCCTGTTCATCGCCGTATTTTATATGGTATGATGGAATTAGGAAATACATCAGACAAACCTTATAAAAAAGCAGCCAGAATCGTGGGTGAAGTATTGGGTAAGTACCATCCCCATGGCGATTCTTCCGTGTACGGGGCATTGGTGCGTATGGCCCAAGACTGGGCGATGCGTTACCCTTTGGTAGACGGGCAGGGAAACTTCGGGTCGATTGACGGAGACAGTCCTGCAGCCATGCGTTATACGGAAGCCCGATTGAAGAAAATCGGCGAAGAGATGATGCAGGACCTGTATAAGGAAACTGTCGATTTCACCAACAATTTCGATGATACCCTGCAAGAACCGACAGTGATGCCGACACGCATCCCCAATTTGTTGGTGAACGGTGCTTCGGGCATTGCCGTAGGCATGGCGACGAATATGCCTACACACAACTTGTCTGAAGTCATTGATGCATGTGTGGCTTACATTGATAATGAGGATATTGACGTGGGAGGATTGATGAATTACATCAAGGCGCCCGATTTCCCGACAGGGGGATACATATACGGCATAAGCGGCGTGCGCGAGGCTTACGAAACCGGACGCGGACGTATAGTGATGCGAGCCAAAACGGAAATCGAATCACACCCGGCGCACGACAAGATTATAGTAAACGAAATACCTTACAACGTCAATAAGAAGGAACTGATAGAAAAGATTGCCTCGTTGGTAAACGAGAAGAAGCTGGAAGGAATTTCGTACATCAATGATGAAACCGACCGCGAAGGTATGCGTATCGTAATAGATGTAAAGCGTGATACCAATGCAAACGTTGTCCTGAACAAATTGTTCAAGATGACCGACTTGCAAAGTTCATTTAATGTGAACAACATCGCATTGGTGCATGGGCGTCCCAGGTTGTTGAACCTGAAGGACTTGATACGTCTTTTCATCGAGCATCGGCATGATGTGGTCATTCGCCGCACACAGTTTGATTTGCGCAAAGCAAAAGAACGGGCACACATTCTGGAAGGTCTAATCATAGCATCCGACAATATTGATGAGGTAATCCGTATCATTCGTGCCGCCAAGACCCCCAATGAGGCGATAGCCGGACTGATGGATCGTTTCCAGCTGACAGAGGTGCAGGCACGTGCCATCGTGGAGATGCGTTTACGTCAACTGACCGGTCTGATGCAGGAACAACTGCACGCGGAATATGATGAGCTGATGAAGCAGATTTCTTATTATGAGGAAATATTGTCGAACGAAGAACTGTGTAAGAAAGTCATCAAGGACGAGTTGATTGAAGTAAAGGAAAAATACGGCGACAAGCGACGTTCTGAGATTATTTATTCATCGGAAGAATTTAATCCGGAAGATTTCTACTCTGACGATGAAATGGTGATAACGATTTCCCATTTGGGTTACATCAAACGTACGCCCTTGTCCGATTTCCGTACACAGCATCGGGGTGGAGTAGGAGCTAAAGGAAGTGACACACGCGATGAAGACTTCATTGAACACATCTATCCGGCGACCATGCACAATACGATGATGTTTTTCACCCAAAAAGGGAAGTGCTACTGGCTGAAAGTGTACGAAATCCCGGAAGGGAATAAAACATCGAAGGGGCGTGCCATCCAAAATCTGTTGAATATTGATGCAGACGATACTGTAACGGCTTATCTGCGTGTGAAAAACCTGAATGATACGGAATTTGTGAACAACCACTATGTTTTGTTCTGCACACGTAAAGGGATTATCAAGAAAACATTGTTGGAACAATATTCCCGTCCGCGTCAGAATGGAGTAAATGCCATTACCATCCATGAAGACGACCGGGTAATGGAAGTGCGCATGACAAATGGGAACAACGAGATCCTGATAGCTAACCGCAACGGGCGTGCTATCCGTTTTCATGAAAGTGCCGTCCGTGAAATGGGGCGTGTCGCCGCAGGAGTACGGGGTATCATGCTTGATGAAGACGGGCAAGACGAAGTGGTAGGTATGATTTGTATCAAAGACCCGCAAAAAGAAACCATCATGGTTATTTCGGAACATGGATATGGAAAACGTTCCGACTTGGAGGATTACCGGAAAACAAATCGGGGAGGAAAAGGTGTCAAAACCTTGAATATTACCGAAAAAACCGGTAAATTAGTTGCGATAAAATCTGTGACGGACGAAAATGACCTGATGATTATCAACAAGTCGGGTATCACAATCCGTCTTCGCGTTGCTGACGTGCGTATTATGGGGCGTGCCACACAAGGCGTACGCCTGATAGATTTGGGCAAACGTAACGACCGCATCGGATCAGTTTGTAAGGTATCTTCGGATACGAACGAATCACATGATGATGCAAACCCGCTTGAAGCGGTAGAAAATGGAGACATTCCTGTAAATGGGAACGAATAGAAAATAAGAGTTTTTTGTAATAAATATAGTTTGTATTATTAAAATTAGAACAGTTATGAAAAAAGTTTTATTGACCACGACTTTATTCTTTACTGCATGTGTTATATCCGCACAGGAAAGTGTAGTAAAGGAAGCCAAATCAGCGAAAAGCGACCCGGAAAAGGCGGCACAGATTATCGAACCTGCTTTGACTGACCCTTCTACCGCCAATGATCCTGAAACATGGAAATTGGCAGGCGACTTCCAAAAATCCATCTACGATGATGAGAACATGAAGTTGTATTTGCCTGGAGGACAAGCTGACACCGCAAAATTATATAGCAGCTTGGCCAAAATGTTCGAATATTATACAAAATGTGATGAAATGGAACAGGCGAAAGTACAAAGAGGGGAACTGAAAAAGCCCAAGCTGAGAAAAAAGCTCGCCAGTACATTGGCTTCTGTCCGTCCCAATTTGACAAACGGAGGTGCAGATGCTTATAATAATGGGGACTATGCAGGGGCTTTGAAATATTTTGGTCTGTATGTAGATGCCTCACAAAATCCGATGTTCGAGGAAATGGAAACTATAAAAAATGATACATTGAACTCGCTGATTGCCTGTTATGCAACTTTAGCAGCCAACTCGCTGAATGATAAGGCATCCGTAATCAAATATGCGACTATTGGCAAAGAGCATAAAGAAGAAGGATACAAGGCATTGATGTGTTTGGCTGATGCTTATGGGAAAGGCGAAAACACTGATTCTGTACAATGGTTAGCCGCCATCAAGGAAGGTACTGAAAGATTCCCGGCCCAAGAATATTTTATTGGCAACCTGATGGATTATTATATTCAGAAAGGTCAAATTGATACAGCATTGACTGAAATAGACGAAATCCTGGCAAAAAATGAGACTCCGTATTTCCTGTATGTAAAAGGTGTGTTGCAATATGAAAAGAAAAACTATGATGATGCCATTGTTACATTTAACTCCATTATTGCTAAAAATGGTGAGTTTGTAGCTGAAGCCTATTCGAAAATCGGTGATTGTTATTTCTTTCCGGCACAAGCTATCGTAGAGGAAAACAGCAACATTTCAATGGATGATCCGAATTACGTTACCAATGACGACAAAATCAAGGAACTTTATGAAAAAGCGAAGCCAAATTACGAAAAGGCAAAGGAACTGAAACCAGATAATAAGCAATTATGGGGACAGTATTTGTTAAACATTTATTGGAAATTGAACAAGGCTGAATATGAAGCATTAGAGAAAGAAATGGCTCAATAAGTTTAATCGATTCAATTCAATAGAAAGCGCAGGAGATTTTTTGTATTTCCTGCGCCTTTTGTATTTGTTATAATAACCTCTTAGGAATGAATGGCTTGTAAAACTATAATAAAAATTATGTTTAATTGATATGGTTAAACAAAGAAAGGGGATATCCCCTTCCTTGTTGTTCATTGCTCTATTTGATAACTAATAATGGAGTGTTTGAATGAAACAACATCTTGCGAGCGATACTGGGATTGAACAAACGTGCAAAAATATTCCGTTTATAGTTTGGAGTACAAATAACATCAATATGGTTTTCTTGTACAAATTGCTCCAAGTTATTCAACAATTGATTTTCTTCAATAATCAAATAATTGAAATCCAATTGCGGATATTGTTTCTTGAAATATTCTTTTATGCCGACAAGCGTTATTTCATTCCATACACGCTTTTCCTGATGTAAGTTAATATGGATAAAAGTTATTTTGAACGTATTTTCCTTGAAGGTTGTGATCAACGTGTCAAAGGCAATCAAATCCCTTTGGTCGAAACTGGTAAATAGTGCCACTTTGTGAATGTCTTCAATGGACTTGGATGGTGCCTGTTCCGGAATGGCATATACAAACGTTGGACTTCGTTCGATAACTTCGGCTGTTACGCTTCCTATCAGTTCTAGGTCTTTCTGATGTTCGCCACGTGTACCCATTACAATTATAAGCGGTTTTTCTCGATTGGCGTAATTCAATATTTCTTCTTCAGGAACTCCTTCGCGCAATATACATGTATATTTTACATCCGGGCATTCGCCTTTTTTAATTTTTCCATCGATATCCCTTACCAAGCCATCCAATTGCTTGTGGACGTTTTCAATTACATTCCTGCGAGTCGTTATATTTTCTATTGACGGAATACTGTAACGGTCTGTTTCATATTGCACACTCGGCATATAGATAGGTGTAAAATGTACGTGCAGTAGAACGACTTCCGCCTTCATTCGTGCAGCAACGTGGAAACCAAAATCACATGCCTTTAGTGAATACGTTGAGAAATCTATGGGAATCAATACTTTAGGATTTTCAGGATGAGATACTGTTGCTCTCTTTTCTTCCAAGATTTCTTCCGACAACCACGATGAACTTTCAATTACTTTCAGTGCCTGTGGCAAATCACTCTCTTTAATACGCACCCGTACGCCCGAAGATATAACCGGCTGAATCAGATTTACATTATGTATGTATGATTCTATTCCTTCATTTTCGAGTACTGATTTCAGGATTTGGGCTTTCGAATACGTGAGAATAGCTAATGTTATAAGTTTATCTTCCATAACTCAGAAAATTAAGTATTTTTAATGCCTTCTCCTCTTCTAATCCATTATGACCACTTTTCAAATCGATTGCTGTTGTTCTTTCAGTATAGCAATTGCCTTATCGAGGACTGTCGTATCGTCCAACATCACCAAGCCTCCGTCCGGTCCCGGTTCCAGATGAATGCCTACACTCTTTCCCTCTTTAAAGTTGTGCCCCCCAAAAAAATTACGCACTGTTTCCACACTTAAATCAAGTTCGTCTGCAATGCGGTGCATACTTCCACTGGGCAATGAATCTTTGATTTTGCGGAGTTCGTTGAAAGTTATTGCTCTATTCATAGTAATTTGAATTTTAAGGGTTAGACAGCTATTTTAGTTAATTCACGGTATAAATGTAAGGAAAGAAAATGAATTGACCAACAAAAATGTAACCTTATTTTTTTATGATTAAATACAAAAAAGACATGGGATCCCTACTTCTTGCTTATCCCATGTCTCAGGTTCTCACATTGCCCATCATCAAAGCTACAAATGTGTAGACCCTGTTATCCCTACGCATAATATTTCTTGGCTTTATTAAGCACAGCCCATGGCCGATTGGGGGATGTCAACATTTGATTTGAAGATTATCCAATATACGGCGCATCTCCTCAAAAGTTGTAATACGTGTGGGAACCAGTGGAAGGCGGAGACGGTTTTTAATCATACCCATCATGCTGAGCATTGCCTTCACTCCGGCGGGATTTCCATCGACAAAGAGCAGCTTGAACAATTCGGTAAATTGATGATGGATTGTCAATGCACTGGGGTAGTCTCCGGCCAAGGCTAAACGGGTCATGCGGCTGAATTCACGCGGGAAAGCATTCCCGATGACAGAGATAACCCCTACAGCACCCAAGGTTATCAGGGGGAAAGTAATTCCATCGTCTCCGGATATGACATCGAAATCCGCAGGTTTATTCTTGATGATATCGTCCATCTGCGTTATGTTGCCGGACGCTTCCTTGATGGCCACAATGTTCTTAAAGTCCCTTGCCAGACGCAAAGTGGTTTCTGCCGTCATATTCACCCCTGTACGCCCGGGCACATTGTAAAGTACCACAGGCAGTTCGGTCGACTGCGCAATGGCTTTGTAGTGTTGATATATACCCTCTTGTGAAGGCTTATTATAATAAGGTACGGCGACAAGCACGGAGTCGACTCCCGTCATATCTTCATTTTCCAGCGTGTCGACTACGGTTTGCGTGCAGTTGCTGCTTACTCCCAACAGGATGGGTACACGTCCGTTTGCCCGTTCGATAACGGTTCGCTTAATCTTCCGCTTCTCATCGGCGGTCAATGTAGGAGTCTCGGCAGTCGTTCCCAACACACATAAGAAGTCGGTGCCGTTTTGTATCTGGTATTCCACCAGTCTTATCAAAGCGTCATAATCCACGCTTCCGTCTTCGTTGAAAGGAGTGACCAACGCCACTCCCATCCCTTTCAGCTTTCTTCGTATCATAAGTGTCAAAATATAAACGCGGGGTTTTAGTTTCGCAAAAGTACGAATATTTTCCATTCAAATGATATTCCCCATTGCTTTTTGCCCGCAAAATTACGGTTTACACAAGCCACCCTTTCAATCCTCCTCTACCATAGCCAGGAAATCATCTTCATTTACAATGGGGATATTCAGGGCTTGTGCCTTCTCTAACTTGCTGGGTCCCATGTTGTCTCCTGCAAGGATGAAACTGGTCTTTTTCGAAATGCTTCCCACGTTCTTTCCTCCGTGTTTCTCGATAAGTGCCTTGTATTCATCACGCGAATGACGGGCAAATACGCCGCTGATGACCACCGATCTCCCTTGCAACTTGTCGGTATGCCCGGCAAGATTTTCTTCGTCCGCTTCCAGTTTCAGCCCTGCCTCACGCAAGCGCCCGATGAGGTTCCGGTTCCTTTCGTCTGCAAAATACCGCAAGATGCTTCCTGCAATCTTTTCGCCAATCTCGTCCACGTGTACCAGATTATCAAGAGTTGCGGCTGCCAGTGCATCGATGGAACGGAAAGCCTTTGCCACTTTTTTGGCAACGGTCTCACCTACAAAACGGATACCGAGTGCGAAAATCACACGTTCGTAGGGCACTTCGCGTGAACGCGCAATCCCTCGAATAATATTCTCCGCCGACTTTTCCCCCAACCGGTCCAGGCGGACTATATCGTCCGCACGCAACATATAAAGGTCTGCTGCATCATGTATCAAGCCTTCCTGGTAAAATTGGTCCACCGTTTCCGGTCCAAGTCCTTCGATGTTCATGGCACGCCGGCTGATGAAATGTTCGATTTTGCCTTTGATTTGCGGTGGGCAGGTACTTTCATTCGTACAATAATGGGCAGCCTCGTCTTCGTAGCGTACCAACTTGCTGCCGCATTCCGGGCAATGTGTGACGAAGAGCACTTTTTCGCTTCCTTCCGGGCGGGCATTTATATCGACACCGGTTATTTTGGGGATGATTTCCCCTCCTTTCTCCACATAGACCATATCGCCTATATGCAGGTCGAGCGAAGCGATGATGTCGGCATTATGCAATGACGCGCGGCGCACGACTGTACCCGCCAGCTGCACGGGTTCCAAATTGGCTACCGGCGTGACAATCCCCGTGCGCCCTACCTGGTAAGTGACTTTCAGCAGGTGGGTCAGAGCGCGTTCCGCCTGGAACTTGTATGCGATTGCCCAGCGCGGAGACTTGGCGGTGTAACCCAAGTTGCGTTGCTGGCGCAAGGAATCCACCTTCAGCACAATGCCGTCGGTGGCTACGGGAAGGTTCTTGCGCTCCGTATCCCAATAGTTGATGAAGTCGAATATTTCCTGCAAACTCTTCACCCTACGAGACACGTGTGATACCTTGAACCCCCACCTGGCGGCTTCCTGCAAATTGTCGTAATGTCCGTCGTGAGGCAAATCCTCACCCAGCATATAATAAAGGTAAGCATCCAGCCTGCGTGCCGCCACCACAGCCGAGTTTTGCAATTTCAACGTTCCCGAAGCCGCGTTCCGCGGATTGGCAAACAGGGGTTCCTCATGTAACTCCCGTTCCTTGTTTAGTTCCTCAAACACGTTCCAAGGCATCAGTACCTCTCCCCGTATCTCGAACTGCCGGGGGTAGCCTTCCCCATGAAGTACCAATGGGATGGATCGTATGGTCTTTACATTGTCGGTCACATCATCGCCTTTCATCCCGTCGCCACGCGTCACAGCACGTACCAGCTTTCCGTCTTCGTAAGTCAGTGAGATAGACGTGCCATCGTATTTCAGTTCGCAGCAAATTTCGAAATCCTCGTTCAAGGATTTGCTGACCCGCTCATAAAATTCGGTGACCTCGGCCGGTGAATAGGTATTCCCCAACGAAAGCATCGGATATCGGTGCGCAACTTGTATAAAGTTTTTGTTCAGGTCGCTGCCCACACGCACACTGGGGGAATTGGGGTCGTAATGTTCGGGATGCCTGGCTTCCAGATCCTGCAATTCGCGCATCAGACGGTCAAATTCCATGTCTGGAATGACAGGGGCGTTCAGTATGTAATAATTATAGTTATGAAGGTGCAATTCTTCACGTAACTGGTCAATTTTTTCTGTTTCTGTCATTGTTGTCAGATAATGATATGTATGCAAAATTAACAAAAATGTCATAGCAGACGATATGGGTACAGCTGAAACTTTGTACTTTTGCAAAAAATAACAAGGACACATGCGGATAGATATCATTACTGTTTTGCCCGAAATGATTGAGGGCTTCTTCAATTATTCCATAGTAAACCGGGCGAAGAAAAAAGGAATTGCTGAAATCCATGTACACAACCTGCGCGACTATACGTATGACCGGTACCGGAAAGTGGACGATTATCCTTTCGGGGGATGTGCAGGAATGGTGATGAAAATAGAGCCGATAGACCGTTGCATCTCGGTGTTGAAGGCAGAACGCACGTACGATGAAGTAATATTTACCACGCCCGACGGGGAACGGTTCGACCAAAAAATGGCGAATACGCTGTCGATGTCGCAGAATCTGATTATCCTGTGCGGACATTTCAAAGGTATAGACTACCGCATCCGCGAACATCTCATCACAAAAGAGATCAGCATCGGCGACTATGTGCTGACGGGAGGTGAACTGGTGGCAGCCGTCATCTCGGATGCCATCGTGCGGCTGATACCGGGAGCCATATCCGATGAACAGTCGGCACTGTCCGATTCTTTTCAGGATAATTTACTGGCTCCGCCGGTGTATACACGACCGGCTGAATACAACGGATGGAGAGTGCCCGATATCCTGCTATCCGGTCATGAAGCCAAGATAAAGGAATGGGAGTTCCAACAATCGTTGGAACGCACAAAGCGTTTGCGTCCGGATCTATTGGAGGGAAAGTAAATTGATAATCCAAGGCTATATTGCGGAAGGCAGGATTTTGCCGCAAAGGCAAAATCCTTGCAATGATCAAAACTTTTTTGCAGGGATAATATGCGAGAATAATCTTTTCCTAACTCATTGTTCGCAACAAGATCGCATTTTTTAGTCACTCATCCAACAGCATAGTCTGATTATTTATAAATAGGGTTTCATTATCGCACTGTTTATGAAATTTTCTACCGCATTATTGGAGCGTTCCA
>CAZAUU010000019.1:0-38523 GCA_964488405.1 uncultured Phocaeicola sp.
GTGGTACTGCGCAAGCGGGAGAGCAGGCAGCCGCCGTTTTTATGCGGTGTCTTCCAGGTATATGAATGCCCCGGGGACACTGCTTCTTTTTTTCCAGCCCCCCAGACTGTCCGAGAACTCCATTTTTCGGATTCTCAACTTTCAATTCATAAGTATCTATGTTTGAATTTGAAGTTTGAGAACCTAAAAAGAGGTCGTTATTGGCTGTAGGAAGGCATGAATTTTCTGATGAAGTTACAGACTGTAAGATTTGATTAACAAGAAGTTTCTTCTGCCTTATCGAAATCTTTCATCCTTTGTTTCGATTTGCATTTTGCAATACTGATTTCCTCGCAGAATAGATTCACAAATTGTTACCCGAAATGCTTTGCCTTTCCATAGCGAATGCAAAACGTAAAGGATGCTTTGTTTGGAACACTCACAAAGTGAAGGAGTTGAAACATAGCCTCGTTGATGCAACATACAAGTACATTCCATAAAATACAGGTGATAAACGGAACCTTTTTCGATAATTTCGCTTCTGACACCAGGCAATTCGTCTGCATTCAAAAAAAGGTGTCCAAATCACCGTTTGCCTTTTCATATAGTTCATTATAAATTTGCAATGTTCCGCATTTCACACAATTTTTCCCACATTCCTCAAAAAATACAGCCTGCTGTTCAGGGAGCAGACGGCTTATTCCTTTTTCAAATCCTTTAAACCAATCGGACAATTCCATATAAAGAGGTCATTTAAACTTATGTTAGATTCTTAAATATGTATAAAATGTTAAAGCACAGCCTACAAATAGAGTTATTTCTTATATTATGGGTGACCAGACTCATACATTAAAGAAAGTCCTATGTACGCTGTGCTTGACAAAGATACGATAAAAAATGAGATCTTGCCCCATCTTTCCACTGCGAAACGTGGTTATGCCACCCAAAGTTGCCTCATTGAAGTGGTAAACGCCATTCTGTACAAGCTCAAGACGGGTTGTCAATGGGCGCTTCTTCCGGTGAAGGCACTGTTCAGCGGCAAGGTGTTGACATACGGCGCGGTGTTCCATCATTACAACAAATGGAGCAAGGCCGGCGAGTGAAAATCCTTATGGATTGAACTGTTAAACCGGTTTGACACGACTCTTTCTAACTGGACATCATGGAATTATCTGGCTTTTGCCGTCTTGTTACTAAAGAAAATTTCACGAAAACAAAAAGTTTAAATCACTTCAATAATAAAGATTCAGATAAAGGTTTGTTTTAATTATAAACTTTCAATTTTATCCCCGACATGACTTAATGCAATGCAAGGAATCAGAACTATTTCGTGGTCAAGTTTCGACAATCCCTCCATTGTCTGCACGGGCAATCCGCTTATATCGGATCGGCTCAGGCTCGCGCATTGGCTCGAATAGTGCAGGTTCCGGATTCTTTAACTTTTCGAACCAGGTCAGTTTTGGTGAATTATCTACAATTTACCTATTGGGGTCATATTAATGAACGGTGCAATAAAAACCTGCTTTTTGTCCGTCGGTATTCTTTTTTTACTATATTTACCGCCCTGAAAACAACACCACCGTCAAAAGGCATGAAACAACAAGATTCTTTGCGTTCGCAAGAACGTGTACTGGCCGTCGATGCGCTGCGTGGCTTTGCAGTGATGGGCATTGTCCTGCTGCACAACATCGAACACTTCAACTTCTATTCCTTCCCGGAGCCGTCTTCTCCCTTCGTGGAGCACCTGGACGGTACCCTGTGGAACTTGCTTTTCTTTTTGTTTTCCGGCAAGGCATACGCCATCTTCGCCTTGCTGTTCGGTTTTACTTTCTACCTGCAAAGCCGCAACTGCGAGCGGAGGGGCGAGGACTTCCGCAACCGCTATGTGTGGCGGTTGGTGCTCCTGCTCCTGTTCGGGTTTGTCAATGCCTGCTTCTTTCCCGGCGAAATCCTGGTGCTCTATGCACTGCTGGGCTTTGTGCTGGTGCCGGTGCGCCATTGGTCCGACAAGGCGGTGGCGTGGACGGCCGGCATCCTCATGCTGCAGCCGCTGGAGTGGGCCAAGGTGGTTTACGCCTGGCTGTGCCCGGAAGCCAACCCGCAACAGATGGTCTATTCCCTGGGTGATGTCTATCCGCAGCTGGGCGGGCACTCGCTTTGGGAAATGATTAAGGCGAACTTCGTCACGGGACAGCTGGCCAGCCTGAACTGGGCCTGGTGCTATGGGCGGGTGTTCCAGACGGCTTCGCTCTTCATGTTTGGTATGTTGCTGGGGCGTCTGGGGATGTTCCATCCGACAGACGGCACCCGTGCCGCTGTGATGCGCTTCTGGTTGCGGACGGGACTGTATGCCTTGCCCGCTGCCGTGCTGCTCTATTTCTTCAAAGGATTCCTCTACGGGCAGATAAAGCATCCTTTTCTCCTGGCCACGATGCAGACCATCTGGAACTCGTGGTACAACCTGGCCTTCATGCTGGTCATGGTGAGCGGCTTCCTCCTGCTCTACTGGACGAACCGGGGGAAGGTGCAGCAGTGGTTGGTGCCCTATGGCAAGATGAGCCTGACGGACTATGTGTCGCAGTCTCTCATCGGCAGTTTCCTTTACTTCGGTTACGGTCTGGAGCTTCACCGGCATTGCGGCACGACGCTCAGCCTGCTCATCGGCATCGTTTTCTTCCTTGCACAACTGGCATTCGCGCACTGGTGGTTCCGGCATTTCCGTCGCGGTCCGTTGGAAACCATTTGGCACAGGCTGACGTGGTGGGGGAAGAGGAAAATATAAGGATGAGGAAGGAGCTAAAGAGCTGTGCAGGTGAGTGTACGGCTTTTTTTGATGGGATTACCGTGTTTCTTTAGCTGTCAAAGAATACCCTGCCATTTACCCGACAGACTTGTATTAAAGAGGTGAAAATCCTCTGCCGATTGGGCTCCATACATGCGTTATATCCGATTTTGAGGGGTAAATATTGCATATATCAAAAGAATGTCGTATTTTTACACAAAATTTAAAGGGGTTCCGTAGCTCAGCTGGATAGAGCAACGCCCTTCTAAGGCGTGGGTCCTGCGTTCGAATCGCAGCGGAATCACAATTTATTACAGCTTTTTATGCTGTTAATCTTTCTTATCGTTTCCGGGTAAGCAATCATGGACTTCATAATCTCATTCCCGATGGTACAAGATTCTTGTGTATCAGACGTTCAATAAAAATTTGCCCTTGGGTTGATTCACACAAGGGCATTCATTATTTATACTATGAAAAGCCTGTACAGGGTTGGCATTCCATACTCTGTACAGGCTTGTGACTTCTCGCGGAAAGCAATATGTCCGCGTTTTGGTTTTGTCCAAGAAACTCTTATTCTGTTGCCGATGAGTCAGTGTCCTGGTCGGTAGCATCTGACTGGGGGGCAGCGAAACCTGCCGGCGCGTTCAGCGGGTTGGTAGCCTGTTCTTTCACAGCCTGATCCATGATAACCGATGATCCGGCTTGGGTGGTCGGGATTACATAAGCACTGATTATGCTGACTACTACCATGAACACCGCCAATCCCCACGTGAGTTTTTCTATGAAATCGGTTGTTTTGCGCACTCCCATAATCTGGTTTGAAGAAGCGAAGCCGGAAGCAAGACCTCCTCCTTTCGAATTCTGTATCAACACCACAAAGCACATCAATACAGATGCCAATACAATCAATCCAACTAATAGATAATAAAACATTTTCCTTACTATTTTGATTTAGCGTTAATAATCAGTCTTTCCAAGAACCTTATTTGGTCTGCAAAGTAAGCATTTTTTTTTTGATATTTCAAATTTAATTTTTTAATAATTTCAAGTGCTTTCACATAGCGGTGTTGTCTGGTGTATATTTTTGCCAATGTTTCGGTGAAGCAATTCTCGTCCACATCCTTTTCCGCCTCTTCTATGGGTTGTCCGGGCACGTTGCCTGCATTTGTTCCTTCGTTGTTTTCTTCACCCGTCTCAAATGCCGGAAGCACTTTGCCTCCTTCCTGCGACCGTTCGATGAATCGGTCTATCAGCTCTTGGCCTTTCAATGGTGTACCGGTCGGCTCAGGTTCTTCCTCCCGCATCAGGACCGGCGTGTAATCCACGCAAGCCTCTGCTGCAAGGGGCAATCTGCTTTCCCCCTCAGCGGGCATACCGGACAGGTAACTGTCTATCAGTGCCATCGTGCGGTCTTTGCCCGTCTCCGGCTGATTCGTTTCTTGTGGTTTCCACTTCAGGCGGTCGCCTTCAATGAAATAGAACAGTACGCTCAAGTCGGCAATGTAAAGTGCGCTCCGGCACAGTTCTGCCTTGAAGTCCGGATGCCCGAGCACATACAGGTTTTTCAGGTAAAGCAGGCGTGCCGTCTGGAAATAAGGATAACGCTCCACCAACCCGTGCAGGTCGTGCAGGCTGTTCTCCGACAACCGTTCCGGATGCCTTATCCATTCTTCTAAATGTTGCTGTATCATTGCTTTCCTTCCTACCAGTTGGCTACAGTCGCATTGAATATTTGGTCAACAATGTCGTCAATCATTGCATCCACCAGTTCCTCCTGCACAGAGGAAAGCTGCTGGCTGGCCTCATACTCCTGGCTGGCGGAAAACTGTTGCTCAAAATCTTCGGAATGGTTTGTGTTGTTCACGAAGCGCACATTCACTGTCATACGCAATTCCGCCATTGTGGAATAACCGTCCGACCCCACTCCTTTATTATATACGTCATAGTTCGTAATCTCGCCCGAAAGTTCCAGGTCACCTGTCTGCCGCACCTGCGTCAGGCGGGTCTGTCGCATGAAAATATCCTGCAAAGCCGTGTTGAACATCGATTCCATCGGTCCCCATACGAAAGCCGTCGAACGGTTCGGGAAATTTTCAAACGAAATGGTCTTCACCTTGTCGTAATTGATAGATGCCCCGTTGAACTTATACGAGACCGTACATGCCGTGAGCACACACAACAGGCCTGCGCACAGGCTCACCTTCCATTTGCATAGCTTCTTATTCAAGTCCATATTCCTTTATTTTGCGGTAGAGTGTCCGTTCGGATATCTTCAGGTCTGCAGCTGCATTCTTGCGCCGTCCGTGATGACGTTCCAATGCCTTGCGGATAATGTCTTTTTCCACCTTGTCCAACGAGAGGTTTTCTTCCACGTATTCTTCCGTGTCCTGTACTTCCGGTTCTTCCACTGGCGCCACCTGTACAGGCGTGTCCACCGGCGAGACCGGGTTCACCACTACGGGCGACTGGGATACCCTGCCCACCGGGCTTTGGATGTAGCGCACCGGTGCATCGGTTGTACGGGCAATTGCGCTACCCTGGCGTTCTTCCATGATGTCATGCACCAATTTCTTCAGTTCGGTTACGTCACGGCGCATGTCGAACAGCACCTGGTACAGGATTTCCCGTTCGTTGCTGAACCCCTTTTTGTCCGAAGAAGCCCGTACGCCCAACAATGCCGGCAGGCGTGACTCCGGTTGCGGAGGCAGGTAGTTGCGGAGGATGTCCGGCGTGATGTCGCGGTTGGTTTCCAATATGGAGATTTGTTCTGTTATGTTTTTCAGCTGGCGGATATTCCCCGGCCACGAGTAGGAAACCAGCACCTGTTTCGCCTCTTCGGTCAGTTGGATGGGAGGCATGTGGTACTTCTCACCGAAATCGGAGGCAAATTTCTTGAACAGCAACACGATATCGTTCGTACGCTCGCGCAACGGTGGCACTTTGACAGGCACTGTGTTCAGGCGGTAAAACAGGTCTTCACGGAAACGTCCGTCGGCAATGGCATCGGCAAAATCAATATTCGTTGCCGCCACGATGCGTACGTCTGTCTTCTGTACTTTCGATGAACCTACCTTGATGTATTCTCCCGATTCGAGCACACGGAGCAGACGTGCTTGGGTGGAAAGGGGCAGCTCGCCCACCTCATCGAGGAAAATAGTCCCTTTGTTTGCTTCGGCAAAGTAACCGTTGCGGTCGCTGATAGCTCCTGTGAAAGAACCTTTTTCGTGTCCGAACAGTTCGGAGTCAATGGTACCTTCCGGTATCGCACCGCAGTTGACGGCAATATAAGGACCGTGTTTCCTGCGGCTGAACTGGTGTATGATCTGCGGGAAACTCTCTTTACCCACACCGCTCTCGCCCGTCACCAGTACCGAGAGATCCGTAGGGGCGACCTGCATTGCTATGTCAATGGCACGATTCAGTCCTTCCGTGTTGCCGATGATGCCAAACCTTGATTTTACGTTTTGAATCTCTGATTTTATCATACTTCCCCAAACATTCTATGGCAAATTTACAAAAAAGTTCATTACCTTATTCATACTACCACGGTAGAAAACATCAAAATACGGTGCGGATCATGAAACGGATGCCATGTTTGTTTGCCGTAGGTAATTCGTTGTAGTTCAGACGGCGTACGTATTCGATGTGCAACAGCTTGAAAATGTTGTGGATGCCTGCCGTTATCTCCACGTATGGCCTGTGCGGGTCCATCACGTAGCTGGAGTAGTCGTACGTGCCGTCCATGTTGTAATGCCCCGGAAACATCATCAGCACATCATCGTTGCGGTTCTGTTCCAGGAACGGGTTGTTCTTGTCCGTAAGTTTGCCCCACAGGCACTTTACACCGATAAATTCGCGCCATTTCAGCTTCTTGAGCAGGGGGATGCGGTTGAACAGCTTGCCTTGCAGGTTCCACGATACGTCGAGCGAAGCATAACGGTCGTTGAGGAACTCCATATTATTGATAAGGTTGAATGTCTCTTCCTGAATGATATACGACAGGTTTGCAGCCGGCATGATCAGCAGGGGGAAGGGTACCTTGTTCCATTGGATGCCTCCTTTCAGGTAGGCATCAATGTTTCCCCACGAACTCAGCCAAAAGCGTTTGTAGATGCTTGCTTCTGTCACGTTGTAGGTATAGTCACTCCCCAATACGCCCTTCACGGCAATGGTGTGCTGGAGGGAGAATACCGGTGCGTCCAGGTTGATGGGCAAGCGGCGTTGTTTTGTGTTGACAAAGGTTTCTCCCGGTGCATAACGGAACTGAAGCGAGGCCTCTGTCACCGTAATGTCGTGGGTGTTGAACGGCGATTGCACCCACTCGGACCCAGACAGTTCGCCGGTTGCAATCGCCGATTGCAGCATCGATTCGCCTTCCATTGTGCGGTAGAACAGTTTCCCGCACGGCTCGTAGTTGGCATAGCGCAGCGTGGCAATGGTCCTGAAGCCGGTTTCCTGCTCGCGTTCGTACTTGATAGTCGCCTTGCGCTCATAGTTGTATTGATCCACCGTACAGACCTTGAACGAGGTGAACACGTTGTCCTTGTCCGTAGTGATGAATTTGTCCGAGGGCAACATATTGTCATATTGGTATGTGAAAGCCAGCGAGTGTTTCGGGAATTCGCGGGGCAGATAAGCCTTTTTGTCGAACGAATATTCCACCTCGCCCATGTACTTCGACCGGTGGTCCTTGAAGCCGTAGGCATAATAACCTTTCAGGAAAAGGTTCGGGTGCAGGTTTGCCGTGGTCTGTGCCGAAACACGCAGGCGTAGCCCGTCAATGTAATTCGAGGTAATCATGGTGTTGATGGGGCCGATGTCCACTTTGCTGTCCGGCACGCTGGTTTCCACAAAATTTTCTATCAGCGCCTTCAGGAAGAACATGATGTACTTGAAACCCTTGATTTTCGCCAGGTCGTCCACAAAGCTTCCCATGCGCTGTTCCGAGCGGGTCAGGTCTTCCTGCCTGTATTTGTTCCAGAACTCATCGTCCTGCATCATGGCGTTGACATCCTTTATTTCATTCCCCTTTTGCTTGAACAGGTTGTCGGGCAAAGGGTCGAAAGAAAAATCGAAGTACCTTGTGGTACGCCTCACTAAAAAAGACCCCAGCAGCTTCTTCAGGTACGACATTTCGCACAGCATGTCGTCTTCCAGCAATGCCCAGTCGCCCGTAGGCAGTTCGCCAAACTTCTGGTCTATCACCATTTCGTCCACGAAGTTGATATCCGTCTTTTTGGGCAGGTTCAGCCGGCATTGTTTCACCCGGTACGTAGAGTCGGCGAGGATATACATGCTTCCCGTGAAACCGAAATCCTGCGGGTTATTGGGGACGAACGACACACGGATGCATTTGTCCTTCTCCACGTAGATGGTGTCCATGATATAAAAGCGGTAGAAGCGGATTCCCGCTTCCGACACCGGGCTGTCGAAGGGATATTGCAGGAAACGGAAACGGTCCTCGTAAATGTCAATGTCCTGGAATACATCCTTCAGTACCGTGGTCAGCATGTCGCCCGTGTTGAACAATTCGTTCACGCCCGACGAGTTCAACCCGTGGATGATGGTTTTCTCCGAATGGGGTTCCTTGCGGTAAATCTTTTCCGAGACTGTCTCATCCACCGAAAGCGGCAGGATATTCTTCCCCGTCAGGTCACACACTTCCACCTGGTCGCGGAAGAACGGATATTGCTTGAATATCCATGAATCGCGCAATGTGTCGGCGGTAATGTTGTTTTTGGCAAAAGTCAGTTTCTGGTATTTGTTATAGCTGTAATAATCCTTCTGGTCCAGGTCGGTCCTTCGCTTCGAGGCGATTACCTTTCTCATCAATTCCACGGCGGGATTGTTCTTGCGGGAGTATTTTTCTTTGCGCGGCCGGATTATTACTTCGTCCAGTACCTGGTCCGATATCCACATGTCCACGTTCAACTCGCGGGTCTTTTCGGACACCTCCACCTCGTACGTATTGTAACCGAGCATGGAAAAAATCAGTTTTGTCCATCCCGGATGGTAGGAAATGGCATACTTCCCTTCGGCATTTGTCACTGTCCCTACCCCTTTCCCTTCGTAATATACGTTTAAATATGGAATGGGCTCCCCGGTATGCGCGTCCACCACGGTGCCATGTATCTGTGCTGCCACTTTCATTATACAAAAGCATCCCAGTATGGTAATAAGGAGGAATCGTTTCGCCATAGTCAACAATCCAATACGCTTTATTTACACTCAAAAACGAAAGCGAAATTACATCACTTTCTCGTTTCTCACAAATTGGGAAATGAGAAAACAGGGTGAAAAGTCGACTTTTATGTAGTATTAACCATAATTTAGAAATACAGGTTCAAACAAAAGCTGTATTTTTATTCCTGTTTTATAAAAGTTTTCCCATATTCCTGACGGTTGAGAATACGACCGCTTGTATGGTTTTACGTGGGCGGTCGTGCAGGCAGATACGGGCGCAGGTGCAGGCCCACACGTGCGCCCGTACTTGGACATATTCTGTGTGCTTTTTTTGTTCCCTGCACAAACACGGAAGGCAGGATGGCCTGTAAAATCATTTCGAAATCCTTAAACTCTATTAAATCCACCAGGTTTCATTGAAAAAAATTGGAGTTTATATAAATTAAACAATCTTTTTTATTATGTTTGTCACTTAAAGAAGTTTAACCCGATAAATCCAAACTAAAAAAACACTTATGGATCAAAAGAGATGTGTAAAAAAGATCTGTTCGACATTCTTGTTGAGTATGGTCTGTTTGTTTGCTTTCGCACAGAGCAAACAGATTAGGGGAATGGTAAAAGATGCCACAGGTGAGCCCATGATTGGGGTGAATGTGCTGGTGAAAGGTACAACAAACGGGGCAATTACCGATTTTGACGGCAATTTTTCCATTTCGGATGTGAAAAATTCGGATGTGCTTGTCGTGTCTTATATCGGTTTCGTTACGCAGGAAATCCCGGTTGGTTCACAAACTTCGTTCAATATCCTGTTGAAGGAAGATTCGGAAACGTTGGATGAGGTGGTCGTGATTGGCTACGGTACGGTGAAACGCCGCGACCTGACAGGTTCTGTCGCTTCCGTCTCCGGTGAAAAATTGGCTGCCAACCCGGTGTCCAATGTGGCAGAAGCCTTGCAGGGGCAATTGCCCGGTGTGTCGGTCACATCGCAAGACGGGCGTCCGGGAGCAACGATGTCTATCCGCATCCGTGGCGGAGGGTCTATCACGCAGTCCAACGACCCGTTGTTCATCGTGGACGGTGTGCAGGTGAGCGGTATTGATGATATCCCGGCAGACAACATCGAAAGCATCGATGTGTTGAAGGATGCGGCATCGACCGCCATTTACGGTGCACGCGGTGCAAACGGCGTTATCCTGGTCACCACCAAAGGGGCGAAAGAAGGCCGCCCGGTAGTGAAGTACAACATGTATTACCAGATTAAGACCAATCCGGAACTGCTGGAAGTCATGGATGCTTATGATTATGTGTACAATACGTGGGCTTACGCCACAGCTTACGGCAGTTCTTACGGTGACAATGTGGCACGCTACTTCGGGCTGGGTTCCAGCTATGGCAACCACCTGGAAGACTACCGCAACGTTGCCACCCACAACTATATCGAAGACGTGATGCGCACGGCAGGCACATGGAACCACGACCTCTCGCTGAGCGGCGGTAATGAAAGAACCCAATATTATGCCACCATCAACTATACCGATGATGAAGGCATCCGTATCAACTCGGGCTACAGCCGCTGGAGCGCGAACTTCAAGATAAACCAGAAAATCAACGAAAAACTGAGCTTTAGTGCCGATTTGCGCTACAACGAAGTGACCATCGATGGAACGAAATTCGATTATGCCACTTCCGCATACCGCTACCGCCCCGTCGATACACCGTTGGGCGAAGACAATGCCAGCCTGATGTCACAGGGTTCGCAGAATGTGGAAGAAAGCTACAACCCCGTTTCGGTCATCAACAATTACGAAAACATTATCAAGCGGAACCGTATCCGTGCCCGTGGCTCACTGACATGGGAGGTCATCAAAGGTCTGACCGCGCGTACCGAATTGTCGTTGAGCCGCAGCTGGAGGAAGCAACAGGAATGGGATGCCGGCAATGATCCGGGCGGAAATTCCTACAGCGTGGCCGAACTGACGCAGCAAGACAGTTATGACGTGCGTTGGGCCACAACACTGAACTACGATGTGCAGGGGCTGGGCGAGAACCATTCGTTGAATGTCCTGTTGGGTAATGAATTGTTGTCATCGAAAACAGATGAGAGTTATATAAAGGGTGCCGGCTATCCGGACGGCTTTACCATGAGCGATGCATTCGGTATGATAAACATGACCGACACGTCTTTGGGACAGAACGAGTTCAGCAATACCATCGGGACGGCCAGCCACACCCTCTCGTGGTTCGGGCGTGTCAACTACTCCCTGTTGGGGCGTTACTTGTTGACCGGTACATTCCGTGCCGACGGTTCTTCCAAATTTGCCCCGAACAATCACTGGGGGTATTTCCCGGCAGCGGCCGTTGCATGGCGCATTTCCGACGAACCGTTTATGGAGAATACCCACGATTGGCTGGACAATTTAAAGCTCCGCCTTTCCATAGGTACATCGGGTTCGGACAACATCGACCCCTCCCTCTGGCGTGAGACATGGACAACCGAAAACGTGGTGGTGGACGGTGAGGCAACTACCGTATACAAGCCGGGTGAAATGATGGGGAATGAAGACCTGAAATGGGAACGTACCATATCGCGTAACTTGGGTTTGGACCTGGGGTTCTTCAACAACCGTATCCGGGCCAGCATTGATGCCTATTGGAACACGACGAAGGACATCCTGATGAAAGTCCCTATCGAGGCATCGGTGGGCTACAGCTACCAGTTCCAGAATGTAGGACAGACTTCCAACAAAGGTGTGGAAGTGGCTTTGGGAATCGACCTTGTGCGGTCGAAAGACTTCAATCTGACCTTGAACGCCACCTACAACTTCAACAAGAACAATATTGACAAATTGGCGGATGGCGTGCTTGCCGACACCCATACCGGTTGGGGCTCGACGATGAGGCTGCCGTATTATGACTATGTCATCCGTGAGGGTTATCCGGTGGGTTTGATCCAAGGATTCGAGTCGGCGGGCTTCTATACGGTAGACGACTTTGACTACGATGCCACTACCGGGCTGTATACGCTGAAGGAAGGCATACCCGACCAGACAATCGGCAACTATCCGTCAGGAGTCAAATCATTGGTTCCGGAAGGACAGAACGCATTCCCGGGTGCAGCCAAGTTCGTCGACCAGAACGGGGATGGCGTAGTGGATGAAAACGACGTCACGATTATCGGCTCTACCATGCCGAAACATACGGGCGGGTTCACACTGAGTGCCAATTACAAGAACATTGATTTCTCGGCAGGCTTTACCTACCAGATTGGCGGCAACGTGTACAATGCCAATGCCATGCACAGCATGATGGGGAACAAGGATACCAGTTTCGGACAAAACCGTTTGGCGTTTGTGAAAGACACGTA
Source organism: uncultured Phocaeicola sp. (assembly GCA_964488405.1). GTDB lineage: Bacteria > Bacteroidota > Bacteroidia > Bacteroidales > Bacteroidaceae > Phocaeicola. The sequence continues at coordinate 12,309 of CAZAUU010000019.1, forward strand.
TAAGAACTACAACATCGACGAGAACGGCGACATCTATTTGGTGACCGATCCGGCAGAACTGACCGCATTGAACGCCAATGCGAAATATCCGAATTTCTATGCGGAATACGGCCTTGTGTCTTCCGATTTCATCGAAAGCGCTTCTTACCTGCGTCTGCAGACGCTGACCATCGGCTATACATTCCCGCACAAGTGGATGGACAAAGTGAAGATCAAAAACTTGCGTGTGTACTTTACAGGAAGCAACCTGTTCTGCCTGAGCGGTTATTCCGGCATAGACCCGGACGTTAACACGAACTTTGATGCCGGAGGGGATGGTTTCCCCACACCGAATTACGACTACAACTCATACCCGAAAGCAAGAAGGTTTACATTCGGCGTGAATTTGACATTCTAATAAAAAAATTGGAGGTTTATCATTATGAAAAAAAATATTTGCCTGATATTATGTACGGCCGGCGCATTGTCGTTGGCCTCGTGCGATGATTTTCTGGAAACCAGTTCGTCATCGGTAGTGGATGCTGATTTTGTATTCTCCAACCTGGAAACGGCGCGTGCCGCCATGATTGGTGCCTACGATACATGGAGGTCATGCTGCAACACCCAAGTATTCGGCGCTGGACTCTTTTATGCGGCTGACATCACAGGTTCGGACATCGAACGGCACCCGGAAGCATTCGCCAACCAGACCGGCCGCCATTATCCCGAGTGCCTGTATCAAAACGGGACGTATGCGGGCCAGTACAGCCTGCTGTCTTACATGACAGACGATGATACTTCTGCCTATGCAAGGCTGTATGCGATTATCGCACGCGCCAACTCCATCATCAATGCGTTGCAGGAGAGTGAGGATTTTGCCGACCTGATAGCGGCAGGCTCGCCGACCGACATGACCCAGCTCTATGGGGAAGCTGTAGCCCTGCGTGCCACGGCATACCGTGAGCTGATCCGCTTTTTCGGCGATGTGCCCTACCAGGTGCAAAGCGGTGTGGCTGCAGACGGCCTGTCCCCGCGCGATTACATCTATGACAAATGCCTGGAAGACCTGGTTGCCGTAGAACCGGTGATGTACCGTGTGGGAGAAAGTTCCTCTATCCCCAAAAATTATTTCTCACGCACCTACGTACAGGGCCTCATCGGGCGAATGGCGTTGGAAGCGGGAGGTTACCAGACCCGTCGCCAGGATTTGGGTGACAATTTTTATACAAACGGGGACGGGGAAGTCCTGACTTTCGAGACAATAGGATCGACGAACAACAACAGCGAATACGGACGTCGTACCGACTGGAGAGACAAGTATGAATTGGCGAAGACTTATTTCAAGGCTTGTATCGATAATTCGGGCACGGTCACTTTCCATACCACCGACCCGCGCAGCAATGGAGATGCCGGGCAGATTTACGACAATCCGTACCAATACTTCTTCCAGCAGAACAACGACCTGGAGTTTGCCGATGAATCCATTTATGAATATGCCATGACGCAAGGCGTAAGCGATGAACGTCCGTATGCCTTGGGGCGTGTATCGAGTGGAGGAAGCTCGAACAATTATCCTTGCAAGTCTTACGGGCAGGGGCGCATCAATCCGGCATTCTACTACGGCATGTTCGACCCGAACGACAAACGTCGCGATGTAAGTTGTTGTGTGACGGGAAGTGACGGCTCGGGATATGAAAAACTGATACCTTTCACCCCGAACTCGGTAGCCAACGGCGGCGGTATCACAATGAACAAATGGGATGAAAACCGCATGGCGAACCCGTATACATCCTCCCAACGTCAGTCTGGCATCAACGGCCCGTACATGCGCTTGTCTGAAATATATTTGGGTTATGCCGAAGCATGCGCGGCGTTGAACGAAGATACGGGCGAAGCGGAAAGTTACCTGAGATTGGTGCGCGAACGGGCGTTCCCCAGCGGACAGGACAATACGGACCAGTTTATTTCCGAATGCGGAGGCCTGCTGAACGCCATCATCCAGGAACGTGGATTCGAGTATGCCGGTGAAGGCGACCGCCGCTGGACGTTGATACGTACCGGCATGTTGCCCGATGCTATCCGCAACATCAAGGAAATGACCCGTGAAATGCTGGATGACTTGGCATCGAAAGGTTACCATGAATTTGAGAACGGGAACGTGATTTCGAATTACGTGTGGACAAAGCTGGTCGATGCACGTACGGAATACGGTTACAGGTTGACCACCCAATGCCCGGAAGACATGAAAGACGATCCTGTATTGTATCCCGGCTGGCGCGGACAGAACGATGCGTGGGAAAACTATGGTTGCAATTATGGGACGGATACTCCCGCCACCAACCTTGCCATCAAGGGCCTGTTTGAGTACATTGATCCGAACAGTGCCGAGGCTGCCGCGTTGGAAGCAGATGGCTACGAAAGGCAGGATTGGGGAATCTCGTTGGTAGAGAATGACAATGAATATTACAGATACCTGTTTTATGATTACGATTATGTATCTGCCCCGATTTACCTGTGGCCGTTCACCCCGAACGTGCTGTCGACAGGAGGATTCACCAATGGGTATGGATTTTCACAAAGTTGATCGGTAACGGAAAGGCTTTGTACAATATTGTTTCATAAATTGTTTTTGGGAAAGGCATGCGCGGAAAGCATGCCTTTTCCCGTCTTTCCTTGCATGGGGAAGGAAGGGGCCGCTATTTTGCCAAGAATGTTTCACGCATAGGCGAGAAACAGTCGATGAGTATACCGGCTTCGAGGCATTTGCAACCGTGGACCACGTCCGGTTCCATGTAAAGCGCGTCTCCCGCCTCCACCACCTTTGTTTCCCCTCCGACTGTGAACTCAAACTTGCCCGAAACCACGTAAGTGACCTGGGTGTGGTAATGCGAGTGGGTGGCGCCTTCCGCCCCGGTCTCGAACTTGACTTTCACCATCATAATCGTGCCGTTGTAGCCCATTACCTGGCGTACCACTCCCTTGTCGCTGGTTTGCTCCCAAGGCGTATCAGCCTCGTACATAAAAGGTTTGCTACTTGTCTTCGTGGATTCCCCATCGGCAGTCATAGCCAATCCGCAGGAGAAAGACGACATTATCCATACACCTGCGAATAAAATACGTTTCATTGTTTTCATTGCATCTCTGTTTTTTTTGGTTTTTTACAAAGGTAAAGGATAAATCACTGAATAAAAAGCAATCAGGTGTTGATTTTATATTATTGGTGTCCGCTAAAAACTGATTGAAAGTATTTAAGTCGATAAGTAACAGGTATTTGCATGAGTTTTGGCGTAGAGTGGCTTACTTTTTGTGAAAAACAATAAGCATAAGCAATAACGAATGTTTTATTGTAATCTCGTCAATCTTAGGCCATCATATAGGCTATATTACTACTTTTACCGTTGATTTTCTATTGTATTTTTGAGTAAAAAGTTTTAGCGGACACCAATAATTTTATATACATTTTCACTAAATTTGTTTTCGGTAATCACAAATATCAGAAACTATGGAAAACATACTAAGGAAGATCGGTTTGAAAACGGGTCTTGTGGCCATTACATGTGGAGGGCTGTGTACCGCTGTGCAGGCAAATTGTCCGGCGGATGCCGAGGCAGAAATCCGGGATGCCATGAAAACCGTCACGCAGTACATGATGGACAGTGTAAGTTATCGTGGCGGATTCGTATGGGAATACCTTCCTGACCTTTCGCGCTCGTGGGGAGAAATGGAAGCCAAACGGACCATGGCGTGGGTGCAGCCTCCGGGAACCCCGTCTGTGGGGCATGTGCTGTTGGACGCCTACCATGCCACAGGTGACGAATATTATTACGAAGCGGCGGAGCAAGTGGCAAATGCATTGATATGGGGACAATTGGAATGTGGCGGGTGGAACTATATGTTCGATTTTGCCGGAGAAAATTCGTTGAAAGAATGGTACAGGACGATTGGTAAAAACGGCTGGCGGTTGGAAGAGTTCCGTCATTATTATGGAAATGCCACTTTCGATGACTCAGGTACCATGGAAGCTGCCAAATTCTTGCTGCGCATGTATGTGGAAAAAAATGACCCGGTATACCGTGCCCCGTTGGAAAAGGTCATACATCTCGTATTGGAAAGCCAATATCCATCGGGAGGATGGCCGCAACGTTACCCGCTGAGATACGACCATCCTTTCCAAGGACAGGCCGACTATTCGTCTTTCATTACCTTGAACGACGATGTCATACCTGATATCATCGACTTCCTCATACAGTGCCACCAGGCTATCGGACTGCAAAACGTGAAGGAGCCTATCCTGCGTGCCATGTACCTGATGATTGTCCTTCAACAAGGCGAACCGTACGCAGGCTGGGCCGACCAATATACAGTGGAAGACCTGAAGCCTGCCCATGCCCGCTCGTACGAGCCAATGAGCATCAATACGGGAATCACGGCGGGAATGATTCGTAAGATGCTGGAATATTACAAGCTGACAGCAGACACACGTTTCCTCTCTGGAATCCCGGCAGCCATCCGGTTTTTGCAGTCGCAGGAACTTCCGGCTTCGGAGGTAAAGAAATGGCATCGCCGTGCACGAAGCGAGGAAGACATTTTGGTAGCCCGGTTTGTCGATCCCGATACGGGGAAACCGTTGTATGTGCACCGCAAGGGAAGTAATATCCACAATGGCACGTATTACATCGACCAGAACCTGGAAGCGACCATCGCACACTACAGTTCTGCCACTTTCGTCAATCCCTCCGCACTGCAACGCGAATATGAGGATGTGCGGAAGTTGGATCGTCAGACATTGATCGCTTCATCGCCACTGATGTCGGACCAACTGGTTCCGCTGCCTAAATATTATTCACAGATACCACCCCAACTTGCCACGGCAGAAGAAATAAACCGTATCGTCACGCAGGCGAAACAGGAAAAATGCTGGTTCGCTCCACTTGGCACTATTTCGAATCCGTATAAAGAATACCAGGGAGAAGGTATTCCGTATTCCGAATACGCGTACAGTAGAACCATGGTAGGAGACGAGTATGACACTTCCCCCTATCCGTGTGAAGAAAACATAACCGCCATTTCTGTCAAGAGGTATATCCGGAACATGACAATACTTATCAGGCAACTAACCGGGGATGCGGAACAATAATGCCCCACATTCAGCGGTTATACCAAAAACTGGGGACAAACATCAGCAGGATGGCGTATAATTCCAACCTGCCTATCAGCATGAGGAAAGACAATGTCCATTTGGCGGTATCGGGAAGTGCACCCCACGAAAAAGTAGGACCGAAACCGCCTAAACCTATACCGGCATTGCACAAACTTGCCATGACCGTACTGAACGATTCGACCATCCCTACGCCCACACACATCAGAATGGTCCATCCGGCAAAAGCCGAAACCAGGAAAAGGAGGGTAAACGTAGTGACTGATGAAATGGTCATGGAGGAAACTGTCTGGCGGTTTATCTTTACCGGCAAAACAGCACGGGGATGGATGAGGCGTGCCAGCTCATTCTTGGCATTGCGCAAAAGGATGAGCAGGCGCACCACCTTGATTCCTCCGCTGGTGGAACCTGTACAGCCTCCCACAAACATGGCATAAACCAACAACATCCACGTGAAGGGTGCCCAGTAACTATAATCATCTGTAATGAAACCGCTGGAAGAATGCACGGTAACCACTTGGAAAAACGCTTTGCGGAACGCTTCCTCCACATCGTAGCCATTCTGTATTACCAGTGAAAGCATGATGACCAGCATCACGGTAAAGATAGAAACAAGAAAGCACTTCACTTCGTCATCATGGAGTAAATGACGGAACTTTCCTTTCAGGCACATGAAATACAAAGAGAAATTGATGCTGGAAAGCACCATGAAAATGGCAACGATATATTCGATGAAGGGCGAATTCCAATAAGCCAGGCTCGACTGTTTGGTAGAAAAGCCACCCGTAGACGTGGTAGAGAAAGCATGGCACACGGCATCGAACAGATTCATACCGCCCCACACCAATAATAATGTTTCGGTAATGGTAAGAATCAGGTATACCGTCCAAATCCACTTTGCCATGATGCTGATTTTGGGATGGATCTTGTCGTGTGTCACTCCTGTAGCTTCGGCTGAAAACAACACCTGATTGCCCAATCCGAAAATCGGCAGTACGGCTATTGTGAAGAACACAATCCCTAATCCTCCTATCCAGTGCGAAAAGCAACGCCAGAAAAGTACACCATGTGAAAGCGATTCGATATTGTCCAACACCGTGGCACCGGTAGTGGTAAATCCGGATACGATTTCAAAAAAAGCATCGGAAATGGAAGGAATGGCCCCGCTGGCATACAGCGGCAACATCCCGAACAGGGAAAACAGAATCCATGTAAACGCCACGATGCAATATCCGTCGCGCCGCGTCAGCTTGTTCCTGGCTTTCCGCCCGCGGAACATCAGCAGGATGCCCACACCGGCTGTAAGCAGGGCCGAACCGATAAAATGAACATAGTCGGGCTCCCGGTAGTATAGTGAAACGCCTGTACACACCAACAACATGAAACTCTCGATTACCAGCAGAATCCCCAGAATGCGGAATATCATTTCACGGTTAATCAGGCTGTTTACTACATTATTTTTTGCAGCAGTACTTCCCATTTCCAAAAATTAAAAGTCTGTGCAAAACTACTAAATCCGGTGCAAATACGGGTAAGACTCCTGCAAATTTATAGAAATACGAATCTGAATGATACACAAAAAAGAAGTCCTCTACATCCTCTGATGTATCAGGACTCCTTTTCTCTGTTATGCTGTCGGAATGACGAAAATCCCGTTCTTCATGTATGTGCTAAGAAGCAACGCGGGTTTTCCTGTCACAATACCGCTTGCACTGTACGCAAATGTCATAGCCCAACATGGCACCCAAAATGAAATCCTCTTCCGGTGTCAGCCGGTTCAACGGACGGTCCACTATAAACCGGATGGCATCAATGCATTCGTCACACCCGAAAAAGAGATTGATGCGCTCATCGTCCACCGGTTGAATCACGAATTTGATACGTTGGTTTTCCAAACGTTTCACCATAAATGCTTTATAACGTTTGTTGACCGTATAGAGTACCATACGGCGCACGCCTTTCTTAAATTCATAAATGTGGTTCGAGAAAACCTTGATGTCTGCAGGATTCAGTTCGGGCTGGGGTGTCATGGGGTTGTATTTTTTAATGGTGGAAAGAATATTAAGGTTAAGCCAAATCGGATTTCAGCATATCGGTCCATGCGGCAATCCGGTCGTCTGTCTTGTCACTTTCGTTTATGTCATCGATGGCCAGGCCAATGAATTTTCCGTCAATCACCGAAACCGATGAACTGTAACTGTAATCGCTATCGGGAACGGATCCGATGAAACGGCATCCGCAATCTTTCAAATCTTCATAAAGGATTCCTATGCCGTCGCAGAACGTATCTCCGTACGACTCGGAATCACCACAACCGAACAAGGCCACAACCTTATCCTTTAAATCCATTCCTTTCAACACTTTCACGCCATCGTACCAGTCGTCCTGCAATTCACCGTCACCCCATGTGGAGGTTCCCAAAATCAATGCCTCGTAAGCGCCTGCCATTTCGGCTGTCATCTTACCCACATCGTGCACATCAGCTGATGCAATGCCTAACTTCTCTGCAATCTTATTGGCTATGGCTTCTGTCGTTCCGGTTGTAGAACCATAAAATACACCTGTTTTTTTCATTTCTTTTTTCCGTTTTTGTTTGACATCACAAAGTAAGGACATCCGCATGAGATTGCAAATACCTAAAAATAGTGATTTTTCATGCAGGTATTTACCAAGAAAAAAGCCTATCTTTGTATGGATACTTTTATTGTGATAGCTTTATGAGATATATTTGGATGTTTTCCGTCATCTGGGTCGTACTGATGGCTGAGTCATGTGGAAACCAACGGTTTACCACCTCTTCGGGACTGCAATCGAAAGATTTCCGGATGAAAGTAGAAGGACAGCAAACCAGGTTGTACAAAATAGCCAACTCGAAAGGCATGGAAGCCTGTATCACCAATTACGGCGCACGTGTAGTGTCGCTCATGGTGCCCGACCGCAACGGGAAACCGGGGGATGTGGTATGCGGTTTTCCGGATATCACCGGATATGTAAGCCAACCACAGAACTACGGGGCTACGGTGGGGAGATACATCGGCCGTATCCTGAATGCACGTTACACGATGGACGGACATGTTTATCAACTGCAAGCCAACCATTCGGCAGGGCATACCGCACATGGCGGCAACCCCAACTTTGGTGCACGGATGTGGAAAGCAACGCGGATTACCCCTTCTTCCATCACGCTGAACTACCTTTCGCCTGACGGCGAAAACGGATTTCCCGGTAACCTTGATGTTTCGGTCACTTATACCGTGACTGAAGACAATGCACTGGACATTCGTTACGAAGCCACAACAGATAAGCCGACTGTGCTTAATCTGTGCAACCACTCTTTCTTTAACATATCGGGTAACTTGAACCAAAGCGTGGAAAACCAAACCTTGTGGGTAGATGCCGGTTACTTCAGTGCTTACGACCGCAACAAATGCGTCACGGGTGAACTATGGCCTGTGGCTTCCACTCCCCTTGATTTCCGGGAACCGCACAGGATTGCTGCCCACATTGACGATGACTATGGGCAGCTGAAAATAGTGAACGGTTACGATCATGCATGGGCACTCAATCATCCGGGAGATGACACTCGTCCGGCTGCTTGGATTTACGACCCGGACAGTGGACGCAAAATGGAAATCTACACCACAGAACCGGCTATCCACATCTACACCGGCAACGGGCTGAAAGGAATAGTTGAAGGGAAAAACGGAATCTGCTATCCGTTTCGCGCCGCCGTGTGTTTCGAAACCTGCCATTTCCAGGACAGCCCGAACAATCCGCAGTTTCCTTCTACCGCCCTTTATCCGGGCGAGACATTCCACAACCATACTGCGTACAAGTTCACGGTAGAACCCTGACCCCTTGTCACTGATGTCAGATGCAGCTGCATGATGCATCTGATGTCGTATGTATATGCGTCCTCCTGTCTGCCGTATTCTGCCAAACAGGACAAAATCCGCATAAAATAGACCTATGACATTCGGCTTTTTTGGGTAATCTTTGCAGAAAAATCCAGGCAATAAATAAAATATGGTAGCTCGCAGGTTGCATAAAGAAAGCCTCTGGCCCTTGTTTGTGGTGTGTATCCTCACTTGTGTTTTGGGAGGATGTGGCATGATTGAATACCATCCATACGATTTGGATATTGACGGAGAAACCGGTATCAACGAAAAGAACATCGCCCTCATCGAGGAGGCATTGGAAGGAAAAGACTCGTTTTCGTTTATTTTAATCAGCGACACGCAACGCTGGTATGATGCCACAGAAGATGCCGTAACAGCCATCAACCGGTTGGAAGGTGTGGATTTCGTGTTACACACGGGAGATTTGTCCGATTTCGGGATGAAGTTGGAATTCGAATTGCAACGCGACTGTCTCAACAAACTGGACGTGCCTTACGTATGCCTGTTGGGAAACCACGATTGCCTGGCTACGGGAGAAGATGTCTACCACATCATCTTCGGCGAAGAAAACTTCTCGTTCAATGCCGGGAACACACATTTCTTATGTCTGAACACCAACGCGCTGGAATTTGACTATGAGGGAATAGTCCCCGATTTCACCTACATTGAGAATGACCGGACGGCACTTCCGGAGCAAATCACGCGCACCGTGGTCGCCATGCACGCGGCTCCCTATACAGAGCAGTTTAACAACGATGTCGCCACTACGTTCCAAGGTGCAATCACTGCCTATCCTTCACTGCAGTTCTGCATGGCGGGACATACACACAGCCTTGACGTCAACGACATTTTTGATGACGGCATCCTGTATTATACGGCACCCTGCATCGACAAACGCACATTGCTCCGTTTTACTTTTACTGCAGACTCATACAATTATGAAACAATATCTTTTTAAATTCCTGTTCCTCCTGCTGCCGGCATGTATCCCGTTTGTTGCATTCGGGAGTGAGACCGACTCTGTTTCCACCGCCCCGCAACGCCGGTGGGACAAACGTGTACACCGGCACTATGAGGGTTGGGAACGCTTGTGCCCCACACACGCCAAGCTGCAATATGCCGGAGGAATGGGTGTCTTGTCGGTAGGTGTGGGTTGGGATTACGGGAAACGCCGCCAGTGGGAGACAGATATCCTCGTGGGCTATCTTCCCAAGAAGTATGCCAGAAATCTCAAGACGATTTTTACCCTCAAGCAAAATTACATACCGTGGAGCATGAGTTTCAACGGGCATTGGGCACTCGAACCCTTCTATTGCGGATTGTATGTGACCACCATTACCGGCAAAGAGTTTTGGACCAAAGAACCCGGGCGTTATCCAGACAGTTATTACGGCTTTAGTACCGGGATACGCTCGTATATCTTTATCGGTCAGCGCATGAACTTCAATTTCCGGAACGGACTGGTAAAGCATGTCGCCCTGTTCTACGAAGTCGGTTCTTGCGATCTCTATATTGTCAGCAAGTTTACAAATAGCAGTATGAAGATGAGTGATATCTTACGCTTTTCCTTCGGTGCGAAAGTTCAACTGTTCAAAGAGTAACAGAAACGCTTTAACTATGTAATGGGTTTGTAACAAGCCTTCCCGCAAAATCGTACTAACTTTACGCCGTCAAATTTTAGAATCTAAACCGAACATTTACGGCGTATGAAGAAATTTGTTTCCTTATGCTTTTTTGCGTGTTGCACCTGCCTCCCGTCGGTGCTGGTGGCACAGCGCATAAAGGGAAGTGACACTGTGCTTCCCCTGACCCAGGAACTTTCAGAAATGTACATGAAACGGCATCCCTCGGCCACTGTTACCGTGACGGGTGGGGGAAGCGGTGTGGGGATTTCGGCATTGCTGGACGGGACGACCGATTTGGCAATGGCATCGCGGCGAATCAAGTTTGGCGAAAAGATGAAGATGAAGCAGGCGAAGCATGAACCCTGCGAAGTCATCGTTGCCTACGATGCACTTGCCGTCATCGTCAATCCGCAGAATCCCGTACGACAACTCACGCGCGAACAATTAGAAGGCATTTTTCGGGGTAAAATCACCAATTGGAAGGAAGTGGGTGGAGAAGATGCCAGAATTGTAGTTTACTCACGCGAAACTTCTTCGGGAACGTACGAATTTTTCAAGGAAAGCGTGCTCCACAACAAGAATTACATGGGCAGCATCCTTTCCATGCCTGCCACGGGTGCCATCATCCAATCAGTCCGCCAGACCAAAGGTGCCATAGGCTACGTGGGGCTTGCCTACCTGAACCCTTACGTAAAGGCTGTTTCTGTATCGTACGATGGGGGAAAGAATTACGTGTACCCGTCAGTGGAAAGTGCTACTAGAAAAGAATACCCCATTGTCCGTCCCCTTTACTATTATTATGACAAACAGAACGAAGAGAATGTCATGCCCTTCATTGATTTCATCGCATCGCCCGAAGGGCAGGAACGGACACTTGAGTTGGGTTTCATTCCACGTTGATAATGCAAAAGAACAATAAGATGAAAAGACTGATTGACAACATTGCACGATATGTGCTGACCGTCAGCGGATTTACGACAAGCATCGTAATCCTGCTTATCATCGGTTTCCTGTTCAAGGAGGCGGTGGGGCTGTTTAATAACCCGATTGTCGACGACGGATATGTGCTGGCACTGAACAAAGAAAATGAAGTGGGCCGCCTCAGCGCACAACAAATCAAAAATATCTTTGATGGAGAGATTACCAATTGGAAAGAAGTGGGGGGCAAGGATATGCCTGTCAAAGTGTTCCGTTTGGAAGACTTGGACAAATATTACACTGAAGCCGAATTGGGTGCCGAATACGAGTATGCCGGAGAAAAAATAGCCGAACAGATATACCAGGAACCGGGCATCATTGCCTTTGTACCCGATGTGTTGATAGAAGGGTATGCGGATATCCACCGCATTGAAAACCAGCGTATCCGGGTGAAAGACGTGTTGGCAGGCAACGAATGGTTCCCTACGGCCACTCCTTCCCCTATCTTCGGTATCCTTCCGCTCATCTGCGGGACATTGTGGGTAAGCTTTTTCGCCATCCTGATTGCGCTGCCTTTTGGGCTTGCCATATCCATCTACCTTGCCGAAGTGGCAAACGAAAAAACACGCAAGTTCCTGAAACCGGTTATCGAACTGTTGAATGGCATCCCATCGGTAGTGTACGGTTTTTTCGGCCTGGCAGTGATTGTACCCTTCTTGCAGCAGATGTTCAACCTGCCGGTGGGTGAGTCGGGACTTGCCGGAAGCCTGGTACTTGCCATTATGGCGTTGCCTACCATTATCACCGTGGCGGAAGATGCCATGCGCAACTGTCCGCGCAACATGCGTGAAGCCAGCCTTGCCTTGGGTGCAACACAATGGCAGACCATCTACAAAGTGGTCATCCCGTTTTCCGTATCGGGTATTACATCGGGGGTCGTATTGGGTATCGGGCGTGCCATTGGTGAAACAATGGCCGTATTGATGGTGACGGGGAATGCGGCGGTTATTCCCTCCAGCATTCTGGAACCCCTACGTACCATCCCGGCAACCATCGCTGCCGAATTGGGTGAGGCCCCTGCCGGTGGAGCGCATTACCAGTCACTGTTCCTGCTGGGAGTCATCCTGTTTTTCATAACGTTGATTATTAACTCGTGCGTAGAGGTCGTATCCTCGCGCAATAAATTCAAGAAATAAATATGGCTGTAGAAATTGATCCATTGTACACAAAGCGTAAGCGCAGCGTACAAAAGGGCATGTTTGTATGTTTCCGTGTATTAAGTTATTCCATAGCCTTGTTGCTGTTCTACATTTTGGGATTTATCATTGTAAAAGGCATCAGTGCCGTCAGTTGGGATTTCCTTACCCAACCACCTTCCGATGGCATGACCAAAGGAGGCATCTTGCCCGCCATTGTGGGTACGTTCTGCCTGATGCTGGGCAGTGCAGTATTCTCATTCCCCGTGGGCGTGATGAGTGGTATTTATATGAACGAATATGCTCCCAAGGGTAAGGTGGTGAACTTTATCCGTACTATGACCAACAACCTTGCCGGTATTCCGTCCATTGTATTCGGCCTGTTCGGCATGGCATTCTTTGTCAACTACCTTGATTTCGGCGATAGCATCATGGCGGGATCGCTTACACTTGGCCTGCTGGCATTACCGGTTGTCATCCGTACAACCGAAGAGGCATTCAAGGATATTCCTACCAGTTACCGCGAAGGAAGTCTTGCATTGGGGGCCACCAAGATACAGACGATATGGAAGATACTGCTTCCCATGGCCATGCCACGCATCATTACAGGGCTTATTCTCTCGTTGGGACGTGTATCGGGAGAGACGGCTCCGATTCTCTTCACATGCGCCGCCTATTTCCTGCCGAAGCTGCCAGGCAGTGTATTCGATCAATGTATGGCACTTCCCTATCACCTATATGTCATCGCCACCAGCGGGACCGATATCGAGGCACAGACTCCCATAGCTTACGGCACGGCGTTTGTCCTTATCATCATTGTATTGGCTATGAATCTGCTGGCAAACAACATACGCAAATATTTCGAGAATAAACTGAAATCCAAATAACCCCCTTTTCATCCTAATATTGTATGAATAAGATTGAAGCCAAGAATGTAGATTTTTATTACGGGGATTTCCATGCACTGAAGAACATCAATATCACTATCCCCAGCAATGAGGTCGTAGCTTTCATCGGTCCTTCCGGTTGTGGCAAATCAACTTTCCTGCGCCTGTTCAACCGCATGAATGATTTGGTTCCGGGCACCCGCCTGACGGGTGAAATCCGTATTGACGGGAAAAACATTTACGAACCGTCGGTCAACGTGGATATCCTGCGCAAAAATGTGGGCATGGTGTTCCAGCGCCCGAACCCGTTCCCGAAAAGTATCTTTGAGAATGTGGCATACGGCCTGCGTGTGAATGGCATCAAGGATAAAGCATTCATTTCCGAACGTGTGGAAGCGACTCTGAAGGGAGCGGCCCTGTGGAACGAAGTGAAAGACAAATTGAAGGCATCGGCATACGACCTTTCCGGCGGGCAGCAGCAACGCCTCTGCATCGCACGTGCCATGGCAGTGGAACCTTCAGTGTTGTTAATGGACGAACCTGCATCGGCACTCGACCCCATCTCCACCTCAAAAATAGAAGAACTGATTTGTGAACTGAGCTCGCAGACGACGGTAGTCATCGTGACCCATAGCATGCAGCAGGCTGCCCGTGTAAGTAACAAGACCGCTTTCTTTTATATGGGAGAAATGGTGGAATACGGCGAAACAAAAAAAATCTTCACCAGCCCTGACAAAGAAGCCACGCAGAATTACATCACCGGCCGTTTCGGATAACACTTCCTGTATCATTTGTTCATTTAATAATTATATTCAAGGAATTATGGTAAAATTTGTAGAAAACGAACTTCTCAACATCAAAACAGAAGTAAACGATATGTGGATGCTGGTGTACCAGCAACTGGACAACGCCTATAAGTCGGTTTTGAACGTTGACATGGAACTTGCCGGTAAAGTGATTTCGCGGGAAAAGCGTGTCAATGCCTTTGAACTGAAAATAGACAGTGACATCGAAGATTTTATTGCCCTTTATAACCCGGTGGCAATAGACCTTCGTTTCGCACTTGCCATGCTGAAAATCAATACCAACTTGGAACGTATCGGCGATTATGCCGACAGCATCGCACGCTTTGTGATACGCACGGAAATCAAACCCGAAGACAAGGTACTTTTTGCAGAGCTTCAGTTACCGGACATGGTCGACACGGTGTTGCACATGTTAAGCGGTACCTACGATGCCTTGCAAAAACATGATATTACGCTGGCAAAAAGCATTTTCGACAAAGATGAAACACTGGACATCCTGAACAGGAATGCCATCGATACATTGGCCGTATATGCAGCCGAACATCCGGAGTCCATCAAGCTTTGCCTGGAGATAGCAGGGATATTCCGCAAGCTGGAACGCGCTGGCGACCATATCAATAACCTTGCCGAAGAAACTATCTTCTACATCGATGCTGAAGTGATGAAACACCGCCAGACGGCTTTATTGGAAGACAATGAATGAAAAAGCGAGTAGTTGACTTGTAATAATCTTTGGGAAACCGGTGCGCAGGGATGCGTGCCGGTTTTTAATTTGGGATATGGCAAAAAAGCTTATCTTTGTGGAGTGATAAAATACATGAGACAGGAGGGACGTATGAAAATATTGGTGGTGGAAGACGACAAGGACCTGCGCGAGATAACGGTACGGTCATTGGAAAAGGAGCGCTATGTGGTGTCGCAGGCATCCGATTACCGCTCGGCGTGGCAGAAGATAGAGGACTATGACTACGACTGCATACTGCTCGATATCATGTTGCCCGATGGCAATGGGCTGAATCTGCTGGAAGAACTCCGGGCGTTGGGTAAACGCACCAATGTCATTATCCTTTCCGCCAAAGACTCGATAGAGGACAAGGTGGCGGGACTGGATTTGGGCGCCGATGATTACCTGCCAAAGCCTTTCCACCTGGCGGAACTGCATGCCCGTCTGAAAAGCCTGTTCCGCCGCAGCCTGCGCGAAGGCGGACGGAATGTGCAGGTGGGCAATATCGAGGTTTACCCCGACCATTTTCAGGTATTGGTGGACGGCAGGCCGGTGGAACTGAACCGGAAGGAATACGACATCCTGTATTATTTCATGTTGCGTCCCGGTAGGGTGATAGACAAGTATACCCTGGCCGAATCTGTATGGGGAGACCATATCGACCAGGTGGACAATTTCGATTTCATCTATGCGCAAATCAAGAACCTGCGGAAGCGGTTGAAAGACGCGGGCGCCACGCCCGAACTGAAGTCCGTGTACGGGTTCGGATATAAATTTGTGTCAGGATGAAGCTGTTCCATCTTGTGTTGTGGCGGTTCGCATTGGCCTTGGTGCTGGTGTTTGCCGTATGGGCGGGCTTCTTCTACATGGCTGTCATGGAGGAAGTGAACGATGAGGTGGATGATTCGCTCGAAGACTATTCCGAATGGCTCATTGTGCGTGCGCTGCAAGGGGAAGAAATGCCGTCAGAAAGCAATGGGTCGAACAACCAGTACTACCTTTATGAGGTGAGTGAGGAATATGCTATGTCGTATCCGCAAATATCGTATCGTGATGAGATGGTGTATATCACCGAAAAAAAGGAAGAAGAGCCTGCCCGGGTGCTGATTACGATATTCCGTACGGATGACGACCGCTATATGGAGTTGGTGGTTTACACGCCTACCATCGAGAAGATGGACTTGCGGCGGGCAATATTGGGCTGGATTATTTTCCTGTATATGTTGCTGTTGCTGGTGGTGTTGCTGATTACGGCATGGGGCTATCGGCGCAATATGAAGCCGCTATATGTTTTGCTCGGCTGGATAGGGCGTTACCGTTTGGGACATCCGAACGAGCCGTTGGACAACCGGACGAACATTACCGAGTTTCATCACCTGAACGAGGCGGTGGCAGGCTTTGCCTCGCGCAACGAACAGCTTTTCGAACAGCAGAAGCAGTTCATCGGGAATGCCTCGCATGAGATGCAGACCCCCCTTGCCATCTGCTGCAACCGGATTGAGATGCTGATGGACGATGAGACCTTGTCCGAAAAGCAGTTGGGCGAGCTAATGAAGACACACCGCACGTTGGAAAACTTGGTACGGATGAACCGTTCGCTGCTATTGTTGTGTAAAATCGAGAACGGGCAGTATATGGAAGATCGGCATCCGGTTTGCCTGGACAGGCTACTGAAACACTACATGGAAGATTACGGGGAAGTGTATGCCTATCTCAGCATCCGCGTTGAAGCCGGGTGGAAGGAGCCGTTTTGTGTGGAGATGAACGAGTCGCTGGCTTCGGTGCTGGTCACGAACCTGCTGAAAAATGCCTTCGTGCACAACGTAGGGGAGGGGCTGATCCGGATACATGCGGACAAGGACATGCTCCTGATTTGCAATACTGGTGGTGCACCTTTGGACGGCAACCGGATTTTCGAGCGTTTTTACCAGGGGCGGAAGAAAGAAAGCTCCACCGGATTGGGACTGGCATTGGCAGATACGATATGCAAGGTAAACGGACTGCTTCTCAGCTATTTTTACGAGGATGGGTTGCATTGCTTCAAGATTTCAAAATCTTTTCAGAATCACACCACATCTTTGTAACGGCGGTGACAGTGTGCCGGTGGCAAAAATATTAATCCTTAAAAATGAAACGGTATGGTGCGGAAATGGATTTTTTTATGGTTGTGTGTGGTGAGTATCCCTGTCCTGGTGCAGGCAGACAATGACAGGCCGATCCAGGTGGGACAGCTGCCTACGAAGGCGCAGGCTTTCATCACGAAGTATTTCAGAAACCATAAGGTGGCTTTGGCAAAGATGGAATCGGGCTTGTTCTACAAGTCGTACAATGTGATATTCACGAACGGCGATAAACTTGAGTTCGACAGATCGGGCAATTGGACGGAAATCCAGTGCGAGAGGTCGGAAGTGCCTGCCGGTGCTGTGCCTGCCGAAATCCGTGCGTATGTGGAGGAATACTATCCAGGTGCGAAAATCCTTCAGATCGAGCGGGATGGGAAAGAATACGAAGTGGAACTTTCCAATCATTGGGAAATCACATTCGACCAGAGATTCCAAGTGATTGACATCGATGACTGAGGTACTTCTTCCCGCATAAACAAATACGACCGTCCGCAGCGGAAAACTCGGACGGTCGTATTTGTTTGCAGGGGCGGTCGCGGTAGCTCTCGCGTGCGCTCGTGTTTATGAGTTCATGCTCATTAGGAATTCTTCGTTGTCTTTTGTTTTCTCCAGATGTTGTTTCACCGAATCCATTGCTTCTATCGGATTCATGTCTGATAGGAATTTGCGCAGGATCCACATGCGGTCCAATGTAGGTTTGTCCAACAGCAGGTCATCGCGGCGTGTGCTGGAAGCCGTCAGGTTGACTGCCGGGAAGATGCGCTTGTTGCTCAGGTTGCGGTCGAGCTGGAGTTCCATGTTGCCTGTTCCCTTGAACTCTTCGAAAATAACCTCGTCCATTTTCGATCCGGTATCAATCAGTGCAGTGGCGATGATGGTCAGCGACCCGCCTCCTTCGATGTTGCGTGCGGCACCGAAGAAACGTTTCGGTTTATGCAGGGCATTGGCATCCACACCTCCCGACAGCACCTTGCCCGATGCAGGCGACACGGTGTTGTAAGCACGTGCCAGGCGGGTGATGGAATCGAGGAAGATGACTACGTCATGCCCGCATTCCACCATACGTTTAGCCTTTTCCAATACGATACCGGCTATTTTCACATGGCGTTCGGCAGGTTCGTCGAAGGTGGAGGCGATGACTTCCGCATTGACACTGCGTGCCATGTCGGTCACTTCTTCCGGACGTTCGTCAATAAGCAGCATAATCATGTAAACATCCGGATGGTTGGCTGCAATGGCGTTGGCTATGTCTTTCATCAGGATGGTTTTTCCCGTCTTGGGCTGTGCCACGATTAGTGCACGCTGTCCTTTCCCGATAGGGGCGAAAAGATCCACGATACGTACCGACAGGTTGTCGCCTGCTCCTTTGCAGAGTTGGAATTTCTGGTCGGGGAACAGCGGGGTCAGGTGGTCGAACGGTACGCGGTCGCGCACCAGTTCGGGCAGAAGCCCGTTGATTCTCGATACTTTCACCAAGGGGAAATATTTCTCCCCTTCTTTTGGCGGGCGGATTGTCCCGTCCACCACATCGCCTGTTTTCAGCCCGAGCAGCTTGATTTGCGATTGCGAAACGTAAATGTCATCGGGAGAAGAAAGGTAATTATAGTCGGAAGACCGGAGGAAGCCATAGCCGTCCGGCATGATTTCCAATACACCTGACCCTTGCAAGATGTCATCAAATTCGTAAGGCTTTTCTGTGGATTTTGCCGGTGCTGTTTCGGGTGCGCCCGTTGTATCAGGCTGGTTTTCTGTGTTTGCCTGCGGTGTCTGGTTGAAGCCGGCTTCCTGTTGGCGTCCGTTGGCTATACGGTTGTTGTTATTATTGTTGTTGTGGCGTTGCTGGCGCTGTTGGGGGCGGTTGTTCATCGGCCTGTTGTCTTTTGTCGGCAGCACGGGTTGTTCCATTTTGGTTGCTTCAAACTTGCCGATCAGTTCAGTGGGCAGTTCTGCCTTTTCGGAAGGAAGGTCTTCGATGGCGATGAAATCGTTGTTGTTTCCTGTTGTTTCTTGTGGCGGAATGTTTGTGTCATTGGCGGATTGTCCTTCGGGAACCGGTTGGTTTTCTGTTACTTCGCGCAGTGCTTGCAGCCTTTCTTTTTCCAGTGTGGACTTGTTTTTGCTTCCTGGCTTCCTTCCTCGTCTGGACTTGGGCTTTTCTTCGGTTTCCTGTGCCGATGCAGTGGCTGTTTTCTCCGTGTTCTCTACGGGGTGTTCCGGTTCTGTCTTGAAAAGGGAGAGGGGTGAGGGCAGCGGAGGTGTGTTGGCTTCTAATTTTTGTGCTTTGTCTTTGGTAGCCGTATAGACTTTATCACCTTCTTTTTTCACGCTGATTCTCGAACGTTTACGGGGTTGCCCTTCTTTCCGTTCTTCGTTTGTCTTTGCCGCCCCTACCTTTTTCGTTGCTCCTGCAATGGCTTGTTCATCCAAAATGCGGTATACCAGTTCTTCTTTTCGTAAGTCACCGGTTTTTGTTACTCCCAACTCTTTGGCAATTTCTTGCAATTCGGATAAATCCTTGTCATTTAATTGAATAATGTTATACATACGTATAGATTGTAATGATTGTGTAATGCTTGCAGGCGTGAACATCTATGCTACAGACAGTCCAGTATGCGCCGATATGCGTTACGCCTCCCAATAATTACGGATTTAATGATTATTGTTTTGGTAAAATAGAAGTGAAATCTACAAACTTCTTTTGTATTCTCACACTTTGATGTGACAAAAGTAAGTATTTTTTCTTAATGTGCTACAAGATTCCCTTATTTTTTTCAGATTCCCGCAGGGGATTTGCCGGAAAAGCGTTATTTTCGTGCTGGATTTTTTAAATTTGATAAATTAAGTTGACATTATGAAAAAGGTGATTTTTACAGAGAAGGCACCTGCGGCCATCGGCCCTTACAGTCAGGCTGTTGAGGCAGGCGGAATGATTTTTGTATCCGGACAGTTGCCGGTAGACCCGGTTACCGGTGGATTGGTATCGGGTGGGGTAGCGGAACAGACGGCACAGTCGCTCGAAAATATCAGACAGATTCTGGCGGAAGCAGGTTTGGTAATGGCGGATATTGTGAAGACAACGGTTTTTCTGGCAGACATGTCGCTGTTTGCCGACATGAATAACGTATATGCCCGTTATTTTGATGGCAGTTTCCCTGCTCGTTCGGCGGTGGCGGTAAAAGCTTTGCCCAAAGATGCTTTGGTGGAAATAGAGTGCATCGCTGCCCGGTAAGGGGTCGTGTTTCACCCGGATTGTGGCTCTGGAAAAGACAAGTGTTATGGTTCCTTATCTGCAAGTGGAAAATTTGACGAAGTCGTTCGGCGACCGGGTGTTGTTCCGGGGAATCTCGTTCGGCATTGCGCAAGGCCAGCGTATCGGGTTGATAGCCAAGAACGGGAGTGGAAAGACAACCTTGCTGGACATCCTTTCGGGAAAGGAGGGGTACGATGAAGGGCAGATTACGTTCCGGCGCGACTTGCGTGTGGGTTATTTGGAGCAGAGTCCTTCCTATCCTGAAGGACTGACCGTGTTGGAAGCTTGTTTCCATCACGGCAATGCCACGGCAGGATTGGTCAGGGAGTATGAGAAATGCATTGAAACGCCCGGCAATCCCGGGATGGAAGAATTGCTGGCACGTATGGACCAGATGAAGGCATGGGATTATGAACGGCAGGTGAAGCAAATCCTGTCGCAACTGAAAATCCGCAACTTCGACCAGCCTGTCGGGACCTTGTCGGGAGGACAGCTGAAACGTGTGGCACTTGCCAATGTACTGATTACAGAACCTGACCTGTTGATGTTGGACGAGCCGACAAACCACTTAGACCTGGAGATGACCGAATGGCTGGAGAGTTATTTGGGCCGCTCGAAACTCAGCTTGCTGATGGTGACACATGACCGTTATTTCCTGGACCGTGTCTGCACGGAAATCATGGAGATAGACAACAGGCAACTGTATGCCTACAAGGGGAATTACAGTTATTATTTGGAGAAACGGCAACAGCGCATTGATGCGGAGAATGCGGAAACAGCCCGTGCCAACAACCTGTATCGCACAGAGTTGGAGTGGATGAGGCGGATGCCGCAGGCGCGTGGACACAAGGCACGCTATCGCGAAGAAGCTTTCTACGAATTGGAGAAGGTGGTGAAGCGGCGCAGCCACGATGAGAATGTAAGGTTGGACGTGAAAGCGTCATACATCGGTTCGAAAATTTTCGAGGTGGATCATTTGTGCAAACGTTTCGGCGACATCCGGATATTGGATGATTTCTCGTACGTCTTTACCCGTTACGAAAAGATGGGAATTATCGGCGACAACGGTACGGGCAAGTCTACTTTCATCAAACTCCTGATGGGACTGGAGAAACCGGACAGCGGCACGATAGACGTGGGCGAAACTGTGCGTTTCGGATATTATTCGCAGGAGGGGATGGAGTTTGACAACCGGATGAAGGTGATAGATGCCATTACGGAGGTGGCGGAGGTTATCGGGTTGGGAAACGGGAAACAGCTGACAGCCTCACAATTCCTGCAATATTTCCTGTTCACGCCCGAAACACAATATAATTATGTATACAAATTGAGCGGGGGAGAGCGCAGGCGTCTCTATTTGTGCCGGGTACTGATGAAGAACCCGAACTTCTTGGTGTTGGACGAGCCGACCAATGATTTGGACATCGTGACATTGCAGGTACTGGAAGAATATTTGCGGGATTTCAAGGGCTGTGTTATCGTGGTGAGCCACGACCGCTATTTCATGGATAAGGTGGTCGACCATCTGCTGGTGTTCAACGGGCAAGGGGATATCCGCGATTTTCCCGGCAATTATTCGGACTACCGGGAGTGGAAGGTGGCAAAGGCCGAGCATGACAAGTCAGGTGCAAAGCCTGTAAAAGGGAAACCCGCCCCGCGCATACGTCCGAACGACAAACGCCGCCTGACATTCAAGGAACGGAAGGAAATGGAGCAGCTGGAGCAAGAAATAGCAGCATTGGAAGAAGAAAAGAAGCGCATCGAGACAGAACTGTGTAGCGGTACGCTGACGGTAGACCAGCTCACCGGGTATTCGAAACGTCTCCCCGGACTGAATGAAGAACTCGACCGGAAATCAATGCGCTGGTTGGAGTTAAGCGAAATAGAGGGATAGGTTCGGATGGGTGTGTTGTTTTTTCTTCTTTTCCCCTTATACACGGCAGGCAAGGTTGCGTTATAATAGGTGTTTTATTTAAATTCATTTATTATGACGAAAACGTATTTTGTATGGGGTGTGCTCCTGGCAACCGGGATGGCATCCTGTCGGCAAGAGGGTGTTCCTGCCCAAGTAAACGAAGCGGATGCGGCAGTGCAGGTAAAAGCCTCCGTATGGGGTAATAACATGGGTCGTACGGTAACGCAGGAAGACGGTAGCGTTTCTTTCTCTGAGGGTGACCGGATAGGTTTCTTCATGCCGGAGGACGATGGTGCCCGCCTGTTTGTTTATACGGGAGGGGAATGGGTGACGGAGGAGGAGACGGTATGGCCTACTTTGTCGGACGACTACACTTTCCATGCTTTTTATCCTTATGAAGAAGGAGCCGATATCACCGAAATCCCGATGCCCGACCTGACGGTACAGACCGGCACGTTGGCGGATATCGGGGATTACGATTTCTTGTCTGCCACGAAAACATGCGGATATACAGATGCCCATGGCGTAGTGGAGTTTGTCAATGATGATGCGTTTACGCATGTCTATGCCCTGCTGTTGGTGACGTTAAAAGACGAAGGTGACGGAAACCGCCTGACTTCGGTCAGTGTGGAAGGGGCAGGGTGTTTTACAGCACATGCCTATCGTTTTACTGATGGCGTCGGCGGGATGTTCAAGCCATTGGGTACCGAGGAGGCCGACCGATGGACGCTGGCTGTGGCAGAAGGCGAGGAGGCATCGGATGCATCAAGGCAGGTTGCCGTCTTGCTGAACCCGTCGTCATCGGAAGTACAACTGACACTCACGGTAAATTATACACGGCAGACGGTGGCTTTCATGGCATCCACGGATGCAATCAGTCATGCATTCGAGGGAGGCTTTTGCTACAAATACCAAATTCGCATCGACCAGGAAGACAAGTTGGTCATTGACGGTCATGAGGTCACTTCGTGGATAGAAGGAGAGGTGACGGAAAATGATATTCTGGTAGAAGGCATCCCGCAATAGGTCGACACCCGAGAAAGGGGCACCCCAATCCGTGCGGAATTGAAAATCAGAAATGCCGGTTGGCAGCAATCCGTATAGGTTGGGGGCGCCTCTGTTTTTAATAACCCCGTGTTTTATTCCAATGAGCGATTCACGCTTTCGATGTAGTCGAGCAGTTCTTTTCTTCCCGTTCCTTTTTCCGCCGATGTGATGAAGTGCGGAGGAAGTTCTTCCCATTGCTCTTCCATCCGTTTGAGAAAACGGTCCACGCACAGGCGAGTTTTCGACAAATTCTGCTTGTCGGCTTTTGTGAAAACGAGGGCGAATGGAATCCCGTTCTTACCTAACCATTCGATGAATTCCAAATCTATCTTCTGTGGCTCCAACCGGCTGTCGATAAGGACAAACAGGCAGGTCATCTGTGTGCGCTCCAGTATGTAGTGCCTGATGATGTGCTTGATTTGTTCCATCACTTTCTTTCCGCGCTGTGCGTAGCCGTACCCCGGAAGGTCGACCAGGTACCATGCATTGTTGATAAGGAAGTGGTTAATCAACAGGGTTTTCCCAGGGGTAGAGGATGTCAATGCCAGTTTGGAATGGTTTGTCAGTCGGTTGATGAGACTGGATTTTCCCACATTCGAACGGCCTACGAAGGCATATTCGGGAAGGTTGTTTTGCGGGCAGAGGTCTACACGTGTGTTACTCATCACGAATTTGGCACTTGTTATTTCCATGTTTCTGTCGTTTTTTTGGGAAAAGTAGTTCTTATTCCAGGCATTCGTCCAGGTCGCCGGTAATCTGTTTCTTGTCGAGATGTTGGCCGATAAAGACGATTTTGATCATGCGGTCGCCGTATTTCTCGTCCCAGTCGCGCATCAGTCCCGGTTCCTGCATCATCAGCTTGGCAAGGTCTTCCTTGGGCGTGGTGGCATACCATAGTCCGGCTTCGCGCAGTTGTTTTTGCCGTCCTGCCTGTTCGAAGAGGTAAGACATGTCACGGTTGTGGCTGAAGTAACATATACCTTTGGCACGGATGATGTCCTTGGGCCATCGGGTAGCGATGTAATGGTCTAATTTGTGGATGTCGAACGCCGGACGGCGGTAGTACACGAAAGTGCCGATGCCGTATTCTTCCGCTTCGCCCTCTTCGTGGTGATGCTCTTCGTGATGGTGCATGTGGGCTTCGTGTTCCTCCTCTTCGGTCATGGCACGTTCGATGCCTCGGATCCATCCTGCCGATGTCGCCACCTGTTCAAAGTCGAACATGCGGGTGTTTAATAGTCTGTCCAAGTCTGTATCGGCGTAGTCGCATTCGATGATTTCCGCTGCCGGCTGGATGGTACGGATAATCTGCTTGATACGGGCCAGTTCATCGGGCTTTACTTCGGATGCCTTGTTCAGCAGGATGATGTTGCAGAACTCAATTTGCTGGATAATCAGGTTCTCTATGTCTTCTTCGCCGATGTCCCTGCGGGTCAGGCTGTCCCCGCAGGCAAACTCGTCCAGCATGCGCAGGGCATCCACCACCGTCACGATGCAGTCCAACCGGCAGATACCGTATTTAGTATAGGCTCCTCCCAATGAGGGGATGGAGCAAACGGTCTGCGCGATGGGCTCAGGCTCGCAGATTCCACTGGCTTCAATGACAATGTAGTCGAACTGCCCGGTTTTCATCAGTCCGTACAACTGTTCTATCAAATCGGCCTTCAGGGTGCAGCAGATACATCCGTTCTGCAACGACACGAGGCTGTCGTCTTTCTGGTTCACTATGCCGCCTTTCTGAATCAAGTCGGCATCAATGTTCACTTCGCCCAAGTCGTTGACGATGACGGCGAACCTGATGCCTTGCCTGTTGGAAAGTATGCGGTTGACCAATGTTGTCTTCCCGCTGCCCAGATAGCCGGTCAGGAGCAACACAGGAATTTCTTTTGTTCCCATATTTATTCTATTTATTTGACTTTTACCGATGCAAAAGTACGGTTTATTTCTGACATGGCCGCTGTTTCTCTCCGAAGTATTTTCCTAATCGTTTCAGCTATGTTGCAAACCTGTGACATTTATTTCCATAAGCAGTTAAAAACATGGAAGAATGCAGAAAGAAATAAATGGAATGCTTATTTTTGTAAAAGAAAACAAACAGACGAACGAATGCTATATACAAATTCAAAACTAAGTGTTTATGTTAAATCAATCTAAGTTTTTAGTGGCGGCGATGGCATCGGTCATGACCGTATGTGCCAGTGCCCAGGTAACGACTTCTGCTGTAAGCGGTTTGGTCATTGACGAAACCGGACAGCCTGTCATCGGTGCATCGGTTATGGCAGTACACGAGCCTTCGGGGACAACGTATGGAAGCGTGACGAATGTAGACGGACGATATACCATCCAGGGTATGCGTACGGGAGGACCGTATAGGATAGAAATTTCTTATATCGGCTACAAGAAATCCGCTTACACGGAATTGTATCTTGAGTTGGGAAATACGCTGGCCTTGAATGTCGACATGGAACCAAGCAATGAACTGCTGGATGAGGTAGTGGTGGTGGCCGATGCGAAGAAAAATGCGGGTGCCTCGCAGAACTTCTCTTCTCAACGTATTGAGAACACGCCGACTGTCGATCGCAACATTTACGATATCGTGAAAAACATGCCGATGGCAATGACTTCGAAAAACGGTGGAATCACGTTTGCCGGCTCGAACAACCGTTACAACAGTTTCCAGATAGACGG
>CAZAUU010000020.1:0-36937 GCA_964488405.1 uncultured Phocaeicola sp.
TCGGTCAGGGCGGTCAGGGCCGCGCTGTAGTCTCCCCTGAACATGTAAAGGCGTGCCAGGCATGCTTTTGCCGCATACTTGGTGATGCGTCCTGCATCATCACTCGATTCCCAGTCGTCGGGCAGGAGGCCAACAGCAGTCGTGTAGTCGCTTTCCGCCTGGTCGAATGTCTCGTCTTGCGTGGACCGGGCTATTTGGAGGGTCTCGCTTACCGTGTATTCCGCATCCACGATGAGGGGTACGCCGCCGAACATCATGCCCAGCACGTGGTAGGCCCATCCTCGAAGTGCGTATGCTTCGCCTTTGATGTAGCTTTTCAGTTCTTCGTCCTGAAACTCCACGTCGTCAATCCGGATGATAATCGAATTGGCACGGGTGATGATGATGTACATGTATTGCCAGATGTTTTCCGTGGCCTGTACCGAGGCATTGTCCGTAAACGTGTCGGCACCGTCCATGTAGGTGTTGGTTCCCATTACACTTGTGTCGTCGCTTCTCCCGCTCAGGAAGCGGAAAAGCCCGTATTGCCCATCGTACACTTCCTGCTGTGCATCGTAGACGGCATTGATGGCATAGACAAACTCTTCTTGCGTGGTATAGAAACTTTCCGCCGTATAGGCCGATTCCGGGTTCTCGTTCAAGAAGTCTTCACAACTGCAAAACAACAGCGCCATCAGGCATGATGGCCATATGAGGTATTTGTAAGATGTTTTCATGGATTTTATGATTTAGAATGTTAAATTTAGGCCCAGTGTATATCTCCTGCTCAGGGGATAGGTGCTGTAGTCCACACCCAGTTGGGTCGTCCCGTTACCGTAGCTGCTTGTCTCAGGGGTATAGCCCGGATAGTCGGTGAATGTATAGACATTGTCTATTGATGCGTAGATCTTCAATGCGGAGATGCGCATCTTGGACAGCAGGGATGTGGGGAAGTTGTAACTCAGTGTGATGTTCTTGATCCTGACGTACGTGGCATCGTAGATGCGGTGGTCGGCATTGTTCAGGTTGTTTCCGAACGGGAACGGTGTCTTCCCGTCCCATGAAGTGTCAATGCCGTATTTTTCTATGTAGTCCGTAGGAAGGTAGTCCAGCGTGCTCTCCGGTTTGTAGCAGTTGATCCAGCGACTGAACAGTGTGCGGTCTGCCATTCCCGAGTCGTTGTGGCGTTGTCCCAAGTAGAGGACGTCTCCCCCAAACTGTCCCTGGAGCAGGATGCTCAGTTCAAAGTTCTTGTACGAAAAGCGGTTGGTGAAACCCCATGTCAGGTCGGGCAGGTTGTTGCCGTATGCCACGTAGTCGCCATCATCGATTACGCCGTCACCGTTCTGGTCCACAAACTTGTAGTTTCCTTCCACCTGGCCGTCGGCGATAGGTACCAGCGCATTGCCATCCTCGTCAAAATCATCAGCGGTCAGGAAGCCGTCCGTACGCAGGCAGTAGAACTGGGATACGGGCCCTCCCACCTGGGTTATGAACATTGCATCGTTTTGCGTGGATGTCAGCGAAGTGATCTCCCCCATATCGAGTACCTTGTTGCGATTACGTGAAAGATTCAGGTTGCTTGTCCACTGGAAGTTTCTGCCTTGGATGTTGTGCGACGTGAGGTCGATTTCCCAGCCCTTGTTCTCGATTTCGCCTATGTTGGTGAGGATGGAAGAGAATCCCGTGGTGTAAGGGATGGGCACGTCAAACAGCAGGTTGCTTGTCCGGTTGATATAGTAGTCGAGGTTCACTTGCAGGCGGTTTCTGAAAGCGGAGAAATCGATACCGAAGTTGTATGTCTTTGTCTCTTCCCACTGGAGGTCGGAATTCGCTATGTTGCTTGCCGCCACACCGGTTTGCAAAGAGCCTCCATAGGCTGCATTGTAGTTTGCAAGGAGGGTCAGGTACTGGTAGTCACCGATGCGGTCGTTGCCGGAAGTACCGAACGAGACACGGAATTTCAGCAAGGTAATCCAGTCGACATCCTTCAGGAAGTTTTCCTCGTTGATTTTCCAGCCGATGGAGGCCGAGGGGAACGTACCCCATTTGCTGTTCACGCCGAAACGGGACGAACCGTCGCGCCGCACGCTGACCGATAAGAGGTACTTTTCCTTGTAGTCATAATTGATACGCCCGAAGAACGAAGCGTTCGTATAGTTCGTGTGCTCGGTTGTGGCGGACTGTGCGGTAGTGGCTACATTCAGGGTGGGAATGTTTTCGAACGGCCATCCGGTCGCCTTCATGTATCCGTAATAGTATTTCTGCTTTTCCGCACTCTGTCCCAGCAGGATGTTCAGGTGGTGCACGTCGTTGAAAGTCTTGTCATACGTCAGTGTGTTTTGTATCACCCAGTCTGTCGTATGGCTGGAATAGCTGTTCCCTTCGGTGATATTGCCGTCGGTCACATTGGCAGGCTGGTAATATTCGTACTGCTCTCCTTCGTAGTTGTAACTGAACTGTACTTTGTAGGTCAGCCCCGGAAGGATGCTCCACTCTCCCCACAGCGAGGTCTGTATGCGGGTCGTGTTCGTGTCGTCGACAGTGCTGGCAAGCTCTGTTATGGGGTCGATCCAGACTGCACCGTAGTCGTACGACGACAGGAGGCCGCCGTTTTCCCATGTACAAGAGCCGACAGGAACCAGTGGCGACATCATCAGCGCATGGTGGAAGGAGGAGTCTTTCCCCTGCCTGTCGCCCAGGTTCACCCCGGCGCCTTCTTGCTCGGAGGCGGACAGTGAGAAGTTTGCCCCCACCTTCACGTTTTTCATCAGGTTCAGTGTCGTGTTGAGGCGGACATTATAACGGTTGTAGTCGGTATATTCCACGATACCTTTCTGGTTCTGATAGCCGACGGAGAAATAAATGCTTCCCAGCTCCCCTTGGCCGGAGGCCGATGCATTGTAGCTTTGTATGGGCGCCGTACGCAATACCAGGTCCTGCCAGTTTGTGAAATCGGTCGTCGTGTACCACCAGTCCGGGATACGGTAATCCTGCGGACGATCGGCCATGGGGGTAGAAAGCGAGCCGCCTCCGTACATCATATAGTTGGTAGTCCTATAATACGAGTTATAGGCTACCCATTCCGGTCCGCTCATAAGGTCGAGGGTCTTTTCTGCTGTCTGCAGTCCGTAATAGGCATCGAACGTGACGGTAGGTTTGCCCCCGCCTTGCTTGGTCTCTATCAGCACAACGCCGTTGGCTCCACGCGATCCATAGATGGAGGTTGCCGAGGCGTCTTTCAAGATCTGTATGGTTGCGATGTCGTTCGGGTTGATGCCCGACATGTTGTCGCGTGGCACACCGTCAATGACGTAGAGCGGGGTGCTGTCGCCGTTCACCGTGTTGACACCGCGGATGCGGATTGTCATCTCTTCGCCCGGGATACCGCCGTTGGTGGCTTGTGCCTGTACGCCGGCAAGCTGTCCTTGGAATGCCTCGCTGATTGTCGTCAACGGGCGGTTTTCAAGTGCTTCATTTGTGATTTTGGAAACAGATGTGGTCAGGTTGGATTTCTTCACGCTCCCATAACCGATTATCACTACGTCGTCAATTATTTCCGAATCTTCTTTCAGCAGGATGTTCAGTGACGATTGTCCTTTTACGGAAACATTCTGCGATTGGAAGCCGATGTACGAAATGGTCAGTACGGCATCATCGGAAACATTCAGTGAGAAACGTCCTTCCATGTCGGTGATGGTGCCATTGGTACCCGATGCGTTTTTCTCCACTACATTCGCCCCGATGATAGGATCACCGTTGGAGTCTTTCACGATTCCCGTAACTTGCCGTTTGTCCTGCTGCGCCTCGTAATTGATCTGATTGTTCACCGGCGGAAGGGAGTCTGTCGCAAATGCATTTGTGTCGAGGCATAAGAGCATACCTGTCGCCACAAATAAGATTTTGTCTCTGTTTTTCATGTTGTAAAATTTAAAGTTTAACGCTGAAAAAATGTGTCCTGTCTTGGAGCCCTTCGTAAATTCTGCCAAGGGGGGTATAAACCACTTTACAGGGGCGACATTTATTTTTTTACAAAATAAACAATCTTTTGCATATTATATACATTAAGATATGCGAAAAGAGATGAAAACAATTTAAAACCCAAGTAAGATTGACGGACCCTGTATGTTCGGAATTATTGCATAAACAGGCGTGCGATATCTTGCAAAAAGAAAGTTTCATTCCGGGATGTGCGCAGGGCAAGCACCAGAAAAAGGCAAAACAAAAGCGAAGACCGGATTGACCCACTCTTCGCCTTGTGTCGGAATGAGGCGACTCGAACGCCCGACCCCTACGTCCCGAACGTAGTGCGCTACCAACTGCGCTACATTCCGATCGAATTTCTATATCGGTTGCAAAGGTAGGGCTTTTTTCGATACGTACAAAATAATTCGTGCTTTTTTGTGTAAAAACTTTCGGCACTCTGGCTTGGTTTAAGCATGAAAAAAACCGGACTCCCCGCAAGGGGAAACCGGTTTTTCATGCAGGCGAAGAAGCTTGCGTCAGAGCATCGCCACTTCGTTCAATACATTGTAAACCGTGCTGTAGACTCCCAGCAGGATGATGCCCGCCAGGCAGATAAGGAGGCTGGCACGTGTCATGCCGCTGCTCCGGAACGTAGGCAGCGGGTTGTCGTTCGGCGTGATGAACATCGCCTTGACGATGAGCAGGTAGTAATACAGCGAGATAATGGTGTTCACCAATGCCAGGAACACTACCAGCCAGTGGCCCGCATGGAATGCTGCGGCAAACACGAAGAACTTCGAGAAGAAGCCGGCAAACGGCGGGATACCTCCCAGCGAGAAGAGTGCCAGCGTCATGACGACGCTCAGGTGCGGGTTGGTCTTGTAAAGGCCGTTGTAAGCCTCACGGTCCACGCGCCCGTCATTGTGCTGCTCTACGGCGGTGATTACGCCGAATACAGCCAGGTTGGCTACGATGTAGACAATCACGTAGTACACCAGCGAAGCCATGCCCTGTGCATTGGCTCCCAATACGGCAAGCATGATGTATCCCGCCTGCGAGATACTGCTGTATGCCATGAATCGCTTCAAGTCGTGTTGCAGGATGGCGAAGATGTTGGCGATGGTGATGTTCACCACGATGACCACAGACAGCATCAGGCTCCATTCGCCGGCCATCGGACCGAATACTTTCACCAGGATGCTCATCAGCGTAAACGCGGCAGCACCTTTTGAGATGACCGACAGGTAGGCGGTGATGCTGGTGGGGGCTCCCTGATAGGTATCGGGGGTCCACATGTGGAACGGCACGAGGCTCAGCTTGAATCCCAGTCCGGCAAAGAAGAATACCATGGCGAGGACCTGCAACGGGGTACCCGACATCAGGGCGGGCAGGTCGTCGAAATACATGGTTCCGCAGGTGCCGTAAATCATTGACAAGCCGAACAACATGACGCCCGTGGAGAACATGGCGTTCAGGATGAACTTGGTCCCGGCTTCGGTGCTGTGGTGGCGGTATTTGTCGAAAGCCACCAGGCAGGCGATGGGAATGCTGGCAAGTTCGAGGCCCACGTAGAAGAGCAGGAAACTGCCTGCGCTCACCATGTAGTACATACCCAGCAGCGTGGAGAGGGTAAGTGTGTAAAAATCCCCTGCTTTATGGCGGGTGTCTTCACGGGCGAGCCATGAATCGGCCTGCATGAATACCAGGAGTGTCCCTGCCGTGAGAACGGTTTTCACGATGGAGGACATGAGGGTGTTCTGATACATCCCGCCGAAGGCTTCACCCGTTGTCGGGACGATGTTCAAAACGATTTGCACCACTAACAGCACGCATGCCAGGCCCTGCAACGCCTTGTGGTTGGGCTGTTTCAGTATCAGGTCGGCAAGCAGCATGACAACCAATATGACAGCCAGGCTGATTTCTGCCTGCATGGCGGAGAATATTGTACTTATATCCATAATTTCTGATTAATGTATTAATTGTGAAATGATTGGCTCGACACTGGCACTGATGGCATCGCTTGCCCAATACGGTGCAAGTCCCAGACCGGCAACCGCTGCGATCAGGCAGATGACGGACAGGCGCTCATCCCACGTGGCATCGGTCAGTTTCAGGTGCTCGGGATTCTCGCAGGTGCCATACAGGATTTTCCCCACTACGCGCAGGATGTACACTGCCGTGATCACGATGCTCATGGTAGCAACGATGGTGCAGGTGCGGTGGAACAGGTCGGTGTGCTGGAACGAACCTACGAAGACGGTCATTTCGGCGATGAACCCGCTCAGGCCCGGCAGTCCGAGGTTGGCGAGACCGGCTATCACATAGCCTACGGCGAGGAAGGGCATGATTTTCATCAGGCCGCTCAGCTGGCGGATGTCACGTGTGTGCGTACGTCCGTAAATCATGCCGATCAGGGCGAAGAACAGGGCTGTCATCAGTCCGTGGCTCAACATTTGCAGGATGGCGCCGGTCGCGCTGACGCGGGTCATCATCAGTAGGGCGAAAAGCACCAGGCCGCAGTGGCTTACGGAAGAGTAGGCATTGATGTACTTCAGGTCGGTCTGTACCACGGCGCTGAAGGCTCCGTACACCACCGAAATGGTGGTCAGTATCAGGAACAGGTCACCCCAGATAGCAGCTCCGGTAGGCATCAGGTAGATAGCTACGCGAAAACATCCGTATCCTCCTAACTTCATCAATACGCCGGCGTGCAGCATGGATACGGCGGTAGGTGCCGATGCGTGGCCGTCGGGGCTCCATGTATGGAACGGGAACAGTGCACCCAGCACGCCGAAGCCCAGGAAAACCATCGGGAAAAATACCTTCTGGAATTCGGTCGGGATTTTCATCCCCGCGATTTCAAGCACGTTCATCGTTTCGGCTCCTGCCCCGTAGTAGATGCCCAGGATACCAATCAGCAGGAATGCCGAACCGCCCATCAGCATCAGGGTCAGCTTCATGGCTGAATATTCTTTCCGCCCGCTGCCCCATACGCCGATCAGCAGATACATCGGGATCAGTGCCACTTCGTAGAACATGAACATGGTGAACAGGTCGGTGGAGATGAAGAACCCGAACACCCCGGTGCTCAGCAGGGTAAACCACATGAAGAATTCTTTCGTGAGCGGTTTCAGCTGCCACGAGGCAAAGGTACCGGTAAAGACGATGATGGCGCTCAGCAGCAGCATCACCACCGAGATTCCGTCCACTCCTACCGCGTAGGCGATGTGTAAGGGGGCATACCAGGTGATGCTGTCGGTAAAGAGCATTTCTTCGGTTGCGCCTCCGTTTCTCAGGCCAATGTAAGTAACAGTCAGGTAGACGGAAAGAACCAGCAGGACACTGGAACCGGCCACCATCACCCCCCTCACTTGGTTCAGGTTGCGGGCTATCCACAGGCCCAGCAGCATCAGCAGGGGAACTAATACGAAAAGACTTAATATATTCATAATGCTAATATCATGACGGTTAATACTATAACTCCACCCAGGAACCACATGGTGTAACTTTGGATCTTGCCGTTCTGTATCGGCTGTGCAGCCTCGCCGGCGGCATTGGTGCTCCATGCCATGAAGTTCATGAACTGGTCGATGACATGGCGGTCGAACCAGGCAAGCGGGGTGGAAATGCAACGGAAAATAATCTTATGCGTGACGAACAGCCAGATTTCGTCCATGTAGAAACGCTTGTAGGCGGCGCGGTGCAGTGTAGCGAAACGTTTTGCCAGCATCTCGGCCGCGGGCTGTCTGTCGCGTGCGTAAATCCACGTGGCAAGCGCAATGGCAATCAAGGCCACCACGATGCTGGTAGCGGCCACACGCGCATCCAGGTGGATGTCGTAAGCATGTCCGTTGGCGGATATGTAGTGCCCGAATGGGAAGGCCCAGCCGCATACGATGGTCACCAGTGCCAGGAACATCAGCGGGAAGGTCATCGACAGCGGGCTTTCATGCGGCGTGTGGTGTGCATGCAGCTCCTTGTTCTCTGTACCCCAGAAGATGCCGTAGTACAGGCGGAACATATAGAAGGCGGTCATGCCCGCGATAATTGTCATGATCCATCCCATCACTGGGCTGAACTGGAAGCAGGCGGTCAGGATTTCGTCTTTCGAGAAGAAGCCCGAGAACGGGGGGATACCTGCGATGGCCAGGCAGGCGATGAGGAACGTGATGTGCGTGATGGGCATGTACTTGCGCAGTCCTCCCATCGTGGACATCTCGTTGCTGTGGACGGCATGGATGATGCATCCCGCACCGAGGAAAAGCAAAGCCTTGAACATGGCGTGGGTGAACAAGTGGAACATGCCCGCCATGTATCCCAGTCCGCCTTCGTGCGGGTCGGCAGATGTGCAGACGCCCAGTGCCACCATCATGAAGCCGATTTGCGAGATGGTGGAGAAGGCCAGCACGCGCTTGATGTCGGTCTGGACACATGCCACGGAAGCGGCATAGAATGCGGTGAAGGCGCCCACGTAGGCCACGATATGCAGCGTGTGGGGAGCAAAGCCGATAAACAGGGGGAACATGCGTGCCACCAGGTAGACACCCGCCACGACCATGGTAGCGGCGTGGATGAGGGCGCTGACCGGGGTCGGGCCTTCCATGGCGTCAGGCAGCCAGATGTGCAGCGGGAACATCGCACTCTTGCCCGCACCACCGATGAACATAAGCCCCAGCGCCAGCGGCAGGAGCATGCCACACTTCATCAGTTGCTCCTGTTCGGGGGTGAAGGTGAAGGTATTCATGTAGAATCCGTAAATCAGGATACCGATCAGGAAGCCCAGGTCGGCAAAGCGGGTCACGATGAATGCCTTCTTGCTGGCCGCAATGGCTTCGGGCTTCGTGTAATAGAATCCGATCAGCAGGTACGACGACACGCCCACCAGTTCCCAGAACACATACATCTGGAATATGTTGGTGGCGAGCACCAGCCCTAACATGGAGAACGTGAAGAGCGACAGGAACGCATAGTAGCGCTGGAAACCTTTTTCGCCTTTCATGTAGCCGAATGAATAGATGTGCACCATCAGGCTGACGGTGGAGATGACCACCAGCATCATCACCGAGATGGGGTCGAGCAGGATGCCCATGTCGATGTGCAACTGGCTGTTGAAGGGCAGCCATTGGAAGTTCCACGGCGTCAGTGTCCCGAAGACTCCTTCGGCAGTGCGCGGGGCCGTGAAATACTCGAAAGCGGTGAGGTAGCTCACAGCGGTGACTCCCGCCAGCGAGAGCGTGCCGATAAGCCCCGCCACGCGATGTTTCATGTACATGCCCGCCATTCCTAATATCAGAAAGCTCAGGACGGGCAGTGCGAGTATCAGAATTGTATATTCCATAATCGAAAATTGTTTTAGTTATCCTTTCAGGTCGCTGATGTCGTCGGTCAGGACTTGTTTCACATTGCGGTACACGTTGATGATGATGGCGATTGCCACGGCTGTTTCGGCTGCGGCGATGG
The DNA here is from genome assembly GCA_964488405.1 of uncultured Phocaeicola sp. Taxonomy (GTDB): domain Bacteria; phylum Bacteroidota; class Bacteroidia; order Bacteroidales; family Bacteroidaceae; genus Phocaeicola. The sequence goes on from CAZAUU010000020.1 coordinate 9,406, forward strand.
CGATGCCGAACAACGTGAAGAAGTGTCCTTCCAATTGTTCCGGGAAAAGATAACGGTTGAATACGGCAAAGTTAATGTTCGTTGCATTCAGCATCAGCTCGACCGAAATGAGCAGTGCCAGCAGGTTCTTGCGGGTGAAGAACCCGTAGATGCCACAAAACATCATGATGGTGCTGATGACCAGGTAATGTATTACGTGTATTTCCATAAATTGTCCCTCCTGTTATTTTTCCTTCCTTGCTATCAGGATACCTCCGATCATGCACGCCAGCAGCAGTATGCTGACCACCTCGAAAGGCAATAAGAATTGGTATTTGTCCATCCCGATCAGTGCCATTCCCACGTCGTGTGCCGGAAGTTCATCCCCTTGCGGGATGGCATTGAGGGCAAAGCCGTTGGTGAATACCAGCAGCAGCACCAGCACTGCGCCCACTGCCGTTGTGGCTATTGCGGCGGCCAGCTTGGCTTTACTGATTTTGTATCTCATGTCTTTGTCCGACCGGGTCAGCAGGATGGAGAACACATATAATACAACGATACCTCCGGCATATACCATCAGCTGGACTGCGCCCAAGAAGGTATATCCGAGAATGAAATATACCGCCGCCGTCCCGAAGAGGACGAACAGCAGGTAGGTGGCAGCCCGCAGAATCTTGCCTGTGGTGACGGCAAGTACCGAGCATACCGCCATGACGGCTGCCACTACGTAGAATACGATTTCTTGAAGTGTTATTTCCATGTTCTTTCTTTTTTATTTGGCAAGGGTTGAACCTTCGTGGTTAAGGGTTAATATGAGTTTGTCCTTCTCGAACACGGCATTCTCGAAATCGTTCGTAAATTCGATCGCGTTGTGCGGGCATACGTTCACGCACAACTGGCAGAACATGCACGACCCCAGGTTATACTCATATTTCACCAATACTTTTTTCTTTTTCCCGTCTTCACCCTCGCGCATCACTGTCGTGAGCTTGATTGTGCCGTTCGGGCAATTCATCTGGCACAGCCCGCACGCGATGCAGTGGTGGTGGTTCTCCTCATCGTGGACCATCGTCAGCTTGGCACGGTGGCGTTCGGGAATGTGTAGCGTGGTATGACGGTTTTCAGGATACTGCTCGGTGACTTTCGGCTCCAGGAACACCTTCATCGAGGTGCGCAGGCCGATAAGCAGGCTCTTTATGCCCGAGGCATACCCTTTTATATAGTCGCTGAAACTTTCCATGTTAATTCGCTTTTAAAAAACTAATCCATAAACTTTGCACACACTCATTACAATCAGCACGAGCAATGACAACGGCATCAGGTATTTCCATTCCAGGGTCAGTACCTGGTCGATACGCAGGCGCGGATACGTCCAGCGGATCCACATCAGCAGGAACACCACGAAGAAAGTCTTCCCGAAGAACCATACGGCACCCGGAATGTAATCCATCACGGCGTTGAACCCGTCGAGGCCTGAAATGTGCAACGGCATCCATCCTCCCAGGAACAGGGTGGTGGCGATTCCGGCGGTGATGAACAGGTTCAGGTATTCCGCCAGGTAGAAGAAGCCGAAGTGCATACCCGAATATTCGGTATGGTATCCGGCTGTCAGTTCCTGCTCGGCTTCCGCCAGGTCGAACGGACCGCGGTTGGCTTCGGCATTGCCGGCAATCAGGTAGACAATGAATGCCACGACGGCGATGATATGCCCCTTGAAGAGGTTCCAGCCATTGGCCTGGCTCATCACGATGCCGTGGATGTCCATCGTCCCGCTCAGCAGCACCATGGCTACCACGATGATGCCGATGGAAATCTCGTAGCTGATCAGCATGGCCCCGGCACGTACCGCACCTATCAGGGTGTACTTGCTGTTACTGCTCCAGCCGGCAATCAGGATACCCACGATGCCCAGCGAGGAGGCTGCCAGCATGAAGAGGATGCCGATGTTCATGTGCAGGATTTGTGCGCCGTTGTGCCAAGGCAGGCACGAGAACGTCATGATCGAGGCGAGGATGACCAGGTAAGGTGCCAGCGCATACAGGAGCTGGTCGGCATTCTTCAGCTTGAACACTTCCTTGATCAGGATCTTGATCACATCGGCAGGGACTTGCAGCAGACCGCCCTTACCTCCCACGCGGTTCGGACCGATACGGCATTGGAAAGCCGCACATACTTTGCGTTCCATGTAAATCAGGATGATGGCAAGTACGGCGTACAATACCATGATGATGACACCTACAACGACACATTCCAGCAGGACGGCGAGCCATTCCGGCATCACGCCGCACAGCGCCGTGTGGATGGCCGTGAGGACCGGTTGCAGGTTATAATAATCTAAAAACGGTTGATTCATGCTTTTATCTTTTTTGTTTCGTCAGTAATGAAATTCATTAACGGTCTATGTCCGGAATCACAAAGTCCACGGAGGCGCCGATGGCAACCAGGTCGGCAAACTTCCATCCCCGGCAGAGCGTGTCCATTGCCTGTACCAGCGGCAGGCCGGTCGAACGGAAATGCATGCGGTAGGGGGTCTTGTCACCGTGGCTTTCAATCATCACGCCGAATTCACCCCGGCTTGCTTCCACTGCCGATGTCCAGATGCCTTCTGGCAGCTTGATGATGGGCTTGGTCTTGACGCGGTATTCGCCTTCCGGAATGTTGTCTATCAACTGTTCGATGATGCGGCACGACTCCATGATCTCGTCCATGCGCACCATGTAACGGGCAAACGAGTCGCAGTCGTTGTAGACGATTTGCTTGAAGTCGATCTTGTCGTACAGTGCATACGGGTGGCGTTTGCGCACGTCGTTTGCCCAGCCCGAGGCGCGTCCCGTGCCTCCGGTGCAGGCATACGAGATGGCATCTTCCTTCGACAGCATGCCCACGCCCTGCAGGCGGGTCTGCGCTATCACGTTCCCGGTGAAGATGTCGTGGTAATCCTTGATGACTTTGCGCAGGTGCTTGATGAAGTCTTTCACCTTCTGGCAGAAGGTGGGGTGGATGTCGTCCTGCACGCCACCGATGACGTTATAGTGCTGTATCAACCGTCCGCCGGTGGTCTCTTCAAAGATGTCGAGCACCATTTCCCTCTCGCGGAACCCGTAGAAGAACGGTGTCATGGCACCCGTGTCCAGCACCAGGCAGGAGTAGAAGAGGAGGTGCGAGTCGATACGCTGCAACTCATCCATGATGGTGCGGATGTAGCGTGCGCGTTCGGATATCTCGATGCCGGCGGCTTGCTCGATGCAGTTGCACAAGGCGTGGCGGCTCTGGTGTGCGCTCAGGTAGTCCAGGCGGTCGGTCATGCCCAGCGTCTGTGGGTATGTCATGCTTTCGTTCATCTTCTCGATGCCCCGGTGGATGTAGCCTAATATCGGGTCTACCTTTGCCACTTCTTCGCCCTTGAGCGAAATGCGCATGCGCAGCGCACCGTGGGTGGAGGGGTGTTGCGGTCCCATGCTGATTACAAAATCCTCATCGCCGAATATCGTGTGGTCCACTCCCTCCAACGTGCCGTCGGGGCGCAGGCGGTATTCGGTGGTGATGTCCGCATTGACTTCGTTGGTCAGGCGCAGCGGGTTCGACTTCATGTCGTAGTCCTTGCGCAGCGGCCAGCCTGTCCAGTCTTCGCGCAGGAAGAGGCGGCGCATGTCGGGATTCCCCGTGAAGCGGATGCCGAAGAAGTCATACGCTTCGCGTTCCTTGATCAGGGCGGTCTTCCACAGGTCGCACACGCTGGGCAGCAGCGGCATTTCGCGGTCGGTGGTTGCCGTGCGGATGGCCACGGTGTCGCCCGTCACGGTCGATTCCAGGAAATAGACGGCGCCCAGTCCTTCTTCTCCCCAGTCCATGCCCACGAGGTCGCGCAGGAAGTCCATGGGGCTTTCCGGGTCGTTCCTCAGCCCTTCCGCCACTTTACGGAACTCGCTTGCCGGCACTTTGATTACTCCGGCATTTCCGGGGCATACTTCTGTCCCCTGTATGGTCTTGATTATGTCGTCACGTTTCATTCTTGGCCTCCTTTCGCTTTTCCGGCCTCGTATTCGGCGAGGGCTTCTTCCCGGGTTTGTTTGTGGTTGACTCCACCCAGGAAACGTTCCACTTTCATCTTGCGCTGCAGCTGCATCAGGCCGTAATAGAAGGCTTCGGGCCGGGGCGGGCAGCCGGGGATATACACATCGACGGGGATGATCTGGTCGATGCCGTTCACTACATTGTACGATTTGATGAACGGTCCGCCCGAGATGGTGCATCCGCCTACGGCAACCACGTACTTCGGATCGGCCATTTCATCGTACAGACGTTTCATCAGCGGCGCCGTGCGGTAGGTGATGGTACCCATGACCAGCAGCACGTCCGACTGGCGCGGGGAGTTGCGGGTCACTTCAAACCCGAACCGTGCCATGTCGTACCGGGCGGCACCCAGTGTCATGAACTCGATGGCGCAGCAGCTGGTGCCCAGCAGCAGGCTCCACACGGAATTGCTTCGCCCCCAGTTGATCAGCTCGTCGGCGGTGGTGAGCAACACGCCTGCCCCGTCATCGTTCAGCTGCTTGATAAGGCGCTCTATGTAATCGTTGTTCTTGAACTCATCATAGCGCATAGAGCGGATTTTCGGCTTCTTTACTTCCATTCCAACGCTCCTTTCCGCCAGGCGTATGCCAGGCCCAAGATTAATACCAACAAGAAGATAAATACGCATACTAATGCATACGCACCGGCTTCGCCTGCTACGGCTGCCCAGGGGAACAGGAACACGGTCTCAATGTCGAACATCAGGAACAGGATGGCATACAGGTAGTAGCCCACCCTGAATTGCACCCACGACCGTCCGCGTGTCGGGTTACCGCACTCGTACGGCTCGCCTTTCTGCGGATTGTAGGACCGCGGCGCAATGAGTCTGGATATCGTCAGTGCTGCCGCAACCAATGCAATGGCTGTTAAAATAACAACAACTAAATACGTAAAAAACATATATATGTAAAATTATTAATGATGATTTCTGTTCTAACTATCAGGCTGATAAGGAGAATGGAAGTAGCCCGGCTAAATCTGGATTTTTTCGAGTGTGTAGATGTCGTGTTTTTCCGTAAGGGATCCGCCCACCGGCGGGTTAAGGCCGCAATACCTGTCAGATGTAAAAACGGGCCGGTTTCTCATGTCCGGCTTCAGACCGTGAGGAAGGGAATGCAGAAAAGCGGCGCATACCGTACTCCCCCTCATAATGAAACTTATAGGGACCGGCATGTGCCTCGATATGGATTGTGTCCGTTTTTCCATTCTGGTCAGGTCTGAAAAATCGGCGCAAAGATACGTAATTTATTTTAATATGGGTAAAGCAAAACTGTATAAATTTTATGGCGGCGGCGTGCCGCAAAGGAATTCCGGAATCCGCGGCAGTCTTTGTCCGCGGTGGGCGTGACACGGTTTGCACCCTTTTTTATAACTTTCATATGCGAGTCGTGGAACATATAAAAGTGGACCTTCCACGACATATTATAAAAGTTTGAAAAATGCATGGCACACCTGTCACTCGTTACGGCTGTAAATAAATATCAATTCGTGTATTATGCTGTAGTACAGTGTTGTATGTACCCGTCTTTCCTCTGGTCGGTAGTCCGGGATTGTCTGTTTTGTCCGGCTTTCCACGACACGGCCATGTCGTGGAAGGTCGTTCAAAACGGGGGCGTGGAAATGTCGTGGAAAGTCATTAAAAAGTCGTGGAAGGTCGTTCAAAAATCCGTTGGTGTCAATTGAAGAATTTCTCCAGTTTTTTGATCATCATGTTCAGGCAGAACACCACGACATGGTCGTTTTCACGGATGGTCGTGTTGCCGTTCACCAACATGCCTTCGCCGTTGCGTATCAGCCCGCCGATGGTGGCGCCTTTGGGCAGCCCGGCATCCTTCACCAGCGAGCGGGTGATGCGGGCGCCCGTCTTTACCGTAAATTCGGCGACGTCGGCATTGGCGAAGGTGAGGCATTTCACGTTCGATACATCGGCGTCCAGCATCATCCGGTAGATATGGCTGGCGGCAATGTACTTCTTGTTGATGACGGAGCCGATGTCCAGGCTTTCCGCCATGCTGATGTAGTCGACGTTTTCCACCTCTGCCACCGTTTTGCCCACTCCCATGCGCTTGGCGGCAAGGCAGGCGAGGATGTTGCTTTCGGAACTTCCGGTCAGTGCCACGAAGGCTTCGGTGTTCTTGATGCCTTCTTCCACCAGCAGGTCCACGTCGCGCCCGTCGCCGTTGATGATCATCACCTTGTCGTCCACCAGTTCTGTCAGGCGGTTGCAGCGGACGTGGTTGCTCTCGATAATCTTGGCACGCATGTATTCGGGCATGTACTGCACGGTGCGTACCGCTATGCGGCTTCCTCCCATGATCATGACGTTGCGCACATCGGTGTAGCTCTCCTTTCCGGCGATTTTGCGGATGTATGGGATGTATTTCTTGGTGGTGGTGAAATAGACAATGTCGTTCAGCAGGATGGAGTCGTTGCCACGGGGGATGATGGTCTCGTTGCCGCGCTTGATTGCCACGACGTGGAAGGGGATGTCGCGCCCTCCCAGCTCGTAGAGGGGGATGTTCAGGATTTCGGCCGTTTCGCGCAACTTGGCCCCGACCAGCACCAGCGCACCTCCTGCGAACTCCCACCACTGGCGTATCCAGCTCATCTTGATTGCATCGACAATCTCCTTGGCAGCCAGCATTTCGGGGTAGATGAGCGAGTGTACGCCCCGTTGGGCAAAAAACTCCTGGTATTTGGGCAGCAGGTATTCGTAATTGTCGATGCGTGCCACGGTCTTTTTCGCTCCCAGGCCTGCCGCGAGCATGCAGGCGGTCATGTTCTGGCTTTCGTTCGGGGTGACGGCAATGAACAGGTCGGCTTTTGCCGTCCCCGCTTCTTTCAGCCCGGAGATGGAGGTGGGCGGGATGTTGACCGTCATCAGGTCGAAATTGTTACCCAGCCTGCCCAATTTTTCTTCGTCTTCATCCATCAGGATGATATCCTGCTTCTCGCCTGCCAGCAGTTTGGCAAGGTGTGTCCCTACTTCTCCGGCTCCTGCAATGATGATTTTCATGGTTTCAGGATATGTATTAATGTTTGGCAGATGGCTGTCCGGCCGATGCCGCACAGGGCGTACAGGTCGTCTACCGGACCGTGCTGGATAAACCGGTCGGGAATGCCCAGCCGCGTGACGGAGGGCGTGTGGCCATGGTCTGCCATGAACTCTAAGATTGCGCTTCCCATGCCTCCCTTCAGCACGCCGTCCTCTACGGTGACGATGTGGCGGAAGCGGCTGCCCGCCTCGTGCAGCATTTCCTCGTCGAGGGGTTTCAGGAAGCGGAGGTCGTAATGGGCGATGGAGGCCCCGGTCTGCTTCTCGGCATCGGCTATCGCTTTTGCGGCTTCGTTTCCTATCGGGCCGAGGGTGATGACGGCAAGGTCCTTGCCCTCTTTCAGTTTCCTTCCCTTGCCCACCTCGACGGCTTCCAGGGGGCATCGCCAGTCGGGCTGTGTGCCCCTGCCGCGTGGGTAGCGGATGGCGAACGGTCCTTGCCCTGGCAGTTGGGCGGTGTACATCAGCCGGCGCAGCTCGTGCTCGTCGTAAGGAGAAGAGATGGTCAGGTTCGGGACGGGGCGCAGGTAGGCAAGGTCGAACACGCCGTGGTGCGTGGGACCGTCTTCGCCCACCAGTCCGGCACGGTCGAGGCAGAGCACGACATTGAGCCGCTGGATGGCAATGTCGTGGATGATGTTGTCGTATGCCCGCTGCATGAAGGAAGAATAGATGTTGCAGAAAGGCAGCAGCCCTTCTTTTGCCATTCCTCCGGAGAAGGTCACCGCATGGCCTTCGGCGATGCCTACATCGAAGGTGCGGTCGGGCATGGCGCTCATCAGGATGTTCATTGAGCATCCCGTGGGCATGGCAGGGGTCACACCGATGATTTTGTCGTTCTTTTGCGCCAGTTCCAGCAGGGTGTTGCCGAACACGTCCTGGAACAGCGGGGGCATGCCTGCCGTGTCGTTGACGATGCGTTCGCCCGTTTTCTTGTTGAACATGCCCGGTGCGTGCCACAGGGTCGCCTCCTTCTCGGCGGGCTTGAACCCTTTCCCCTTGACGGTATGGATGTGCAGCAGCTTCGGACCCTTCATGTCTTTTATCTCTTTCAGCACCTTCACCAGTCCCTGCACATCGTGTCCGTCGGCGGGGCCGAAGTAGCGGATGTTCATCCCCTCGAAGATGTTCTGCTGTTGGGTGAGCACCGATTTGAGGCTGTTGCCGAAACGGAGCAGGCCTTTGCGCCGTTCGTCGTTCAGGATGCCCAGTTGGTGCAGCTTTTGCGACACGGCATAGCGCAGGCGGTTGTATCCTGCCGAGGTCTGTAGCTTCAGCAGGTACTGCTTCATGCCTCCCACGCTGCGGTCGATTGCCATGTTGTTGTCGTTGAGGATAATCAGCAGGTTGTTGGGGTTGGAGGAAGTATTGTTCAGCCCTTCGAACGCCAGTCCCCCGCTCATGGCACCGTCTCCGATGACGGCTACCACGTGGCGGTCGGTCTCCCCTTTTCGGGCGGCTGCCACGGCCATGCCCAGTGCCACGGATATGGAGTTGGAGGCGTGCCCGCAGGTGAACGTGTCGTATTCGCTTTCGTAGGGCGAGGGGAAAGGGCACAGTCCGCCCAACTTGCGGTTGGTGCAAAAGCGGTCCCGGCGTCCGGTCAGTATTTTATGCCCGTATGCCTGGTGGCCGACGTCCCACATGATGCGGTCGTAAGGTGTGTGGAATATATAATGAAGTGCGACAGTCAGTTCGATTACCCCCAGGTTCGATCCCAGATGTCCCGGGTTGTGGGACAGTTCGTCGATAATCATTTCCCTCAGTTCCTTGCATACCTGCGGCAAGTCTTCCGGAGAAAGCCGGCGTAAGTCTTCCGGGCTGTCGATTTTGTTCAGCAATTCATGAGAAGTAGCTTGTTTCATTAGTTTTTGTTTCAAATTCACGGCACAAAAATACAATAAATATACGTATTTGTACTTACATTTGTGCCCAAATAAATGACAATATCGATTCATGGAGTTCAGGACGAAGGTTGGCTTGCCTGCGGGGCTTCCTCCCGTCCGCCACGAGGACGGGCTGTTGCTGTGGGGTTCCTGTTTTGCCGAATATATAGGAAGGCTGTTTGCCGAAAACAAGTTTCGGTGCGACGTAAACCCCTTCGGGGTATTGTATAACCCCGCCTCGATTGCCGGCGGCGTCATGCAGGTGCTGGAAGGCAGGCGGTATGCGGAGACCGCTTTGCGGCAGGAGAAGGGCGTGTGGTATAGCCTGATGCACCACAGCTCGTTCTCGTCGGACGACAGGGAGATGTGCCTGCGGCGCATCAACGCCCGCCTGGAACAGGCAGGGAAGGCACTGGAGCAGGCGCGGTGGATGATTTTCACGTGGGGGACAGCGTGGGTGTACGAGTGGAAAGAAACAGGACAGCTTGTGGGCAACTGCCACAAGCTGCCCGATGCCTGTTTCACGCGCCGCCTGCTTCCGGTGGATGAGATTGTGGAGATGTATGCCCGGCTCATCGGGGCGGTCACGGCGGTGTGTCCGGGCATGCGTTTCCTGTTTACCGTAAGTCCCGTGCGCCATGCCAGGGACGGCATGCACGGGAATCAGGTCAGCAAGTCGGTGCTGCACTTGGCGGTCCACCGGCTGACGGAAACCTATGCGTGCTGCCATTATTTTCCGGCCTATGAAATCCTGATGGACGAGCTGCGCGATTACCGCTTTTACGCCGATGACATGCTACATCCCTCGCCCGTGGCAATCTCCTATATCTGGGAATGCTTCGCCCGCACCTTTTTCCCTTCCGGCACGGTGCGGCTGACGGAGGAGTGGCAGAAAATCCGGAAAGGGTTGGAACACCGTCCGTTCAATCCCCTGTCGGAGGACTATCAGCGTTTTTTAAGTCAAATACTGTTAAAGATAAAGGAGTTAAAAGAAAAATTCCCGTACTTAGATGTTCAAAATGAAATCGAATTATGTCAAGCCCGATTGAAGAGATAACTTCTGTCATGGGAGCCACCCGTATCGGTGAGCGCGGGGCGGATATTGAATGGCTCCTGACCGACAGCCGTTCGTTGTGTTTCCCCTCTGAAACGCTGTTCTTCGCCTTGAAAACAAAGCGTGACGATGGACATAGGTACATAGCCGAACTGGCTTCCCACGGGGTGTATAATTTTGTGGTGACAGCGGTTCCGGAAGAGATGAAAGACCGCACGGACATGAATTTTCTGGTGGTGGGCAACGTGCTGAAGGCGTTGCAGTGCCTTGCCGCCAAGCGGCGGGAACGCTTTCAGGTGCCGGTGGTGGGCATCACGGGCAGCAACGGGAAAACGGTAGTGAAAGAATGGCTGTACCAGTTGCTGGGTCCCGAAAAGCGGATAACCCGCTCCCCGCGCAGTTACAATTCGCAGACGGGCGTGCCCCTGTCCGTATGGATGATGGACGGGGATACGGAACTCGGTATCTTCGAGGCGGGGATTTCCGAAATGGGCGAGATGGAGGCACTGGAGCCTGTTATACGGCCTACGATAGGCGTGCTGACCAATATCGGGACGGCGCATCAGGAGAATTTCCCTTCTCTGGAGGACAAGTGCATGGAAAAGCTCCAGCTGTTCAAGGATTGCGACGTGATTGTCTACAACGGCGATGACGAACTGATATGCGGGTGCGTGGCGAAATCGTTGTTCACCGCCCGCGAGATAGCGTGGTCGATGAAAGACCCCGAACGCCCGCTCTTTATCGAGAAAGTGAAGAAAGACAGCACAGGCACAACGGTGAAGTACCGCTACCTGGGCTTTTCGAGGGAATACCGCATCCCGTTCATCGACGACGCTTCGGTGGAAAATTCGCTGCATTGCCTGGCGGTGGCGTTGTACCTGATGCTCCCGGCCGATGCCATTGCGGAGCGGATGGCACGCTTGGAGCCGGTGGCGATGCGCCTGGAGGTGAAGGAAGGGAAAAACGGGTGCCTGCTGATCAATGACAGCTACAACTCGGATTTCGCCTCGCTCGACATAGCCCTCGACTTTATGGCCCGGCGCTCGGAAGACCGGGCGGCACGGCGCACCCTCATCCTGTCGGATATCCTGGAAAGCGGGCAACCCGGCAGGCTGCTTTATCGGCAGGTGTCGGACCTGGTTCACAACCGCGGGGTGGACCGGTTGATCGGGGTGGGGGAAGGCATTTCTGCCGCCGCCTCGCGGTTTGATGTGAAGGAAAAACAGTTTTTCACCACGACCGCCGACCTGCTGAGGTCGGACGTGCTGGCATCGCTGCGCAACGAGGTGGTCCTGATCAAGGGGGCACGCGCCTTCGGTTTCGACGCCGTGACCGACAGGCTGGAGCTGAAAGTACACGAAACCATTCTGGAAATCAACCTGAATGCCCTTGTCGACAACCTGAACTATTACCGCAACAAGTTGGAACCCGGCACCAAGCTGATGTGCATGGTGAAAGCTTCGGCGTATGGCGCCGGTCCCTTCGAGGTGGCGAAGACCCTCGAAGATCATCGTGTGGATTATCTGGCGGTGGCCGTGGCGGATGAAGGTGCGGACCTGCGCAAGGCAGGCATCGTATGCCCCATTGTGGTTATGAATCCCGAAGTGACGGCCTTCAAGACCATGTTTGCCTATCGGCTGGAACCCAATATCTACGGCTTTCCTATTCTGGAGGAAATGATCAGGGCGGCGGGACGGGAAGGAATCTCGAACTTTCCCATCCACCTGAAAATAGACACCGGCATGCACCGCCTGGGCTTCGACCCTCAGAAGGACATGGATCCGTTGGTATGGAAATTGCAGCGCCAGTCGGCAGTGACCCCCCGTTCGGTGTTCTCGCATCTGGTAGGAAGCGATTCCGCCGGTTTCGACGATTTCACACGGAAGCAGATAAAGGTGTTCAGGGAGGCGGCAGACCGATTGCAGGCGGGATTCGGGCATAAGATTGTGCGCCATATATGCAATACGGCAGGCATCGAACGCTGTCCTGAAGCGCAGTTCGATATGGTGAGGCTGGGCATTGGGCTGTACGGAATCGACCCTTTTACCAACCATGTCCTGCATAATGTGAGCACGCTCAAAAGCACCATCCTGCAAATCCATGAAATAGCGGCGGAAGAGACCGTGGGATACAGCCGTAAGGGAGTGCTGCACCGCGACTCGCGCATCGCAACAATCCCGATAGGATATGCCGACGGCCTGGACCGCCACCTGGGCAACGGACATGCCTATTGCCTGGTGAACGGGCAAAAGGCACCCTACGTGGGCAATATCTGCATGGATGTGTGCATGATAGACGTGACGGGTATCGACTGTAAGGAGGGTGACAAGGTGGTCATTTTCGGCGATGACCTTCCGGTCACTGTTTTGTCGGATATTTTGGATACCATCCCATACGAGATCCTGACCGGCGTGTCGAACCGTGTGAAACGTGTGTATTTCCAGGATTGAATGGAAAAGGAAGGAAATCGGGAGGCGCGGGCTTACTTTTTGGTAATTTGTATGGCAATATCCAAACAAATTAAAAAAATTAAGCCAAAATAACGCTGTTTGATTTTGATATGTCATGAATTTCTTTTTTCTTTGTGGCTGAAATAAAGTGAACTTTACCGACATTCAAATAAATTCTTAATTAATATTAAACGAGTAATTTTTATGGAAACTACTAAAAAACAAAAACAAGGTTTTAAAGGAATTGAGGCTGCAGGTTTGGTAATTATCGCTTGCTTCATCGTTGCACTGTGTATTTACAATTTCGTGTTCGGAAATCCGGAGAATTTCATGAACAATGACCCGAACAACCACCCGCTGCCGGGTAACATGTTGGGTACCATCTATAAAGGAGGTGCGGTTGTGCCTGTTATCCAGACATTGTTGCTGACGGTGTTGGCTTTGAGCGTAGAACGTTATTTCACTTTGCGTGCCGCTTTCGGACGTGGCAAACTGGTTAAGTTTGTAGCTCAGGTTAAAAGTGCTTTGGCAAAAGACGATCTTGATGGTGCACAGTCGTTGTGCGACAAGCAGCGCGGTTCTGTTGCCAACGTGGTAGGTGCTACCCTCCGCAAATACCGTGAGGTTGAAGGCAACAACGAGTTGAACAAAGACCAGAAAGTGCTGGCTATCCAGAAGGAACTGGAAGAGGCTACCGCATTGGAACTCCCGATGTTGCAGCAGAACCTGCCGATTATCGGTACGATTTCTACGCTGGGTACCTTGATGGGATTGCTCGGTACTGTGATTGGTATGATCCGTTCATTTGCCGCATTGTCCGCAGGTGGTGGTACAGACTCAGTTGCATTGTCAACCGGTATCTCGGAAGCCTTGATCAATACCGCATTCGGTATCTTGACCGGTGCATTGGCCGTTATTTCTTACAGCTACTTTACTAACAAGATTGATAAACTGACTTACAGCCTTGACGAGGTAGGATTCTCTATCGTGCAGACATTCAACGCTACTCATAAATCATAAAAATCAATCGGGTGGGGGACTCGGTGTCCCTCGTGCGGATTGTAACCAATAGCTGAATTATTAAAACAATTAATTATGAGTAGAGCACAGATTAAAAAGAAATCCATGTTTATCGACATGACTGCCATGAGTGATGTCACCGTGCTGCTGCTTACTTTCTTTATGTTGACAGGTAACTTCATCAAGAAAGAACCGGTACAGGTGGTTACTCCGGGTTCGGTCTCTGAAATCAAGATTCCGGAGACGAACATCCTGCAGATCTTGATCGAACCAAGTGGCAAGATTTTCATGAGTCTTGACAAGCAGCAGGATATGGCAGCTACATTGGAGGCCGTGGGGCAAGAATACGGACTGACATTTACTCCGGAAGAGATAAAGAAGTTCTCGATATTCCAGACCTTCGGTGTTCCGATGAGAAATATGAAATCTTTCCTCGCCCTATCCGGTGAGGAACAGGATAAGGTATTGAGAGACTACGGAATTCCTTGCGACAGTGTGGACAACCAGTTTAAGGTGTGGATCCGCAATGCGCGCGCCACGAACCGTGATTTGCGTATTGCCATCAAGGCAGACCAAACCACCCCTTATTCGGTTATCAAGAATGTCATGAGTTCCCTTCAGGATTTGAAGGAAAACAGATACAATCTGATTACTTCATTGAAAACAGTGTCTGACGAATAATAAGAAGGAGATAAAATATGGCTGAAATACAAGATACCGGTGGAAATAAGAAAGGGAAAGGGAGCAAACAGAAAAAGATGACCGTCCGTGTCGACTTTACGCCGATGGTGGATATGAACATGCTTCTGATTACTTTCTTCATGCTGTGTACTTCGTTGAGCAAACCGCAGACGATGGAGATTAGCATGCCGACCAACGATGAAAACATCACCGAGGACATGCAGAACAAGGTGAAGGCATCGCAAGCCCTTACTTTGTTGCTCGATGAGAATGATAGGATTTATTATTATGAAGGTGAACCGAATTATGAGGATTACACTTCTTTGAAAGAAACTTCCTACAAGGCAGACGGCATCCGGTCGGTGTTGCTCCGTAAGAATTACGATGCGGTGAAGCAGGTGGAAGAACTGAAAGTGAAGAAAGCCAATCTGGAGATTACGGAAGATGAGTATAAGAAACAGGTGTCCGAAGCGAAAGCCGGCAAGAATACACCTACCGTCATCATCAAGGCAACAGACAAGTCCACTTACAAAAACTTGATCGATGCTTTGGATGAGATGCAGATTTGCAGTATCGGTAAGTATGTGATTGTCGATATCACGGAGGGCGACCAGTTCCTGATAGACAACTATAATTCCAAGGGTCAATTGAGTGAGAATGCAGTAAGTTGAAATGTGTAACACCGAGATAAAGAAGAAAAAATATGGCAAAAATAGATTTGGTTTCTTTGGAATGGTGTGAACTCATTTTCAAAGATAAAAATAAATCATACGGCGCGTATAAGATGCGCCGTGATTTGGGAAGAAGGCAGTTTGCCGCATTGATCATTGTGATAATCGTCGCATTGGTAGGTTTTTATCTTCCCCGATTGATCCAGATGGCGATGCCGGAAAAGAAAGAGGAAATGGTGGAGGTAACCCAACTTTCCCAACTGGAAGAACCGGAAATAAAACAGGAAGAACTGGTGAAGCCGGTGGAACCGGTTGCTCCTCCTCCCCAGTTGAAGAGTACCATCAAGTTTACCGCCCCTGTCATCAAGAAGGATGAGGAGGTAAATGAAGAGGATGAGCTGAAGACACAGGACGAGCTGACCGAGTCTAAGGTGACAATCTCTATCGCCGATGTGCAAGGTAACAACGAATTGGAAGGTGTGGATATCGCCGATTTGCAGGAAGTGATTACCCAAGCTCCCGAAGTGAAAGAAGAACCTTATACGATGGTTGAGCAGATGCCTCAGTTCCCGGGTGGCCAGGCCGAACTCTTGAAGTACATTGCCAAGAATTTGCGCTATCCGGCCATTGCACAGGAAAACGGTATCCAGGGGCGTGTTATCCTGCGTTTTGTCGTATCGGCAGAAGGTAATGTGGAAGATGTCCAGGTATTGCGCTCGTTGGATCCCTATTGCGACAAGGAAGCTGTGCGTGTGGTACAGTCTTTGCCGAAATGGATTCCGGGAAGGCAGAACGGACGTAACGTTCCGGTGTACTATACGTGCCCGATTGTATTTAAATTGCAGTAACAGTTTGATGCGTGTATGAAAAGAAGGTTCGTGCTCGGTGTATGTATGCTGTTGTCGCTTGTTTCGTGCAAGTACCAAAAGACGGCAGGCGATGGGCAGACTCTGTATTCTGGTTCGATAACGATTGCGGTGGATGAGTCACTGAAACCGATTATGGAAGAAGAATTGCAGGTGTATCGTGCATTGACCCCTGAGGCGGAGGTAACTCCTATATATTGTAGTGAGGTTGAAGCAATAAACCTGTTGTTACAAGACAGTGTACGGCTGGTGATTGCCAACCGCCGCCTGAGTGAGGCAGAAGTGGCTTCTTTTCATGCACGCAAATTTTTTCCGGAATCTATCCGGATGGCTGTCAGCGGGATTGCCCTGATTACGAATCTGGCGAATATGGATTCACTGATTACGGTAGGGGATTTCCGTAAAATCGTGACAGGAAAAATCAAGAGTTGGAAAGAATTGAATCCGGATTCCCGGTTGGGGGATTTGAGCGTAGTGTTCGACAACCCTAATTCGGGGACCATCCATTATGTTATCGATTCCATTTGCAAAGGGGAGGCATTGGCTTCTTCGCTTACAGCATTGAAATCGAACGAAGAGGTTATTGATTATGTTTCTAAGACTCCCAATGCAATGGGGGTCATTGGGGCAAATTGGGTAGGAAATGCCGCCGATTCTACCCGGCTGTCTTTTAATGAGACGGTGAGGGTCATGGCTGTCAGCAATTCAGGTCATGCAACGGTTGGTAATAGTGTCAAGCCTTACCAGGCTTACCTTGCTTTGAGAGAATATCCATTGGTTCATGATGTTTTTATCTTGATAAACGATCCGCGTAGTGCATTACCCACAGGTCTGATGACTTTCCTGACGAGTGACAAAGGGCAGCGCATCATATTGAAATCGGGTATTGTCCCTGCAACGCAACCTGTTCGTTTAGTGAATGTAAAAGATGAGTTTTAATAAGATTAATAAGTGGTTATGAAAAGTAGAGTTTTAAGTGCTTTTTGTTGTGGCTTTTTGTTGTCTGTTTCGCTGTATGCACAGGAGCCCTTATCCTCTGATCTGACACAGCGGGTGGAAAAGATTGCCGCAATGATTAAGGACAATCCGAAAGCAGCTGAAAATGGGTTCGATGGACTGTTGAAAGGTAATAAGAAGAATATTTCCCTGTTGGTTGCCATAGGGAAGGCTTATTTGGACAATGGCGATGCGGAAACGGCAAAGGATTATGCCGAGCGTGCAAGGAAAGTGGATTCCAAGGCAGGGATTGCATATGTGTTGAGCGGCGATATTGCCCTGTTCGAGAAAAATGTGGGTGCTGCTTGCGGTTATTATGAACAGGCAATCCTGTTTGACGAGCATTGCTTCGATGCATATTACAAGTATGCCCATGCCTATATCGGCGTGAATCCCCAGTTGTCTGTCGATATGCTTTTGAAATTGAAAAGCAGCCACCCCGAGGAAGTGGGGGTAGACCGCGAATTGGCAAATGCCTATTACCAAATGGGTAGTTACAGTAAGGCGAAGCAGGTGTATGACGATTTCATGCAGAAGGGAACACCCGGTTTGCAGGACTATGTGCACTATGCGATGTTGCTTTACCTGAACAAGAATTATGATCAGTCGCTGGACATGGCGAACAAAGGATTGGCTTTGGACGGCGAGAACCATTTGTTGAAACGCCTGAAAATGTATAACCTGTGCGAATTGAACTCTTATGCGGAAGGACTTCAGGCAGCAGACAGCTTTTTTGTTGATCCTGACAATCCCGATTATGTGTACATGGATTTCCTCTACCGTGCACGCCTGTATGTGGGCAACAATGAAGTAGACAAGGCGATGGTCGAATTTGACAGGGCCATGAATATGGATGAGGAGAAAAAGCATCCTGAAATAGCCAAGGAGGCTTCTGAAGCTCAGCAGAAGGCACAGAATTATCCTGAAGCCATCCGTCTGTTCCAGGTTTATTTGGAGGGGTTGCAAGAGGATTGTGAGGTAACGGATTTGTTCATGTTTGGCCGCCTGTATTATATGGCTGCAGGTTCTTTGTCGCCGTCGCAGACCGATTCTGTTGAGGAAGAGTCTGTGATTGCGGCTGTGGATACGATCCAGCGGAATGCTTATCTGGTGGAAGCCGATACGATTTTTGCCCAAGTGTCTGTGCGTGTGCCTGACAACTATTTGGGGTATTTCTGGCGTGCGCGTACCAATGCGATGCTGGATCCGGAAACCACCCTTGGACTGGCAAAGCCGTATTACGAGAAGGCACTTTCCATATTGGAAGAGAACCCGAAGGCTTCCAAGTCTGTGCTGATTGAATGTGAAAGTTATTTGGGATATTATTACTTCCTGAAAGAATTGTACGAAGAGTCTAAGGTTTATTGGAACAAGATATTGGAGATTGATCCGGAGAATGCGACTGCCAAACAGGCATTGGAAGGTATTTAGCCTTGAATGGATGGCTTTCGTGTCGTGAAATGCTAAAGAAAAGGGACACCGAGGATGCCGGGAACGCCCGGAGGGTCTTCAGTGTCCTTTGTTTTTTATAATTTTATGTACAATGGATTTTATTATTGATTTCGTTTTGCATATCGACCGTTACATGATTGATATTGTGCAAAATTATCATACGTGGACTTATGCAATTCTGTTTTTGATTATCTTCTGTGAAACCGGTCTGGTGGTAACTCCCTTCTTGCCGGGAGATTCCCTTCTGTTTGTAGCCGGTGCCATCACTGCGTTGCCCGATATGCCTTTGGAGGTACACACGTTGGTGTTTGTCGTATTCCTTGCGGCTGTGATAGGCGACTCTTGCAATTACATGGTCGGGCATTTTCTGGGGCAGAAGTTGTTCGGTAATCCTGATTCCAAAATTTTTAAGCAGAGTTATCTGGACAAGACGCATGAATTTTTCAAGAAATATGGCGGGAAGACCATTATCATTGCCCGTTTTGTCCCGATAGTCCGCACTTTTGCGCCTTTTGTGGCAGGCATGGGCAAAATGCATTATTATTATTTTATGTGTTACAACCTTATCGGGGCGGCGTTGTGGGTTGCCGTGTTCTGTTATGCAGGCCATTTTTTCGGCGACCTCCCCTTTGTGCAGAAAAACCTGAAGTTGCTTCTGCTGGCGATTGTGTTCATATCGCTGATACCCGCCGTGGTAGAGGTGTTGCTTGCAAAATTGAAAAAATAATCTCCAGTGTCAGTGTGCCATGCGGTATTCCTTCATTGTCCCTGTCTATAACCGTCCTGACGAGGTGGACGACCTGTTGGACAGTCTGACGCGGCAGCATAGAGGCGATTTCGAAGTAATCATAGTAGAAGACGGTTCTTCCGTGCCTTGCAGGGCGGTGGTGGAAAAATATGTTTCCCGCCTCGATGTGCATTACTATGCAAAGCCCAATTCCGGTCCGGGGCAGACACGCAATTACGGTGCGGAGCGCAGCCGGGGGGAGTACCTGCTGGTTCTGGATTCGGACTGTGTGCTGCCTTCGGGATACCTGGAGGCGGTGGGAAAAGAGCTGGAACGTTTCCCGGCAGATGCCTTCGGAGGTCCCGACCGTGCGCATTCGTCGTTCACCCCTGTGCAGAAGGCAATCAATTACTCCATGACTTCTTTTTTCACCACGGGAGGAATCCGTGGCGGGAAGAAGAAAATGGACAAGTTCTATCCCCGCAGTTTCAATATGGGGGTGCGTGCGGACGTCTATCGGGCATTGGGGGGATTTTCGAGGATGCGTTTCGGCGAAGACATTGATTTCAGCATCCGTATTTTCCGGGCAGGTTATTCGTGCCGGCTTTTCCCCGATGCGTGGGTATGGCACAAACGCCGCACCGGCTGGCGGAAATTTTTCAAGCAGGTGTACAATTCGGGCATCGCCCGTGTCAATCTGTATAAAAAATATCCGGAGTCATTGAAACCGGTGCACCTGCTCCCTTCCCTTTTTACCCTGGGAGTGCTAGTGGTGCTGGTGGCGGCCCTTTTCTGTGCATGGAGCCTGTTGGCGTTGCTTCTGTTTGCCGCCATCATCCTGGCAGATGCTTCCGTCCGGAATAAAAGCCTCCCGGTCGGCGTACTTTCTGTAGTGGCTGCGTTTATACAACTGACCGGCTACGGAGCCGGTTTCCTCTCTGCCTGGTGGAGGCGTTGCGTGCTGGGGCGAGGGGAATTTGCCGCTTTCGAAAAGAACTTTTATCAGTAATGGGAATTAAATTGAGCATCAACCGGTGGGCGGAAGAAGACCGTCCGCGTGAACGGATGGCGCAGCTGGGACCTTCGGCACTGAGCAATGCCGAACTGCTTGCCATCCTGATAGGATCGGGCAGTAGGGATGAGTCTGCCGTGGAACTGATGCGGAAAGTGCTCGACTGCTATCACAACAGCTTGGGCGAATTGGGCAAGGCGAGCATCGGGGAGCTGTGCCGCTTCAAGGGGATCGGGATGGCAAAGGCGGTCACCATCCTGGCGGCGTCCGAGTTGGGCAGGCGGCGGAGCGGGGAGGCGCCCGAAGAACGTAAGTGCATCCGGTGTTCGCAAGACATTTATGCCATCTTTTATCCGCTGATGTGCGATTTGCCGGTAGAAGAGTGCTGGGTGCTCCTGCTGAACCGCTCGTCGAAAGTCATCGATCGTATCCGGATCAGCCGGGGTGGGCTTGCCTCCACACAGGTCGATGTGAGGTGCATCCTGCGCGAAGCCCTGTTGCGGCGTGCCGTCTCGCTGGTGCTTTGCCACAACCACCCTTCGGGCAATGTCCGTCCCAGCCGCGAAGACGATTTGCTGACCGGATCCGTACAGCGTGCCGCTGCTGCGGTGAACATCCGCCTGCTCGACCATCTGATTGTCACGGACGGTGCCTATTACAGCTATTCCGACGAAGGGAATCTCTGACATTTCTTGTGTCCCTGTGCCCGAATCATATTTTTTATTATTTTTGTGTTGAAAACCATCAAACGGGAATGCTTATGGACAATGAGGCAAAATTGAAGACAGAAGAACGTATCATCGACATGCTGAAGACCGTGTACGACCCTGAAATCCCTGTCAATGTGTACGATCTGGGCCTGATTTACAAAATCGACCTGCAGGAAGACGGCGAAGTGGGGATTGACATGACGCTGACGGCCCCCAACTGTCCTGCCGCCGACTTTATCATGGAAGACATCCGCCAGAAAGTCGAGTCGGTGGAGGGCGTGACGGCGGCACAGGTCAATCTGGTGTTCGAGCCCGAATGGGACAAGGACATGATGAGCGAGGAAGCGAAACTGGAGTTGGGATTCTTATGAAAGGCGAGGCGATGGAAAAGATGAAGAATGTATATTTCCTGTCGGACGCGCACCTGGGCTCCAGGGCGATTGCGCATGGCCGCACGCAGGAACGCCGCCTGGTGAATTTCCTTGACTGCATCAAGGAACGTGCTTCCGCTGTCTACCTGCTGGGCGACATATTCGATTTCTGGTACGAGTTCAGGCTCGTGGTGCCGAAAGGCTATACCCGTTTCTTGGGTAAGGTTTCCGAACTGACGGACAGGGGGGTGGAGGTGCATTTCTTCACCGGCAACCACGATATCTGGTGCGGCGACTACCTGGAGAAGGAGTGCGGCATGATCCTCCATCGCGAGCCGCTCACGTGCGAGATTTACGGGAAAGAGTTCTTTCTGGCACATGGCGACGGGCTGGGCGATACCGACCGCAAGTTCGGTTTCCTCCGTATGCTGTTCCACAGCCACACCCTGCAGAGCCTGTTCTCGATGCTGCACCCGCGTTGGAGCGTGGAGCTGGGGCTGGAATGGGCGAAGCGCAGCCGCCTGAAGCGCGAGGCGGGGGAAGTCCTCTATATGGGCGAGGAGCGCGAGCCGTTGGTATTGTTTACGAAAGACTACCTGAAAACGCACCCCGACATCAACTATTTCATTTATGGGCATCGCCACATTATGCTCGACCTCATGCTGAGCCGCACGTCGCGCATGCTGGTCCTGGGCGATTGGATTACCGAATTCTCGTATGCGGTTTTCGATGGGGAAAACCTTTTCATGGAGCAGTTTATCGAGGGCGAAACGGAGGTGAGGTGACCTCCTTGTGCAGGGGAGACCGGCCGGTTTTGCACGACCGGTCCCGTGCCGTGCCGGAGGTTATCGGGCGAGTTCCCCGCTTTCCTGTCTGGCAAGCAGACTCTCCACTTCCGAAACCTTTACCATGTTATAGTCGCCGGCAATGGTGTTTTTCAGCACCGATGCCGCTGTGCTGAAGTCCACGCGCTTCTGCTCGTCGTCGAAAGCGTGCTGGGCATAAAGCATGGCGCCGCAGAACGCATCGCCCACGCCAATGCAGTCTATCACCTCGTCGATGTCGAACACGCGCGTATATTTCATCGTCCCGTGCGAGTAGAGCACACCCGCAAAAGTGTGGTGTCTCGCGCTGATTACGTTGCGCAGCGCGATGTAGATGTATTTGCATCCGGGAACCTGTGCGCTGATTCCCCGGCAGAATGCCTCGTATGCCTCCACATCGTATCCCTCACCGTTGTGCCGCGCCTTGAATCCGGGCGCCTTCAGCCCCATGAGCAGCGCATATTCGCCTTCGCTACCGAACAGGATGTCGCTGGAGGTCATGAGCGGGCGGAGCACTTCCTGTGCGGTCTTGCCGTATTTCCACAGGTTCTTGCGGTAATTGATGTCGTACGACACGGCGAGCCCCATTTCCTTGGCTGTGCCGATGGCTTCCCTGCACACGTCGGCAAGGCCCGGTGTCAGTGCGGCATCGATGCCCGACCAGTGGAAAATGGCGGCATCCCTGAATGCGTCGCGCCAGTTGACCATACCTGGTTTCAGTTCGGAAAATGCCGAGTGTTCGCGGTCGTAGATGACGTTCGAGTTGCGCATGGCGGCTGCTTTCTCCATGTAGTATGTGCCCAGGCGGCTGCCTCCCGTCAGCACGTGCCCTGTCCCGATGTTGTGCGAGCGCAGCTCTGCCAGGCAGGTTTCGCCCAGGGCATTGTCGGGCAGGCGTGTGATAAATTCCACCTCGCCCCCGAAGTTGGCAATCGAGATGGCTACGTTGGCTTCGCTTCCGCCGTAGCTCACCGTAAGGTCGTGGCTTTGCTGGATGCGGAGGTTGTCGCGTGTGGTGAGTCGGAGCATGATCTCACCGAATGTTACGATTTTCTTTTTCATGTGTTGTGCATTTTAATGTCTTCCGTCCTGCACCTTCCTTGGGGTCAGGTTTTCCGGATGTACGTAAAAAGACATCCCCGTAAGCTTTTTCCATTGTCTTCCATAGCAAATTGGTGAAAAAAGGCTTACGGGGAGTCCCCGTTTTGTTTGAATGTTTTTTTTATTTGTCGCACCCGTTCAGGATGTTCATGGTGTCGGTGGCGATTGTCAGCTCTTCGTCGGTCGGGATGACCACCACCTTCACTTTCGAGTCATCGGCAGAGATGACTGCCTCTTCCCCGTGTATCCGGTCGTTCTTTTCGTCATCGATTCTGACACCCATGTATTCCAGGTTCCGGCAGACAGCCGCACGTGCGCTTGCCTGGTTCTCGCCCACACCGCCGGTGAACAGGATGATGTCCACGCCGTTCATGACGGCAGCGTATGCGCCGACGTATTTGGTGATGCGGTAGAAATACATCTTCTCGGTCAGGATGGCACGCTCTTCGCCTTTCCGTGCGGCGGCATCCAGCTCGCGCATGTCGCTCGATTTCTCGAACATGCCCAGTACGCCGCTCTTCTTGTTCAGCAGGTTCGATATCTCATCGGGTCCCAGTCCCTCTTTCTTCATGATGTAGGTGATGGCGCCGCCGTCGATGTCCCCGCTGCGTGTGCCCATCATCAGCCCTTCCAGCGGGGTCAGCCCCATGCTGGTGTCCACGCATTTGCCGTCCTTGACGGCTGCGATAGACCCTCCGTTGCCGATGTGGCAGGTGATGATGCGCGTGCCTTCCTGCGGGATGCCCAGAAATTCGCATACGCGCTTCGATACATAGCGGTGGGACGTGCCGTGGAACCCGTAGCGGCGGATGCCGTATTTCTCGTAATACCGGTAAGGGATGGCATACAGGTAGGCGTAGTCGGGCATGGTCTGGTGGAACGCGGTGTCGAACACTGCCACCTGCGGCACTTCGGGCAGCAGCTTCTGCACGGCATAGATGCCCTTCAGGTTGGCGGGGTTGTGCAGCGGTCCCAGGTCGCAGCATTCCTCCACGGCCGCGATGACGGTCTCGTCAATCAGCACCGACCCGCTGAACTTGGTCGCCCCGTGCACCACGCGGTGGCCCACCGCCTTGATTTCGTGCAGGTCTTTCACTGCCCCATATTCGGGGTGGGTCAGCGTGTCGAAGATGAACTGCACGCCGGTGGTATGTTCGGGCACGTCTTTTTCGATGATTTTTTTCTCCCCGCCAGGCAGTGTCAGCTTCAGGAAAGAACCCGGCAAGCCGATTTTTTCGATTCCTCCTTGTGCGAGGACCTCTCGGGTAGTCATCTCATACAGCTTGTACTTGATGGACGAGCTACCGCAGTTGAGTACCAATACTTTCATAATGCAATCGTTATTTTATGTTCTGTAAATCGTGTTGCGCACGGGCGGTTTACTGTTGTTCCTTTGCCGCGATGGCCTGGTTTGCCGTGATGGCAATCATCTTGTACACATCCTCGATGCAGCATCCGCGTGACAGGTCGTTGACGGGACGGGCGATACCCTGCAGGATGGGTCCCACCGCCGTGGCGTGTCCCAGGCGTTCCACCAGCTTGTAGGAGATGTTCCCCACTTCCAGGCTGGGCACGATCAGCACATTCGCGCGGCCCGCGATTTCGGAGCCCGGCGCCTTGCTCTGCCCGATTCTCGGCACCAGGGCGGCGTCTGCCTGCATCTCTCCGTCCACTTTCAGCGACGGGTCTATCTCCTGCGCTATCTTCAGGGCTTCCACCACCTTGTCTACCACCTCGTGTTTCGCCGAGCCTTTGGTCGAGAAGCTCAGCATCGCCACGCGCGGTTCGATGCCTGCCACCGCCTTTGCCGTGCGTGCGGTGCATACGGCTATCTGTGCCAGCTGTCCGGCGTCGGGCACCGGCGTAACCGCCACGTCGCCCATCACAATCACTCCGTTTTCACCGCATTCGGGGGCGTGTGTCAGCAGCAGCATCGCGCCCGACACGCACGTGATGCCCGGGGCGGTCTTGATAATCTGCAGCGCCGGGCGCAATACGTTGCCCGTGGTGTTGCGGGCTCCTGCCAGCTGGCCGTCGGCAGCCCCCGCCTTAATCATCAGGCAGCCGTAATACAGCGGGTCGTTCACCAGCTTGCGCGCCTCTTCGATGGTCATGCCTTTTTTCTTACGCAATTCGCACAGCAGCTGCGCGTATTCCTCCTTTTGGGGGCTTGTTTCGGGGTTGATGATGGTTGCCTTGTGGATGTTGCCCAACCCCCATTCTTTTGCCAGCCCCATGATTTCGTCGGGGTCGCCCAGCAGGGTCAGGTCGGCAACGCCGTCTGTCAGTATCTGGTTGGCGGCTTTCAACGTACGTTCTTCAGTTCCTTCCGGAAGCACGATGTGCTGTTTGTTTGCTTTAGCACGTTCTACGATTTGATCAATTAATTCCATAATATTTTTAAATTTAATATGAGAATCTTTGTTGTGTGCGATAACGGGAAACGATATCGCACTGCAAAATTACGTATTTCTGCAGCATCCGGTTTGCTGAAAAGCATTTTTTTTTGGGTAGGATGAACGGATTTTGTATGTTTGACAACATGAAACCGGGCGAAGCGCACCCGCCTACACGAGTGCCGCGGTCAGCATGCGCTCCAGTTCTTCGGCGGTCAGCCGCAGGCGGAACTCGCCTTGGTAGGCGACGGAGATGCCGCCCGTCTCCTCCGACACGATGACGGCAAGGGCATCGGTCTCCTGCGAGATGCCCAGTGCGGCGCGGTGCCTCAGCCCCAACTCCTTGGGGATGTCCAGGTTGTGCGACACCGGCAGGATGCACCCCGCCGCCTTGATGCGTTTGTGGCTGACGATCATCGCCCCGTCGTGCAGCGGGCTGTTCTTGAAGAAGATGTTCTCTATCAGGCGCTGGTTGATACTGGCGTCGATGATGTCGCCCGTCCGCGTGATGTCGTCCAGCGGGAAGTTGCGCTCCATGACGATGAGTGCGCCCACCTTCCCCTTGCTCATGCTGAGGCATGCCATCACGATGGGCATGATGTCTTCCTTGCTTCCCCCGCTCTTTTTCCCCCCCTTGAAGAAGCGCAGCAGGCTGTTGGCGCTGTGGTGCGAACCCAATGAGAGCAGGAAGTGGCGGATTTCGTCCTGGAACAGCACAATCAGCGCGATGACGCCCACGCTGACCAGCTTGTCGAAGATGGAGCCGAGCAGCCGCATCTGCAATACCTGCGACACCACTATCCAGATGCCGATGAACACCAGGATGCCCGTGAACACGTTGATGGACCCTGACGACTTCATCAGCTTGTAGGTCTTGTAAAGCAGGAAGGCGACAAGCAGGATGTCTATGACGTCTTTTACCGTAAGGAGGGTGAAACTGAATGGCATGGGTCGTATGCGTTAATGGTTGGACGGGGAAGATTCTTTCATGGTGGTGAATATCCTGACGGCTTCGGAGGCTGCCTTCACGTCGTGCACGCGCAGGATGTCGGCGCCTTTCGTCAGGGCGATGGCATGGGCGGCGGTGGTGCCGTTGAGCGCGTCGTCGGCTCCTGTTCCCAGCAGCCCGTATATCATGGACTTGCGCGACACACCCACCACCACGGGGACGCCCAGCATGCCGAATTCCTCCAGCTGGTTCAGCAGTGCGTAGTTGTGCGCCTGCGTCTTGCCGAATCCGAATCCGGGGTCGGCAAGGAGGTCTTTGGCGCCCAGGTCGCGCAGGCGCTGTATCTTTTCGGCGAGGTATTGCAGCACCTCTTTCACCACGTGTCCGTAGCGGGGTGCCTGCTGCATGGTTTGCGGCGTGCCCTGCATGTGCACGAGGATGTAGGGCACACCCAGCCGCGCCACCGTGGCGGGCATCGCCGCGTCCATCTCGCCCGACGAGATGTCGTTGATGATGGCTGCCCCGTATTCTTCCACACACATCCGCGCCACGTCGGCACGGAAGGTGTCTACCGACACCACGGCGTCCGGACATTCGCGCCTTACCGCCGCCAGTCCGCAGCGCAGGCGCCGCATCTCTTCTTCGCCGCCGCCGTCGGTGCACGCGCCGGGTCGTGTGGAGCAGGCTCCCATGTCGATGATAGTCCCCCCCTCGTCGATGATTTGCCGCGCCCGTGCCGCGATTTCCCTTTCGGTCTGCGTGCGGCTGGCGGCGTAAAACGAATCGGGCGTGATGTTCAGGATGCCCATCACCTGCGGGCGCGACAGGTCCATCAGCCGTCCGTTCACGTTTATCTGCCTGATTGTTTCTTCTTCCATGTGCCGGTTGGTATTTGTGCCTGCAAAGGTACGTACAATAATCCAAATGCGGGCGGACTTTCTGCGGAAAAATTCTTCGTCCTTCCCTTGCCCGCGGCATGCCCTCGGGTTGTAGCGATTTGAAGTTTTGACTATATTATATATGTCGCAGGCGTGCGGAATTGCTATATAATCAAGCTTTTTTTACAAAAGGGATAAAGGAGTGGCAAAGAACAGAACAAAAATAATAGAAATAGGTATTGCAAGTTACGGCGAAAACGGGTTATTTTGCATTCGGAAAAAAAGGATATTATAAACAGTAAATGTAACAGTAAAACAGTAACAAGCAAAGATGAAAACTTATGTAGCGATGTTTGGTGTGATGTTGGCAATGGGAACGG
>CAZAUU010000021.1:0-35776 GCA_964488405.1 uncultured Phocaeicola sp.
TTTTTTTATTCTTTTTGTCCGGTAAAATTATCTGTGAATCAGTAAAAACGAGAAAAATGTTACTACCTGATAAAAATATAACCTCTTGGTTGTCAGCTGGAAAATACTACCTTTGTATTTAAAACTGATATGTTCTAAATAAAATTGTATAACTCTTAAGTATTGTAGATTATGTTAAAGAATCAATTTTTTAAGCAAGTTAATGTTCCGTCAGTTTGTGGCAGTGCCTGTGGAGCCAGTGATAAACCGGGAGAGCAGCCGTCAGCCTGTGGCAGTGCTTGTGGAGCCGGTGACAAACCGGAAGAGCAGCCGACGGCCTGTGGCAGTGCCTGTGGAGCCGGTGACAAACCGGAAGAGCAGCCGACGGCCTGTGGCAGTGCCTGTGGAGTAGGAGGCAAATAAGATTTATCGAATCCCCTCGGCATGGACAGTTTTTGCGTGGGGGGATTATTATTTGTTTTATTCGATAATTGTATAACAATGAAGCATGTATCCTGTGAAAACGCAGTCAATGAACAGGTATCCATGACAGAAAAGAATAGACAGGTGATGGAACAGTTTATCCGTTTCATAAATACCGGAGACCGTTCCATTGGTGAACCGATTATTTCTCCTGAACCGTTGCGTGGTTTTGGAGGGTATATGGAAGTCCTCAACATGATGCGTGGAGCCATGTCTGATATACAATGGAAAGTTGAGAAGTTATAATGGAAGGCGATAAAGTAGTGATTCGTTTCACCATGAAGCGGTACACAAACGCAACCGTTCATGGGTATGCCTGCAACCGGAAAATCCATAAAGGTGACTGCCATGAACATTTATGAACTGAAAGACGGAAAAATCGTCCGCGAACATGGATTACCTGATATTTTCACCATGTTACATCAGTTAGGTACATTGCCTGTTTAAAGACAGAAGATAAATAAATTACCAATGGAGTATTTTGCATTCCAATGGCACATAACCGAAGCCTGTGACCAGCGATGCAGGCATTGTTACATTTATGCATTGGGCAGTCATGCCAAATTTCAGGAAATGCCGGAAAAAGAGATGGATACCGTTCTCGCCAATATAAAGGAATTCGGTAAGAAAGCCAATCGACAGCCTTATCTTTATATAACGGGCGGTGACCCCATCTTGCATCCGAAATTTTGGAATTTGGCTGAAAAATTGAAATCCGAACAGATTCCTTTTGCTGTTTTGGGTAATCCATTTCACTTGGATGATGAAGCCTGCAATCGTTTGGCCGGATACGGTTGCCGCAAATACCAGCTATCATTGGACGGGCTTGAAGCCACACACGATCGTATACGCCGGAAGGGAGCTTTTAGGGAAACGCTTGAAGCTATCCCGCGTCTTCAACAGGCTGGCATTACGGTAGCAATCATGGCAACGGTCTCTAAATGGAATTACCGAGAGATACCGCAATTGATTGATGTCGTGGTGCAACATAAGGCCGATGTGTTTGCTTTTGCGCGCTATTGTCCTGATGCACATAGCAGGGATGTCTGCTGTACGCCCGATGAATACGAGAACATGCTGGAACAATGCTGGTCGAAATTCGAGCAATATAAAGGAGGGGCTACTTGGTTTAACCTGAAAGATCATCTGTGGACATTATTCTTGTATGAAAACGGCTTGTTCAACCCTTCTGACTATCCTGATGATGAAATCATATACGGCGGTTGTAACTGCGGAAATTGCCACTTTACTATCTTGTCGGATGGTGCAGTATATGCTTGCCGACGTATGGAAAGTAAGGTAGGCAACGCATTGGAAGACGATTTGTACAGTTTGTTTACGGGAGAGAAGATGGACAAATACCGTATATATGAGAATTTTGAAAAATGTGGAAAGTGTGAACTGTTACGTTTCTGCCGGGGATGTCCGGCTGTTGCCTACGGTTATCACGGTAACATGTATGCACCTGATCCCCAATGTTGGAAATAAATCTGAAAAATGTTATGGTGACAAATGCAGTGATAGAAAATATAATGAAGCGGCGTAGCATACGCCGTTTCAAGCAAGGACAAATCAGTGAGGAAGAACTCAAAACCATCTTGGAAGCGGGGTTGTATGCTCCTAGTGCAGGTGGTCGCCAGGGAGTGGTTTTTGTGGTGTCGCAAGACAAGGAGACTAACGGAAAGTTAGGACGCATTAAAAAGGCCCATTTTCATGGCAGGATGTCTACATCCGATGTTTATGTGTCGAAAGAACAGCCAAGCATCGCCGATGACGCTTCCATAAAAAGTGCCTTCTATGATGCACCGACAGTGATAACCCTTTTCGCTCCAAAGAAGTTCCTTTATGCGGAAAACGATGCCTGTGTGGCAGCAGAAAACATGTTGTTGGCAGCCACCTCGTTAGGTATAGGTTCGTGCTACATCGGATCTGCATGGGAGTCGTTTGATGATCCTATTGGGCACGAAATCCTTCGGAAATGGGGCGTACGCACCGATTATTACGCAGTCCTCCACGTCCTGCTTGGCTATCCTGAAGGGTGTATGGATGAGATCAAAGTCAAGCCTCGGAAGGAAGGACGCATAATCAGGATATGACAACAGGGCAATAACGGATGTGCCTACTTTTGGGTATCTCCGGATTTTTTCCGGTGTTTGACGATAAGTTCCATATTTTTTTGTGCCCATTCTGTCAGTTGGGCGATGAACGGCACGAGGGAACTGCCTAATTCAGTCAGACTGTATTCCACTCTGGGTGGAACCTCCGGATAGACTTTCCTGTCCACCAAACCATCAGCTTCCAATGTGCGGAGCGTCCCGGAAAGCACGCGTGATGACATGTCGGGTATCAATCTATTCAGTTCGTTGAACCGCAGTACTTTGTTCTCATGTAGGATGAGAATAACCAATAACGCCCATTTGTTTCCGAAACGGGCTATCACATTCCGCACAGGACATATCTCGATGATGGCATTTTTTTCTTCTTTTTTCCTCATGGTCGTCTAATCCATTGTTAGTCGGTTGTTTGGTATCAAATGCAAAGTTAATAAAAAGGATTCATATTATTCATTCGTGATATTTTATCCGGAACTTTTCCGGTTTGTTTTCGGGAGTTCAAAGTTATCTATGTCAAGTATCAACGATAGTGTCCACATGCGGGATTTCCTTTGTAGCAGTTCCTTTTTAAGTGGAACATGATATAGAATGACGAAGAAAAAAATCCTGCCGGAAACAGGGCGTGGCCGGCAGGAAAAGTGAAATGCAGTGCAACATATTACAGTGTTACACCTGTCTTGAAGATAGCTATTTCGCGGTAACCTTTCTTTTCGTTATTCACTTGCTCGCCGCTTGCTACCTTGACTACATAGTCGATAAAACGCCGGCAAGTGACATCCATCGGTTCGTTTTCCACGATAACACCGGCATTGAAATCAATCCATCCAGGCTTTTGTGCGGCAAGATGCGAATTGGTGGAGATTTTCATGGTCGGTACATAGGTACCGAAAGGTGTTCCGCGTCCGGTGGTAAACAATACGATATGGCACCCGCATGAAGCAAGGGCAGTGGCGGCAACCAAGTCATTGCCCGGGGCAGAAAGGAGGTTCAGTCCTTTGGCCTGTAAACGTTCGCCGTAAGCCATTACGCCCGATACGTAGCTTTTACCGCACTTCTGCGTACATCCCAATGCTTTTTCTTCTAAAGTAGAGATGCCTCCTGCCTTATTCCCGGGTGAAGGGTTTTCACCCACGGGTTCGCCGTGTGATAAGAAGTATTCTTTGAAATCGTTGATAAGGTGTACTGTCTGCTCGAACAGTTCGGGTGTCTTACAGCGATTCATCAGGATGGTTTCGGCACCGAACATTTCAGGTACTTCGGTCAGTACCGATGTGCCTCCTTGGGCTATCAGGAAGTCGGAGAACATGCCCAGCAAAGGGTTGGCTGTAATTCCGGAGAACCCGTCCGATCCTCCGCATTTCAGACCTACACGCAATTCGGAGAGTGGAATGTCGGTGCGTGTGTCTTCCTTACATTGGGCGTATAGGCCGCGAAGGATACGCATTCCTTCTTCAAACTCATCGTCCACTTTCTGTACTATCATGAACTTGATGCGGTCTTCATCGTATGGCCCAATGAACTCGCGGAACACGTCCGATTGGTTGTTCTCACAACCCAGACTTACTACCAGTACGGCACCGGCATTGGGATGGAGCACCATGTCACGTAGGATTTTTTTTGTATTTTCGTGGTCGTTACCCAATTGGGAACAACCGTAATTGTGTGTGAAGGCGGCAATGGTATCAATACCTTCTTCATGTGTTTCGCGGCGCAATGCTTCCGCAAGTTGGTTGGCGATGCCGTTTACGCAGCCTACAGTAGGGATGATCCATATTTCATTGCGGATACCCACATCACCGTTTTTCCGGCGGTAACCTTTGAAAGTAAGATTTTCTTGCGGGATGTCGAGCGATACCTCGATTGGGTTGTATGTGTATTCCAACAGTCCGGCAAGATTGGTCTTGATTTCCTTTTCACATATCCAGCTTCCCTGTGGTACGGGCTGGATGGTATGTCCTATCGGATAACCGTATTTAATAATGTTTTCACCTTCGTCAAAATCCTTCAGGGTTACTTTATGTCCGGCTGGTATGTCGGTCTTCAGGGTGATTTCCTGTCCGTCCACGTTGATTCTTTCACCTGCTCTCAGGGGAGTAATTGCGACAGCCACATTGTCTGCCGGGTTGATTTTCAAGTAAGTTGTTTCCATAAGTTATGTATTAGTTGTTATTGTAATGCGTGTCTAAGTAATAGTCTACATTTTCTACAGTGAGCAGGTTGATGGGCATATAGTTGCGTTCTTTCACTTGCTTTTTCAGTATCAGGTGGTTACACAGGCTCTCAATGCTGTTGTGTCCCTGTAGGGTGGGTTGCTGGGCGATGATGAAGTCGACCGTCCCCTTTTTCAAACACTCCACGTTTCGTTGCAGCAGGTCGTATCCTATCAGGTGGAAGTCGTGGCGTGCATGTATTTCCATATATTCGCCGATAATGTAGACTTTCGAATTGAACGTAATGCCATAATGAACGTTGGGGTGTGCTTCGAAAAAATTGTCCAACAGCGGTTTGTCTTCGGCAGGATGCTTGGCATAGAGGTTCAGCTTCCACATCTGTAGTTCTGGGAAGTATCTTTTCATGTATGTATAAAAACCTTCCTCACGGTATAACTGTTGATTTGAACCTAACCTGCCTTCGTAGATTTGCCGGAAAATGACCAGCTCGGTCGCCCCCTGCATCAGCATCTTCATCATCCGCGCGGCGAAATATCCGCTCCGGTTGGCATGTTGGCCGTAAAAGGCAAGCGGTTTCAATTCGGGAATATTGGAATCTATAAATATATAAGGAATGTTTCTCTCCCGCATTTCTTTTACGAAGGAAGCCGTTTCCGATTCGATAGTGGGCGAGGTAATCATCCCATCAGGCGACGCTTCCAGTAACCTTTTTCCTGCTTCGATAAAAGATCCCCGCGTGTATTGGTCGTAATATTCGGTGACCAAGGATATGTTGAAGTCTGAAAAGTCTTTCACTGCCTGGCGCATGCCAATTTCTACATCTGTCCAATATTCTCCTTCCTGGTGCTGGGGCAGGAGGCATGCAAAAGTGTATTTTTTGTTCGAGGCCAATGCGCTGGCATACATGTTGGGTTGGTAATCTAATTGTTTCAGGATTTGCTCCACCTTTTCCCGGCTTGCTTCGGATACCCCTCTCCGTCGGTGTAATACGCGGTCGACGGTGCCTACCGACACGCCTGCCAACTGGGCAATGTCTTTGATTCGAATCCGTTCTGCTTGATTATCCATCTTCTTATCGGTTAATAATAAACTACAATGTGTTCCACATGTCTCTGACAGAAAATGTGGATACAAATATATTACTTTTTTTGTTATTTAAAAAATAAACTGTACCTTTGTGTGCGTACACAGCGAACGTGTTGCGCGTGTATGCTGAATGGTAAACCGATTTTTAATTAAACATAGTCAAATGGTATAAAATTTATTTACAATGGGAAAAATTGTTACTTTAGGCGAGATTATGTTGAGGCTGTCGACTCCGGGGAATACCCGTTTTGTACAGTCCGATAGCTTCGATGTGGTGTACGGAGGCGGCGAAGCCAATGTGGCTGTCAGCTGTGCCAATTATGGCCATGATGCTTATTTTGTAACTAAATTGCCGAAACATGAGATAGGGCAGTGCGCCCTCAATGCTTTGCGCAGATATGGAGTAAAGACAGACTATATTGTCCGTGGTGGTGATCGTCTGGGTATTTATTATTTGGAAACAGGTGCTTCCATGCGTCCGAGCAAGGTGGTTTACGATCGTGCCCATTCTGCTATTGCTGAAGCTGATTCTTCCGATTTCGACTTTGATGCGATTATGGAGGGGGCGGATTGGTTTCATTGGTCGGGCATCACGCCGGCTATATCCGACAAAGCTGCTGAGCTGACCAAACTGGCTTGTGAGGCTGCCAAACGCCACGGGGCAACGGTTTCTGTTGACCTGAATTTCCGTAAGAAATTGTGGACAAAAGAAAAAGCCCAGTCTATTATGCGTCCGTTGATGCAATATGTAGATGTATGCATCGGCAATGAGGAAGATGCCGAACTTTGCTTGGGATTCAAGCCGGATGCCGATGTGGAAGGCGGAAAGACGGATGCTGAAGGTTATAAAGGTATCTTTACCGCTATGGCGAAGGAATTCGGGTTCAAATATGTTATTTCCACACTTCGTGAATCGTTCTCGGCTACCCACAATGGTTGGAAGGCGATGATTTATGACGGGAAAGAGTTTTATACATCCAAACGTTACGACATCAATCCGATTATCGACCGTGTAGGTGGGGGAGATTCATTCTCAGGCGGTATCATTCATGGCCTGCTTACGAAACCCACTCAAGGTGAAGCGTTGGAGTTTGCCGTGGCCGCTTCTGCATTGAAGCACACCATCAACGGTGATTTCAATCTGGTATCCGTAGAAGAGGTGGAGGCTTTGGCCGGCGGTGATGCAAGCGGGCGCGTACAGCGTTGATTGAGGTTTTATAATAAACTACAAAACAAGACAAGATGGCAAAATTTGATAAAATAGCTGTGCTGGGCAAGATAGGCTCAACTGGCATGGTACCTGTGTTCTACCATAAAGACGCAGAAATCGCGAAGAAAGTGGTGAAAGCTTGCTATGATGGTGGTGTTCGCGCTTTTGAGTTTACAAACCGTGGTGATTTCGCCCATGAAGTGTTTGGCGAAGTGGTGAAATTTGCTGCAAAAGAATGTCCAGAAATGGCGATGGGGGTAGGCTCGGTGGTGGATCCTGCTACGGCAGCTTTATTCATCCAGTTGGGTGCGAGTTTTGTGGTAGGTCCGTTGTTCAATCCTGAGATTGCCAAGGTGTGCAATCGCCGATTGGTTGCTTACACTCCGGGGTGCGGTAGCGTATCCGAAGTAGGTTTTGCACAAGAGGTAGGATGCGACCTTTGCAAGGTTTTCCCGGGAGATGTGTTGGGACCGAAACTCGTGAAAGGCATGCTGGCTCCGATGCCTTGGTCTAAATTGATGGTGACGGGCGGTGTGGAACCCACACAGGAAAACCTCACGTCGTGGTTCAAAGCGGGTGTATTTTGTGTAGGTATGGGATCTAAGCTGTTCCCCAAAGAAAAGGTGGCTGCGGAAGATTGGGCTTACATTACCGATAAGTGCAAGGAAGCATTGGGATACATCGCGGAAGCCCGCAAGTAATATCAAGGAACGGAAGTTCATTTTGTTTAAAGGTGTATAAAGTGGGAAAGTGTCGTAACGTATGCACTTAGGTGTTTGCTTTGCGATGCTTTCTTGTTTTTGTATACAGGAAATCCGTTGTTTGTTGCTTTATCTAAGAAACAGGACTGGCACAAGATGCAGCTTGAGTGCCGGTTTGGGAACTTTTAACGTTGCTATTATATTTTTTCTCTTTATCTTTGCTTTATCAAGGAAAAGATAGGGTTATGAGAATACGTATTTTATATGTCTTGTTGACGGTATGGGGATTGGTTTCGTGCAGTTCATTGCAGACCATTGCTTTCGATCAACTTTGTCCGGCTAAAGTTAGCCTGCCCGATGAGATACGGACGGTGGCTGTGGTTAATAATATGCCTGCTGTCCCCCAGGGGAAAAGAAATATTGTCACGATAGGCGAGCTGAACGGTGATGGTAAGCTGATGGCCGAGGCACTGGCTGAGGTATTGGCTGATTCGAAATATTTCAATCAGGTTATTATATGCGATTCGGCCTTGAATGGAAATCCTGCATCAGGCACGGAAGTGCGTCCGTTGTCTCGCGAAGAGGTGGGCGGTCTGGTCGATGAATTAGGTGCCGATGTGTTGTTCTCGTTGGATCGTGTGTTTATACAGAATATGCGGAAAGGAATTTTGTATCCCGGATTACGCGAACCTTTGCCGATGGTTATTACGAAGGTGACTCCGGTATTGAGTATCTATTTACCTGTCCGTGAACGTCCTATTAATGTGATTGCCCCGGTGGACAGTTTGGAGTGGAACTTGGACCGTGTGCCTTCGGATCAAGACATGATGGAGTATGTGGCCGACTTCTCGGCCGATGTGTTGTCGCATTATCTTACTCCCTATTGGGAACGTACGGAGCGTGTCTATTATGCAGGTGGATGCGTGGAGATGCGTGATGCAGCCGTATGTCTGAACGAAGGCGATTGGGAGGGTGCAAAGGCATTGTGGCTTACGTTGTTCGATCATCGTAAATCGGGAAAACTGAAGATGCGTGCGGCATTGAATTTAGCATTGGCCTGCGAGATGTTGGGCGATTTGGACGAAGCGAAAAAATGGATGGATGAGGCGGAAAAACGGATAAAACCCGGTTCGCAAGAAGAAATGGTGTGGAAGTATTCGGTTTACCAATTGGAAAAACGGGAGGGTGATTTCCCTCATTTGCGGATTCAGATGGAACGTTTCGATAGTGGCTTATCGGATGGGGATTGAAATCTGCCCCGTTTTTCAGCATTGGATCAATATAACGGATAAAGATAAAATAAGATTAAGATGGAACTAAGTGAACAGTCTCGTTCTTCTATCGCCGTGACGTTGAAAGAGGCGTTGGCGAAATATGCCGAAAACGGTAAGGAATCGGTGTTGACGGACATTTATCTGCATCCCGGACAGGAAAGCGGTGAGCTGGTGGTCTTTGATGACGATGATGAGGAGTTGGCACGTACGATTATTGATGAATGGGTAAATTATGGAGGGGACAATTTTTATAATCAGGTAGAGCCTGTGCTCTGTGCCGAAATCAAAGCGTTGAAGGATGAAGGCGTTTTAGACAAGCTTTCACTGATGAAACCCTATTCGTTTGTGTTGGTGGATGATGAGAAGGAAACTGTAGCCGAATTGTTGCTGGTTGATGATGAGGATACGTTGCTTTTGAGCGATGAATTGCTGAAAGGACTTGATGAGGAATTGGATGCTTTTCTGAAAGACCTGTTGGAAAAATAACTTTTCAGTCGGGCAAAATGGGAGAACGTATTACATTCCGCAGAAATGATCGTTTGCGCACGGTCAATCCCCAATGGCGAGGAAATCCGACGGTTGGAGGCAGGTTTTTTAATCGTCAGCACCGTTGGCGTCCGGGTGTGGGAAGTGTGTTGAAATGGCGTTTGTCTCCTAATCCGCAACGAAAGGAAAAGCGGACAGTCAAGTGGAATCCGAAGGTACATTTCCTGCGTTCGTTGGATGCGGTAGTGGGCAATTCACTGATATGGTTGGGTCACAGTTCGTTTTTCTTGCAACTGGGAGGGAAGCGGTTCATGATTGATCCTGTATACGGGAGTATCCCTTTCGTGAAACGTCGTAGTCAGTTTCCTGCCAATGTGTCTATATTCAATAATATTGATTACCTGTTGATTAGCCATGACCATTTCGACCATTTGGACAAACCCAGTGTGGCTCGCCTGTATGCCGATAATCCGCAGATGAAACTGTTCTGCGGATTGGGTACGGGAGCCTTGATACAAGGGTGGTTCCCAAAAATGGAAATGATAGAATCCGCTTGGTACCAGCAGTACGTGGATGGAGATTTGCGCCTGACTTTCCTTCCTGCCCAGCATTGGAGCAAGCGGGGTATGAGCGATGGGGGGGAGCGTTTATGGGGGGCTTTCATGATTGAGGCTGGTGGAATTATCATCTACAACAGTGGCGATACGGGGTATGCGCCACATTTCAGCGAGTTGCCCAGAATGTTTCCCCATATTGATTATTGTATGGTGGGTATCGGTGCCTATAAGCCGCGCTGGTTCATGAAACCGAATCATATTTCGCCATATGATGCCCTGACAGCTTCTGCCGACATGCATGCACACATGACTATCCCCATGCATTACGGTACGTTTGATTTGTCGGACGAACCCTTGTTCGACCCTCCTCATGTATTTGCGGCCGAGGCAAAAAAGCGTGGTATGCCCGTGATTATTCCCGAATTGGGCGAGATTGTCAAGCTGAAACCCTTGCGTTGAAAGGTATTTTCTCCCCCCCCCCTATAGGAACCCATAAGGATTCCTGTAGGGGGGAGAATGTTTATTTTTTCAAAGCGGCAATACTTCCTTTCAGGGTAGCTATCTTCGTTTCGGCATCGGCCTGCTTCTTGCGCTCCATCTCGATGACGTGGGCAGGAGCCTTGTTTATGAATTTTTCGTTGCCTAATTTTTTCAACACGCTCTGCAGGAATCCTTCTTGGTATTCCAAGTCGGCTTCCAATTTTTTCAATTCTTCTTCCACATTTGCAAGATTGCCCAGCGGTACAGCGTATTCCGTAGTGCCCACCATGAAAGAGACTGCCCCTTCCGCTTTCATGCTTACGGTGTGGATGGCAGAAAGGTTGCCCATCTTTATAAGGATTGGGTTAAAAGCGGCTATCGGGTTTTGACCGATGGCCTCCAATTCCAGCAGGTCTTTTTGTGCAATGTTTTTCTGCAGGCGGATGGCACGGATGCCTACGATGACTTCTTTCACTTTCTCGAAATTGTCAGCAAGGTTTTGGTCGGATTCCTCTGTCTTGTCTATCTGTTGTGTCATGATGCTTTCGCCCGGCTTGCGTTCGTAGAAGTGCTGCCACAGTTCTTCGGTAATGAATGGCATGAATGGGTGCAGTAGCTTGAGCAACGACTCGAAAAACTTCAAAGTCTGCCGGTAGGTTGTGTGGTCAATCGGCTGTCCGTAAGTGGGCTTCACCATTTCCAAGTACCAGCTTGAAAATTCTTCCCAGAAGAGGCGGTACACTGCCATCAGTGCTTCGCTCAGGCGGTATTTGCCAAAGAGGTCTGCCACTTCAGTGGAAGTCCGGGCAAGCACGGCTTCAAACCATTTCGTGGCGAGGGTTGCATATTCCGGTTGTATAGTATCGGTCACTTTCCAGCCATTTACTAAGCGGAAAGCGTTCCATATTTTGTTGCAGAAGTTACGTCCTTGTTCGCAAAGCGCATCGTCAAAGAGTATATCGTTGCCAGCTGGTGCGGAAAGCATCATACCCATGCGCACGCCATCGGCACCGAATTTGTCAATCAAATCCAACGGGTCAGGCGAATTCCCAAGCTGTTTGGACATCTTGCGCCCCAACTTGTCGCGTACAATACCCGTGAAGTAGACGTTGCGGAACGGCATGTCACCCATATACTCATATCCTGCCATAATCATGCGTGCTACCCAGAAAAAGATGATGTCCGGTCCCGTCACCAGGTCACTGGTGGGGTAGTAGTAGCTGATTTCCTCGTTGCCGGGATTGTTGATGCCATCGAATAGCGAAATGGGCCATAGCCATGAGGAAAACCACGTGTCGAGGCAGTCTTCATCCTGGCGCAACTCTTCCGCTTTCATGTCGGGGCGTCCGGTCTGCTGTCTTGCCAGTTCCAATGCTTCCCCGGCTGTTTCCGCCACCACGTACCCACCTTCGGGCAAATAGTATGCCGGTATGCGGTGTCCCCACCACAGTTGGCGGCTGATGCACCAATCCTTGATGTTTTCCAACCAGTTGCGGTACGTGTTTTTGTATTTGGCGGGGTAGAATTTCAGCTCACCGTTCATTACCGGGGGCAAGGCCATGTCGGCAAAGTGTTTCATCTTTAAGAACCATTGCATGGAGAGTTTCGGCTCAATGGGTACATCGGTACGTTCAGAGAAACCTACCTTGTTGGTGTAAGCCTCCACTTTCTCCAACAGGTCAGCATGGGCGAGGTCTTTCTCTATCTGTTCACGCACATCGAAACGGTCCATTCCTACATACAGTCCAGCCGCTTCGCTGAGGGTTCCGTTGTCATTGAAAATGTCGATGCTTGGCAGGTGGTACTTTTCGCCCAGCATGTAGTCGTTCACATCGTGTGCAGGGGTAACTTTCAGGCAGCCGGTACCGAACTCAATGTCCACATATTCGTCTTCGATGACGGGGATGATGCGGTTTACCAACGGCACGATTACCCTTTTCCCCTTCAGCCATTGGTTTTTCGGGTCGTTGGGGTTGATACACATTGCCGTGTCTCCCATGATGGTTTCCGGTCTCGTGGTGGCGACCACGGCGTAGCGGCCTTCCGGGTCGCCTTCCACCTTGTAACGTAGGTAATACAGCTTGCTGTGTTCTTCTTTGTAAATCACCTCCTCGTCCGAGAGGGCTGTCAGTGCCTTGGGATCCCAGTTTACCATTCGTACACCGCGGTAAATCAGTCCTTTCCGATACAGATCTACGAATACCTTGATAACGCTTTTACTGCGTTTTTCGTCCATGGTGAAAGCCGTGCGGTCCCAGTCACACGATGCGCCCAACCGGCGGAGTTGCTTCAGGATAATGCCTCCATGTTCATCTGTCCACTCCCATGCGTGCTTCAGAAACTGCTCGCGTGTGAGGTCGGTTTTCTTGATGCCCTGTTGCGCCAACCTGTTCACCACCTTTGCTTCGGTGGCTATGGAAGCATGGTCGGTGCCCGGCACCCAACAGGCATTCTTACCGGTCATGCGTGCCCGGCGTACCAGGATATCCTGAATGGTATTGTTAAGCATGTGTCCCATGTGGAGCACGCCCGTCACGTTGGGCGGAGGGATGACGATGGTGTACGGTTCGCGTCCGTCGGGTCTCGAACTGAAAATTTTGTTGTCTAACCAATACTGGTACCATTTCCCTTCCACATCAGCGGGATTGTACTTACTTGCTAATTCCATTTGTTATTACCTTGATTTATGTTTATTTTACCGATGGCAAAGGTAGGGAAAATCTTCGGAATATTCGCACAATCGGGAAGGCAAACCACAGGAGAGGTGTATCATATTGGTATTGTTTCATATTATTTTACAACGAGATTTACATATTTGTTGGCTATTTCCCATTCCATGTTTCCGTCCCATAGTGTACCTTTCTGTTCTTCTGTCAGATATAGTATCAATTGTTCCGTGAGCAACTGATTATTATTTAAATCCAATTAATCTGGATGTAATTCTTTTCTCTCGCGTTTGTTCAGGCTCAAAGGCTGGTTGGTGGACATCTGTTGGCGTGGATTCCCCTCTAATAAACGTCTATGGATTTGTGGTAATATCTGTCAAGTTTATTATCTTTGCCCTTTTTCTAAAGACACACGATTGTCATGACAAGCAATCTTTCTTGGCTTATCATCAGTTTTGTTACATAAGGGATTTATTTTTCAACGATATTGTTTATGGAAGAGATGAAGATTACAGTGGGCGAAAACGATTTACGCCTGGCTGCAGGCGAGGGGGATTCCTCTTTTTTACGGGTGTTTACCGACCGTTATCTGGAGGCGGTCGGAGGGCGGATTGACGTGGGGACTATGCCGTTGCTCAACGGGTTCCAGCACACCTTGTTGGGATATCGTATCTTTTGCGATGAAGTGGTGGAAGGTGGTTTTGTGCAACTCATTCAGAACGGGTACGGTCCTTACATCTTTCTCAATCCCTTTGCGAAGGCGATGCGTCTGTTCGGGGCAAAAGAGTTTTCAAAGTTGATAGAGAAGGCGAAAAAGCTTTACAAGGCACATCGTGCGGAGCTGGAGCGTGAACGCGATGACGAAGGGTTCATGGCAATGTACGAACAATACGAAGCATTCGATGATCTGGAAGAACAGTTTATGGAAATGGAAGAAGAGGTGACAGGACAGGTGGCGCGTTACGTGGAGGAGCATCTGGAGCAGTTTGCCGAAATTGTCAGGGACAGTTTTCCGAGGCAGGGAATGGGTTGAAAAGTTATGTTAAAAAACGAATACGTGTGCAGTGTTTTTACCATCCTATCATTTTATTGGAAAAGTTTATTAAATCAAATGTAAAATCATAGAAAAAGAAGAACATGAAAAAAATGAAGTTAAGCATGCTGCTTGCGGCAGTAGGGTCTGTGTTTGGGTTTACGTCGTGTCTGGACAGTGGTGAAACGAGCAATACCTATACGTACAGCCATCTTGCCAAGGTGACAAATTTTATGGGTTTGTATACGTTTACCGCACCGAGCGGCCTTACGCTGGTTCCTTTAAGCCAGTCGGGTCTGGATGGTATCAATGAATATTCCGATTATACGTGGCTCCTTTATTCGGTAGACGGGGATACGCAGGATCTGACAAGCAGTGAATGGGACATCACGGTGTTGGGTTCCATTGTTTCCATGGACGGGAATGTGGTATATGAATCCTCTACGGAAAGTAATGCAAATGCTCCTGTGCGCCAAGTGACGTATTCCGAGTTCAGCAGTTATGTGCAAAACATGTTTTTCGATTTGAACAACATGTTCCTCCCGGTTTATTTTTACCTGCGAGATGGTGTCGATACAGGGGATGAGAGCGAGCTGGAAGCGGAATTGCTGGCACACGAATTCACGCTATATTATAACCCGGACGAAGATTTTGAAAGCGGTACGATGACCTTGCACTTGCGCCACTACATAACGGATTGGGCAGAAGATGACGAACTGTCCACGGACGCGGGAAGAGGAAACCTGGAGCATTATAATATCTCCGTTCCACTGAATGCCTATGTAGGGCAATATGGCAGTAATCCGGAAACAATCATCATTGAGTACGAGCAAAGCAGTGGCGGGAGCTACGACAATGTGACAAGTGCTCAGTTTGAGATTGATTACCAATCATATGTAGATTATTATAATACATACATTGCTGGCTCTGGCAGCTCGATCACGACCACAGAATAAAATTGTTTTTAGGTATAAAAAATGAAAATAAAGCCGGGCATTTTTATGTCGGGCTTTATTTTTATTTGTTTTTTTGTACATTTGCATCACAAGGTTAAGATAAAGCGGCATGTACAAGAGGTTGTTTCAGCAAATATTGTCCCTGCTTACGTCTCCGGGTAAGGCATGGGATGACATCGTGGATCGAGGAGGGACACCTGATATCCTGTCGGGGTTTGTTTATCCGCTTATCGGGTTGTGTGGGTTGTCGGGATTTGTCGGTGCGTTCATCGAGAAGGGTTTTTCATCGGTGGTGTTCCAATTGGCTTTGATGCGGTGTTGCGCGGTGGCGGTGGCCTTGTTTGGCGGGTATTTCCTTTCTGTTTATGTGTTGGACAAAATA
This sequence comes from uncultured Phocaeicola sp., assembly GCA_964488405.1. Classification (GTDB taxonomy): domain Bacteria; phylum Bacteroidota; class Bacteroidia; order Bacteroidales; family Bacteroidaceae; genus Phocaeicola. The sequence goes on from CAZAUU010000021.1 coordinate 15,579, forward strand.
GGGGTATGGTGGTTCAAGGAAGGAAACCTGCGCGGCAGGATGTCAGTGTTTGTGGGGTATTCCATGTCGGTGCCTTTTGCGCTCAATATTCTTTCGGGAATAGTACCCGTCCTGTTGCTGTACCTGGTCTTGCAAATCTATACCCTTGTGGTGGTGTTTGAAGGCGTGCGCCGCTGGTTGGAGGTGCCCGAAAGAGGGCAGATGCTGTTTACTTTCGTTTCCACACTGGTTATTCTGGCGTGTCCGGCACTGATAGGATATGTATTTACTCAATTATCTGTAAATTTAAACTGATGAAGACAAACGCGAACAATATAAACATCAAGAATAAACGTGCATCTTTCGACTATGAGTTTATCGACACCTATACGGCAGGTATCGTGTTGACAGGTACGGAAATCAAATCAGTGCGCTTGGGGAAGGCAAGCCTGGTTGATACGTATTGTTTTTTCTCGAAGGGGGAGTTGTGGGTGAAAAACATGCACATTGCCGAATATTTCTTCGGGTCGTACAATAACCATGTTGCACGTCGCGACCGGAAGTTATTGCTCAGCAAGAAAGAATTGCACAAGTTGGAGCGTACTTCCGTTGAACCGGGATTCACCATTGTGCCTACCCGTATGTACATCAACGAAAAAGGCTTGGCAAAGGTAGTCATTGCCCTTGCCAAAGGAAAGAAACAGTACGACAAACGGCAGAGTCTGAAAGAGAAGGAAGACAAGCGAATGATGGCCCGGATGTTCAAGCGGTAATGACAATATAACAGTACCAATATCCTCATCCGACTGTGATCACGGACTGTGTGGTTTTTGGCTTCGACGGCAAACGGCTACACATCCTGCTAATAGAACATGGCCCTTTCAAGGGAAGTTGGGCATTGTCGGGGGCTTTATGAAGATAGACGAGGCCATAGAGCAGTATGCCATGCGTGAGTTGAAAGAAGAAATAGGGATTGATGATATCATTTGGAGCAGTTTCACGTGTTCAGTGATGTCTTGTGCGATCCCCGTGAACGGGTGATAACCATGGCTTTCATTGCCTTGGTGCGCAAAAAGCTACCCACAATCGTTTGAAAAACCATTCAATGTCTGATTAAAAGAAGAATAACGATTATGATAGGAGCAATTGTAGGAGACATCGCGGGCAGTACCCGCGAATGGCACAATGTCAAGAGCAAGAATTTTGAGCTTCTGCCCGAGGGGAGTTTCTTTACCGATGATTCGGTGATGACCTTGGCCGTGGCACAATGGTTGGCCGGGGATCCCGCGCACGAGGCCGGAACGTTGGTGCATGGTATGCAGGATCTTGGTCGTAGGTATCCTCATGCCGGCTATGGCGGGCGTTTCCGCTTGTGGTTGCGGGATGATACCCCGGAACCTTATAACTCGTGGGGTAATGGTTCGGGCATGCGTGTCAGTCCCGTAGGGCTTTATGCCCGGACCTTGAGGGAATGCCTGGATTTAGCCAAACGTTCTGCAGAGGTGACACACAACCACCCTGAGGGTGTCAAAGGGGCGCAAGCCATAGCCTCGGCCACATTCATGGCAAAGCATGGTGCGGGCAAAACCGAAATAAAAGAATACATCACCCGGATTTTTAGCTACAACCTCGACCGTAGCATTGACGGGATACGTCCTTTCTATAGGTTTACGGTGTCGTGCCAGGGCAGTGTGCCAGAAGCCATCATTGCTTACCTGGAGAGTAAGGATTTTGAGGATGCCATCCGCAACGCTATTTCCTTGGGTGGAGACAGCGACACCCTTGCGGCCATGGCCGGTGCCATCGCTGCTGCCGAATACGGGATACCGCAGGATATTGCGGATTTCTGTATGGGCAAGCTCACTCCGGACCTGCAAGAGATATTGGTAAATTTTGAAAACAGGGTTGCTTCAACGACTAAATTCTCCGGACAATGAAAACAGAACTTATAGCCTCTCATGCTTGATGAAGGCGGCAATATGTATGGCGTGCAACCAAGACCATTAGCGGTTGCAATGAAATTCTCTATACGAAACGTCTTGCCCCGAAGAAGTTCACCGGAACGTAAAGCCATTTTGTAGGCATCTGTGTTTTCCGGAAGAGTGGTAAAATACCTTTTTATACCATCTTGTTCAGAAATCAACCTGTTCCCGGGTGGAGGAGGCGGTCAGTCGATGCCCAATTTCTTTTTCAATGTTTCCGGAAGCGCGTCCTTGTGCACCAGGATGTAGATGGTCTTGGCACGGACATAGCTTTCCGACATGTTCAGGTAGCCTCCATAACGATTGCCATCGGTAGCCCACGAGTTTTTGGTGATATAGTATTTTGTTCCGTTCTGGTCGGTGGCGATACCTGTGACGTGCATCAGGTGGTCGTCGGTGGTTTTTCCTGATTCGTATCCTTGCTGTCGAATTTCGGGTGTCACATCCACTTCAGGGTATGGGCGTTCGAAACGGAATACTTCGGCAAGGCGGTCGCTGGTGTCCAGCTGCCCCCAGCGTGCGCGATCGCTGTCCTTATAAAGGTCTGTACGTTCCACATCGGGATTGATTGCCACTCCATTGCTGAACGAGAATCCTTTTTCGCTCACATCCCCGTCCCAGCAGAATGTGTAGCCGGATTCTAATGCGCCGTCCATGGTACTTATCAGTTCATCTAACGGGAGATTGTACATGCACTCATGTTCCCAGTTGTCAGGAATTTCTATCTCGAATGCCTTGTAATACGGTTTGTGGGTGAAACTGGTAAGTGCCACATAATCGCCGGTGCAGATGTCAAGGCTTTTGGCGAACGATTTCGGCGTATAGCTTTTCCCTTTATAAGTAAATGTGTCGGGTACTTCGCCAAAATAGATATCGAACAGACTGTTGACAAGCTTCCGGTATTGTGGGCTGTTCTTGCATTGCCTGACAGCTTCTCCTCCGATGGCTTCAATATAACCCGCTAATTCAGAATGGTTATGGACGGAAGAATCGTAATTGATGCCCGGATAGGCTTCTTCGGGCACAATACCTACTTGGTTGAAAGCTGTTATCCAACTGGTGGTGATGCTGCCCTGTCCGATATTGCCTTTACCTTTGCGCAGGAAATTGTCCTCCAATTGATTCAGGTATTTCTGACGCACAATGAACATTTCCGAAAGGTCGTATTCCCCTTTGCCTTGTCTCAGCAGTTCTGCTTCCATGAACGATGTAGTGGCAAAACACCAGCACGTCCCACTGACTGCCTGATCCTTTACAGGTGTCACTTTCTGTTCCACAATGGTGGAAAACCGATATCCGTTCCCGTTTTCTTCCGCCCATCCTTTTGCCGATATGAGGATGAGTAGTGCCAGTGAAGTATACTGTTTCAGTGTCATAAATCTAACATTAATAAATGAAAATTTTCCACCTGCCGTACAAGGTGGGGAAACCGGTTTCAAAAGTAGTCAAAAAAATAAGAGTGCAGCACAAAATCTGTAAAAATGAAGAATGAATGCCGTTGGCAATATTCATTCTTCATTTTCCTAATGTTTTACTTGATTTCAAATTCCTCCTTCATGTCGATTTCTTCTTTATGTGCATTGTAGAATTTATATTGCAGGAAGGCAAGGCTCTGGTTCGGTATGATCCGTATCCCGAATCCGTACTTCATTTGCCATTTCCGTTTCAACGATACGATACCTTGGTTGACATAGGCAGCCACGTATGGATGGATGTGCAATGTAAATTTTTTAATCTTCAACTTGTTGACCAGGTAGTCAATCTTGTTTTCCAATGCATCTGTAAACAGGATGGAAGGTTTGATTTTTCCTTTCCCGAAGCAGGTAGGGCAGTTTTCGTCCGTGCCCACGTCTATGGCAGGACGTACACGCTGACGCGTGATTTGCATCAAGCCGAATTTGCTGAGAGGCAGGATATTGTGTTTGGCGCGATCTTTCTGCATGTTCTGGCACATGCGTTCGTACAGTTTTTGCCTGTTCTCGGCGAGGTTCATGTCGATGAAGTCGATAACAATGATTCCTCCCATATCCCTTAGCCGGAGCTGGCGTGCCAATTCATCGGCGGCACCCAAATTGACATCAAGGGCGTTGGCTTCCTGTCCGTTTGCCGACTTCGAACGGTTTCCGCTGTTCACGTCCACCACGTGCAGTGCTTCGGTGTGTTCGATAATCAGGTAAGCCCCGCTTTTGTATGAAACAGTTTTCCCGAACGATGACTTGATTTGTTTGGTAATGGCAAAATTGTCGAAAATGGGCAACTGTCCTTTGTATAACTTGACGATGTCCGCACGTTCGGGCGCGATCAAGGCTACGTAATTCTTTACTTCATTGTAAACGTTTTCATCGTTTACGTGAATACTTTCGTACGATGGGTTGAACAGGTCACGTAGCATAGCTACGGTGCGGCTTGTTTCCTCGTACACCAATGAAGGCAATTTGGTTGCCTTTTGTGCCTTTGTGACAGCGTCCTCCCAATGCTTCAGCAATACTTTCAATTCGGCATCCAGCTCGGCTACACGTTTCCCTTCTGCTACTGTGCGCACGATGACACCGAAGTTTTTCGGCTTGATGCTTTGCAGCAATTGCTTCAAGCGTGCGCGTTCTTCGCTCGACCTGATTTTCTGTGATACCGACACTTTGTCGTTAAAGGGAATCAGTACCAGATATCGTCCGGCAAAAGACAACTCGCATGTCAGCCGTGGCCCCTTGGTGGATATCGGTTCTTTTACGATTTGCACCATTACTTCCTGCCCTTGTTGCAGTACGTTCGAAATGGTACCTTCCTTGTCGATATCGGGCAGCATGGTGGCTTTCGCCATGGGATACAGTTTTTTCCTGTCACTGACAACCTGTTTCAGATACTTTTGGAAAGAAAGAAATTGAGGTCCAAGGTCTAAGTAGTGAAGGAAAGCGTCTTTTTCGAATCCGATGTCCACGAAGCAGGCGTTCAGTCCGGGCATCAGTTTTCTGACTTTGCCCACGTACATGTTGCCGACAGAAAAAGAAAGATTGCGTTTTTCTTTCTGGAATTCTACCAGTTTTTTGTCTTCCAACAACGCAATTGAAATTTCTTTCGGCTGTGCATCTACTACCAATTCGCTTGTCACTTGGTTACTTAGTTTTAGAGGTTAATACCTAAATTCCTTAAAAAAATGGGTAATGTACCGGGAAACCCCGTTTATAGCACATCCCCGTACATTCAGACCATACACAAAGAACAAACCTGAAAGACTACGGTGCGCTTTGCAAGTTTGTTCTTTATTGAAAGTCGGACAGACTAAACAATTTACTTTTTGCTTTTATGCCTGTTCTTTCTTAGTCTTTTTTTACGTTTGTGGGTGGACATTTTATGTCTTTTCCTTTTCTTACCACTTGGCATAGTTTAAAATTTTTATAAAGTTAATACTTATATGTTGATTATTTCTTCACTGAAATAGTAAAAGACTTTGCCGGTTTGAATGCCGGAATGTTGTGCTCCGGTATGATCAAGGTCGTATTCTTTGAGATGTTACGGGCGGTCTTCTGTGCTCTCTTCTTCACAATGAAGCTACCGAACCCCCGGAGGTACACGTTTTCATCGTTTGCTAACGAATCCTTTACGGATTTCATAAATGCTTCCAGCGTAGTCAATACGGTTTGTTTGTCAATACCCGTATTCTTGGCAATTTCGCTTACAATATCTGCTTTAGTCATTTCACTAATAATTATTGTTATACGTTTATCTTAATTTTTTGGATTGCAAATATATAGCTTTTCTCTGTCATGAGGAAATTTCTTTTGAACAAATTTCATAAAAAGTGAGTCCGGCTTATTTAAAACCCCTAATTTTGCAGTTCATTCAAAATAATTGCGGAGGAAAAATGGCTTTGTTCGGTGAAACTTTGATGCATTGGTACCGGGAAAACAGGCGCTGCCTGCCTTGGCGGGAAACGAAAGACCCGTATAAGATATGGATTTCTGAAATCATCTTGCAGCAGACGCGCGTGGCACAGGGGTACGACTATTATTGCAGGTTTGTCAGGCGATTCCCGGATGTTTTCACGTTGGCACGTGCCGACGAGGATGAAGTGATGAAGTATTGGCAGGGTTTGGGCTATTACTCGCGTGCGCGAAACCTGCATGAGGCGGCACGTGCGATTGCACGGATGAGGGTTTTCCCCGATACTTACGGTGAGGTGCGCAAGCTGAAAGGGGTGGGCGACTATACGGCTGCTGCCATTTGTTCGTTTGCCTACGACATGCCTTATGCTGTGGTAGACGGCAATGTGTATCGGGTGCTGTCGCGTTGGATGGGCATCAGCGAGCCAATCGATACAGCGGCGGGAAAAAAGTTGTTTGCCTCTTTGGCGGATGAGTTATTGGAGAGGACGGATCCTGCTCTGTACAACCAGGCGATTATGGACTTCGGTGCCTTGCAGTGCGTGCCTTCTTCACCATCATGTGTGTCTTGTCCATTGGCGGACACTTGCGTGGCTCTGCGGCAAGGGCTGGTGGACGTGCTTCCGCAGAAAAGTCATAAAACGAAGGTGAGTGACCGTTATTTCCTCTATTTTTATGTGCATGCGGGCGAATGGACTTTTATCCGTAAGAGGTATGCAGGCGATATTTGGTGTAACCTGTATGAGTTTCCGCTGGTGGAAACCGGCAGGGAGGTTCCTGAAGAAGAGGTAGGCAGGCTGCCCGAATTCGGGAAACTCTTCGGTGGCTGTGCGGTGCAGCTTGTCCGCCTGGTGGCGAAAGGGGTGAGACACGTGCTTTCGCACCGGGTGATTCACGCCGACTGTTATGAGGTGATACTGGCAGATGGAGAGGTACCGCAGGGGGATTACCTCCGTGTGCAGGTTGATGATTTATGCAAATTTGCGGTTCCGCGCTTGATTTCTCGTTTTTTTTCTCTAATTTTGAAACCAAATAACAATTAAGGGATTGATATGTCATTAAATAAGGTTCAATTGATTGGCAATGTCGGCAAAGATCCGGATGTGCGTTATTTGGATAAAGGAGTGGCTGTGGCTACTTTCACGTTGGCCACGACAGACAGGGCATATACGTTGCCCAATGGCACGCAGGTGCCCGAACGTACCGAATGGCACAACATCGTGTTGTGGCGCGGACTAGCGGAAACTGCCGAGAAGTATGTGCACAAGGGTGACAAGCTCTATATTGAGGGTAAGATTCATTCGCGTTCGTACGATGACCAGAACGGTATCAGGCGTTATGTGGTGGAGATTTACGGCGAAAACATGGAGATGTTGACACCACGTCAGGCACATTCTCCTGCCGGACAGTCTGCAACCGCTTCCCAGCCGCAGGTTTCCGATACGCCTTTTTGATTTGGATTCCGATGTTGATGGCGTATGAATCTGATGTCTAACTAAATTTTATTTCTTTGGATCCTGATTCGTGTTTATCTTTTTTAAAAGAGTGGTATGACGGCATTGCCGTCGCGTCCCTTTCTGGGGAATTGGTGGCCGCAGGTGTGTGTGCTATTTTGTTATTGTGTTTATCCGGTGTGATTTCGGCCTCCGAAAGCGCTTTTTTTGCTTTGTCGCCGGAAGATAAGGATAAACTGAATGTGGAGAAATCATCGGCTGACAGGCGTATCCGTTCGTTGTTGGATGCCCCCGAACATTTGTTGGCCACGATTCTGGTTTCGAATAGTTTTGTCAATGTAGCTGCCGTGGTGTTGGGAGTCTGCTTTTTCTCTGGTGTGGTCGGAGCAGGTGGATTTTCTGTAACGGTTGTTTTGCTTTGTACGTTTGTTTTGGCGGTTTTGTCTCTGGGGATCGGTGAAGTCGTGCCGCGGATTTGTTCGGTTCGGTATGCCCTGGACTTTTGCCGCAGGGTTGTTCCTGTTATTTGTTTTCTGTACGTTTTATTTAAGCCCGTGTCGGGCATATTTGCGCGGTCTTCTTCTTTTTGCCGTATGGTGCAGAAACACAAGAGGGCGAACTTGTCCGTAGACGAGCTTTCTCAGGCATTGGAACTAGCAGATAAGGATGATATTTTAGAAGAAAACAACATGCTTGAAGGTATTATCCGCTTTGGGGAGGAAACGGTAAAGGAGGTGATGACTTCCCGTATGGACATGGTGGACCTGGACATAAAGACACCGTATCCCGAAGTGTTGCGGTGTATCGTAGAGAATACCTATTCGCGTATCCCCGTCTACAAAGATTCCCGCGACAACATCAAGGGTATCCTGTATATCAAGGACTTGATTCCTTATCTGACGAAAGGGGATGACTTTGAGTGGCAAAGCTTGGTTCGTCCGGCTTATTTCATCCCGGAAACCAAGATGATAGACGACTTGCTCCGTGACTTCCAGGCAAACAAGATTCATATTGCCATCGTGGTGGACGAGTTCGGAGGAACTTCGGGACTGGTCACTATGGAAGACATCATCGAAGAAATCGTGGGGGAAATCAACGATGAGTACGATGAAGAGGAACATACCTTTGTAAAGCTTTCGGACAATGTGTACATTTTTGAAGGGAAGACCCAGCTTTCCGATTTTTATAAAATTACCGGTACGCCCCCCGATGAGTTCGAAGAGGCGACGGGAGATGCGGATACACTGGCTGGTATGGTGCTGGAACTGAAAGGCGAGTTTCCTTCGCTGCATGAAGTGGTGAGGTACAAGCGTTTCAGCTTTGAAGTGTTGGAAATGGACGACCGGCGGATTGTGAAAGTGAAAGTCATAATCGGGACGGAAGAAAAATCCCCGGAAGGGTAACCGCATCATCATGCCGCTGCTTAGACAATGGGAATCGGAGGGAGCTGACTTTGCCGTCTGGAAGGTGGAGGAAAGCAATGCTGTATTGCGTGCCATGCTGCAGGGTAGCCTGCCATACGATACGGAACTGGCTTCTCTGAAAGCCGAATCGCGTCGCACGGAGTATTTGGCGGTGCGTGTGTTGCTGGCTCATGTGTGTGGCACGGAAAAAGAAATCTGCCACGAGCCATCGGGTAAACCTTTCATTTCCGACCGCAGTTTCCGGCTTTCCATATCCCATACGAAAGGTTATGTGGCGGTAGCACTCCATCCGAAGCAGGAAGTGGGCATTGACATAGAGCGGTTTGCTGCCCGTGTGCTGAAGGTGGCAGATCGCTTCATGGGAACGGAAGAATTGCAGGCGTGTGCAGACCGTAGCGGGTCCGGATCTTTATATTACCATTTGTTGCACTGGTCTGCCAAGGAGACGGTCTATAAACTAAGGGGAGAAGAAGTGGCGGACTTCAGGGAACATATCCGTATCCTTCCCTTCAGTCTGGCGGAAGAGGGAATGTTGGTTGCCTGTGGATGCGGGGGTGCATGGCAGGCAGGTTTTCGTGTTCATTATTTCATCCATCCCGATTTTGTATGTACGTGGGCCGTTTTCCCGCAGGGGAGTGTGGAGGTTTAGGCATTGCTTCCGTGTGTCCCTTGGGTGAAGTGAGTACGTTTTTTTTATCCTTCGTAATCCTTTTGCAGTGTGAATACAAATTCCAATCCTCCGGTTGGATTGTTCTTGGCAAAGATAGTCCCTCCGTGGAAGAGCACGGCATTTTTCACGATGGCAAGTCCTAACCCTGTACCTCCTAATTTGCGCGACCTTCCTTTGTCCACGCGGTAAAACCGTTCGAAGAGGCGGTTCAGATGTTCTTCGGGAACACCTACGCCTGTATCCGAGAAGCTGAAATAGTAAAACTTTTCGTCTTCGCGGAAGCAGCAGATTTTGATGGTGGTTCCTGTACCGGCGTAGGCGATGGAATTGTCCATCAGGTTGCGGAAGATGGAGTACAATAATGAGTTGTTGCCGTTTATAATCACTTTGGGAGGCATCCGGTTGATGACCTTGATATGTCTTTCTTCCAAAGCCAGTGCCACTTCATTCAGTATGTTGCTTATCAAAAGGTTCAGGTCGGTTTTTTCCCTTTCCATCAGTCCGGGCGCCTCGTCCATGCTGGTGAGTACGGAGATGTCGCGCAACAATAGGGTCAGGCGGTTGCTTTGGGCGTAGCTCCGCTCGAGAAAGACGTGCATGGTTTCTGCGGGCAGGTTGGGGGTGTGAAGGATGGTTTCCAAATACCCTTGTATGCTGCTTACGGGGGTTTTCAGTTCGTGGGCAATGTTTTGGGTAAGTTGCCGTTTCAGGCGTGCCTGCTGTTCCTCCTGTGTCACATCGTTGATGGAGATTTCAAACGAAAGGTCTTGGAAGATGATGCATTCTACCAAAAACGAACGCCCGTTCTTGTCCACGTGTAGGGACAGCCTTTTTTCTTCTTTGGTGAAGTTGCCCTCGTTCCGGTTTAGGAAGTCGGTGACTTGTCCCAGTTCGGCAATGGAGAACACTTCTTCCGTCGAGGTCAGGTTGTGGTCGGAAATGGTGTTGGCATATTGTGTGAACAGGTTGTTTACCAGAATTTCCTTTCTTTCGCGCGTGAACACGCCTAATCCTTCGTGCGATGTCTGCAAGTGTGATATCAGTTTCTCCCGTTCGATGTAGAGGGCTTCCTTCGCTTGGTGCAGTCGTTTGTATATCTTGATGATGTGTTGTGAGATTTCTCCTAATTCATTGCGGGGGAACGTTTCCTGTATGTCGATGACTTCGTTGCGGTCGGCTTTCAGGGCAAACCGTTGCAACTTGGAGATTGACGTGCCTAATTTGTGGGTATATTGGTAAAACAGGCTGATCAGCACGATGCTGATGAGCAAGGTAAACCATACGAACTCCGAGTCGGCTTTCAGGTGTTCGCTCAAGCTGACATTGTAGGGTAGGGCCGAGCGCACAATCAGCTGTAGGGTGGGATAGTATTGGGCGGAGTAGAAATATTTTTCCCCTTCTATGCTTGCCGAGGGGCGGTAGATATCGTATCCACTTCCGTACATCAGGGCATCCTGCACTTCTTTCCGCAAGCGGTGGTTACCGAAGTTGGCAACGTCTTGGCGGGTGTTGTCGTAAATCACCTTGCCTTGCGCGGTAATTAGTGTCACGCGCAGGTTGGGAATCATGTGGGTGGTGACGTAGTGTTGCAGGGAGTCGGCATCGGGCCGGTCATTGTCCGCAATGTAGTCGTACAGCTGGTTGTTGTAATTCTGCAACTGCATATTCAGCAGGTCCACCTTGTATGTCTTTTCCCGCTGGTACTGAAAGAGCAGGAGGCATACGGCAAACGTGATGAACAAGAGGATGACGGAAAAGAACAGCCGTTTGCTGAATGGCAGCAGGCGGTATAGTAATTTTGTCATGGGCAGTAAAACAGGAGGTGGGGTAATTTATTCACATTCGAAACAATAGCCGTATCCCAACCGTGTGACGATGTATTTGCCATATTCGCCTATCTTCTTGCGCAGGCGGGTGATGTTGACATCAATGGTACGGTCGAGCACATAGACTTCATCGTTCCATACTTTCGCCAGGATGTCTTCCCTCGAAAATACCCGTCCCGCGTTCTGTATCAACAGCAGTAGGATTTCGAACTCTTTCTTGGTGAGTGGAATCTCTTCGCCGCTGATAGTTAGTTTCTTTTGCAGGACATTGATGGTGAGCTCCCGGTATTGTAGTTGTTCCTTTTCTTTAACTTGTACGGAGGTACGGCGCAGCACGGCTTTGACACGCATGACAACCTCGCGCAGCGAGAACGGTTTGGAGATATAATCGTCGGCACCTAAATTGAATCCGGTGATGGTATCATTTTCGGTGTCTTTCGCCGTGATAAAGATGATGGGGATGTTGGTGGTGTCCTTATCGCTTTTCAATATCCGTGCCATCCTGAACCCGGAGATTTCCCCCATCATGACATCCAGCAACAGCAGGTTGTATTGCGTGATGTCCAGTTTCAAAGCCTCTTCGGCAGAATGGGCAGTGTCCACTTTGTATCCTTCCATCTCGAGGTTGAACTTCAGGATTTCGCAGAGATCGTCTTCATCGTCTACGACAAGAATGCGGTTTTCGTTCATCTTTTTGTACTCTATGGTTGGTTTCATGGCAAAAGTGGTGCTTTTTTGTTTCGGGGGTATGAAACGGATGTTACAAATCGGTTACAATCCGGGACGGGTGAATTCCCCGGCAATGGGACGGTTCATCTCGCTCCGGATTTCTTTCGGGTCCAGGTTGTGTCCTAACAAGAACATCAGCTTGGTCAGCACGCTTTCCACGGTGGAGTCGTATCCGCTGATGACGCCTGCGTCCAGCAGGTGCAATCCTGTTTCGTAGCGTGCCATTTCCACCATACCTGTGGGGCATTGCGAGATATTGACGATGATGATGCCCCTTTGGGTAGCTTCTTTTAGCAGTTGGATGAACCACGGTTTCTGCGGTGCGTTGCCCGATCCGTATGTCTTCAGTATGACAGCTTTCAGTCCGGGTGTGTGCAGCACGTTGCTGACTATGTTTTCCTGTATTCCGGGGAAGATGGTCAGGACGATGACGTTCGTATCGGATACGAAATGGGGATGCATCGGGAGATTGGGATTCACCTTGCGGATGCGGTCGTATTCGTACTTGATGTGTATCCCTGCCGTGGCAAGAGGAGGATAGTTGTATGAGCGGAAGGCATTGAAATTTTCCGCATTGATTTTGGTCGTACGGTTCCCACGCAACAGCAGGTTCTCGAAAAAGATGCATACTTCCGGCACCACGGCACGTCCATCGGGATGTTTGGCGGCGGCTATTTCGATGGAGGTAATCAGATTCTCCTTCCCGTCGGTGCGCAATACGCCGATAGGCAGTTGGCTTCCGGTCAGGATGACCGGTTTGCTCAGGTTTTCGAGCATGAAACTCAGGGCGGATGCCGTGTATGCCATGGTGTCCGTGCCGTGCAGGATGACAAACCCATCGAAGTTGTCGTAGTTGTAGTGGATAATTTTCACAAGTTTTGCCCACAGGGCGGGTTCCATGTCCGATGAGTCGATAGGTGGGGTGAATTGGTAGGCCGAGATACGGTAGTTGAAGCGTTTCAGTTCCGGTACGTTCTCTTGCAGCTGGTCGAAGTTGAAAGCTTCCAAGGCTCCCGTTTCCGGGTTTTCGATCATGCCGATTGTGCCACCGGTGTATATTAACAGGACGGATGGGTAGTCAGGTATTATCATATATGTGTTTATTTTCCGGCAAAGGTACGAATTTGTGTTTGAAAGCTGAAATGTTTGGAATATCAAAACGACAGATTGCTCGCCTGTACCTGATAATTCTGTGTAAAACCGGTACGAGATGTTTCAAATTGAAAGTATGTAAGGGACGAATTCCGGGCGGGTATGCCGGCAGGACAGTGATTCATGTGCCCTGCCGGCATGCTTCCTGAGATGGGTGTACTATTCCTGTTTCAGCAACTCTTTCAGACGGGCAATGGCTTTCTGTGTGTTGCCGCCTTCTTCTTCCAGCAATGTCACGAACTTGCTTCCGATGATACAGCCGGAGGCATGGGCGGAGGCAGCCTCATACGTCCGCTTGTTCGAGATACCGAAACCGATCATGCGTGGATTGCGCAGGTGCATGTCTTCGATGCGTTGGAAATAGTCCTGCTTTTTCCGGTCGAAATCCTTTTGTGCGCCGGTGACGGCGGCAGAAGAAACCATGTAGATGAATCCTTCGGTGTTCCGGTCAATTTCGCGGACACGGTCTTCGCTGGTTTCTGGAGTAATCAGCATGATGACGTGCAGGCCGTAACGCTCGGCTATGGGACGGTATTCTTCCATATAATCCTTGAAAGGAAGGTCGGGGATGATCATGCCGTCTATGCCGCACTCTTGGCAACTGCGGCAGAAGTTTTCAAAGCCGTACTGCATGATGGGGTTGAGGTATCCCATCAGGATAAGTGGGATGCGTACCGTCTTGCGTATACCTTCCAGCTGGCGGAAAAGGCGGCGCAGGTTCATGCCGTTACGCAAGGCGATGGACGAGGCCTCCTGTATGACCGGTCCGTCGGCCAGTGGGTCACTGAAGGGGATGCCGATTTCAATCAGGTCGACGCCTTCCTGCTCGAGGACCTGTATCACGTTTGCGGTATTGTCGGGAACGGGGCATCCTGCACAAAAATAAATGGAAAGGATGCCGCGCTTTTTCTGTTCGAATAAAGTGGTTATACGGTTCATAATGCTTATGTTTGATTGGTTATTTTTTCAGTTGTTGTATGAATGCTTTCAATGCCTGTGCATCTTTCATACCCGGTGAAGATTCGAAACCGCTGTTCAGGTCGACACCTGCCCAGCGTGGATGGCGGAAGGAAAGCAGGTCGTTCAGGCTTTCGGGACGGATGCCCCCGCTCAGCAGGAAAGGCGTTTCGCCGGTGTAATGGCGGAGTAAAGCCCAGTCGAATGTTTTGCCCGACCCCCCGAATCCGGTGCACGGGGTATCGAAGAGCAGGTAATCGCAATACGGGGCGTAGACTGTCGTACGTTCGAAATCGGAGGCGCATTTCGGAGCAAATGCCTTGATGAGACGAAATCCCAGCCTGTGCAGTATTCGGCACGTATCGGGGCTTTCGGCACCATGCAGTTGGAGGTAGTCGAACTGTAATTCTTTCGCCCGTGCAACCATCTGTTCCACGGTTTCGTTCACGAATACGCCTACACGTTTGCATTGGCGGGGGAGATACGCAGGTATGCCCGCCACGAAACGGGGGGAACGGCTGTAGCAGATGAATCCTATCCAGTCGGCTCCGGCAGCCTCTACGGCCCGTATGTTCTCCGCCAGGCGCATTCCGCATACTTTCACTATCATATTCCGAGGGCTTGGATGAAGGCATGCAGGGTTTTTCCGGGATCGTCGGTTTTCATGAAGGTCTCCCCTATGAGGAAACCGTTGAAGCCTGCACGGCGCAGTTGTATCAATGTTTCCGGCTGTGAGATACCGCTTTCCGAGATGCGTATCATGTCTTTGGGCAGTTGTCCGACAAGTCGCAGGGAATGCGTCGCATCGGTGTGGAATGTGCCGAGGTTGCGGTTGTTGATTCCCACCACGTCCGGTTCCGTGTCCAAGTAATCAATCTCGTGCTCTCCATGCAATTCCAACAAGACTTCGAGACCTAATTCATGTGCCTGACGGGTAAGTTCCCTACACTCCTGTGGCGTGAGGGCAGCGGCTATCAGCAGTATGGCATCTGCTCCCGCCAGCTTTGCCTGGACCAGCTGGTAACGGCTGATGATGAAATCCTTGCGGAGGATAGGCAGGTCCACTGTGGGGCGTGCTCTGCGGATGTCTTCCAGCGAACCTCCGAAGTAGGTCTCATCAGTCAGGATTGAGAGGGCTGCCGCTCCTACCTGTTGGTAGGTTAAAGGAATCTGTGCGGCATCCGCATTGCGGTGTATCCACCCTTTTGAGGGGGAGCGGCGTTTGAATTCGGCGATGATGCCGGTGGATGATGAGGCAAGTGCCTGCCTGAGGCTGCGTGGCGGACGAGGTACGCCCAATTGGCTTTCGAGGCAGGAAACCGGCAAGGTTTCTTCTTGTCCGGCAACCTCCGCGTGCTTGTGCGCGATGATTTCTTCTAAAATGTCTTTGTTCATATCCGATGTTTGCTTTTAACGTTTTGGTATATCTGTCCACACGGAGTGGGGAAGCGTTGGAAACACGGATATCCGTATAAGCCTGCATGGAAGGTCGTGTAGGGTTGTGCGGATGCCCGTGATGGCTTATGCCGCCTGACGTGTGAGGCTATGCTGGCGGTCGTGTTTTTTTATTTGTGTCCCGCTTCGCATTTTGTGTATTTAACTATTTATTTCCAAGAACTTGCAGAATGTATTCCATGCTTGGCCGCTTTGCAGTGATTCGCGTGCCAGTGCCACACATTCTTCTATCGGTTTGTCCGGTTCTATTGCCTGGATGGCAAACGATGCGTTTATCAGCACGCATTCCGTTTGGGCTTTTGTGGCGCGGTTCTGGAGTACATCGTCGAAGATGCGGGCGGCTTCTTGCGGCGTTTCCCCTCCCGAGAGTTCTTCCTGGCGGACGAAGGAGAAACCGAGGTCGGAGGGGCGGTAGATGCTTTCGTAGCGGTTGGTCATCACCTTAAACTCATCGGTCAGCGAGATTTCATCATATCCGTCCAGGTTGTTCACCACGGCAAATCCGATACCTAACTGCTGGAGAGTGTTGGTATAGAGGCGCATCTGGGCAAGGTCGGCTACTCCCAGCAGCTGGTAGGCAGGCTTGCAAGGGTTGATTAGCGGTCCGAGGAGGTTGAAGAGGGTACGCACCTGCAAGGCTTTCCGGACACCTGCCACGTGTTTCATCGCCGGGTTGAAAATCGGTGCGTGCAGGTAAGCCATCCGGCAGGCTTCGAGTGAGTGCCTCAACCGTGTTTCATCGGTGGTGAACTTTACACCATGCTGTTCCATGACATTGCTGGCCCCGCTCACCGATGTGGCTCCGTAGTTGCCGTGCTTGGCTACGGCATAGCCGGCTCCTGCCACCACGAAACAGGCACAGGTGGATATGTTGAAGGTGTTTTTCCCGTCACCTCCCGTCCCTACGATATCGATGGGGCTGTAATCGGAAAAATCGACAGGGATGCGTGTCTCAAGCAATGCCTGCCGGAATCCGGTCAGTTCGTCTACTTTCACCCCTCTCATTTGGAAAACCGTGAGCAGGGAGGCTATCTGTGTGTCATTGTATTTGCCTTGTGTGATGCCCCTCATCAGTGCGTATGCTTCATCGTGCGTGAGTTCTTCGTGGGCGAACAGGCGTATCAGTATTTCTTTCATTATCGTAATCGTATATGTATGTTTTTCGGTCTTGTTCAAAGAAACCGGTTCCTGTTAATTGTCGTGATGTTTCAGTGTGCCAGCCAGTTCCGGATGATTTGCTTGCCGTCGGGGGTAAGCACCGATTCGGGATGGAACTGGATGCCGCGCACATCGTAGCTGCGGTGGCGCAATGCCATGATGTATCCCTCTTTGCTCAGGGAAAGGATTTCGAGGCAAGGTGGCAGGCTGTCCCTGTCGACCACCCACGAATGGTAACGCCCTACGGGAATTTCGCGAGGCAGCCCTTGGAAGAGGTAATCGTCTGTAATGATGTCTACAGGGCTTTGTATGCCGTGGAAGACTGTGGAGAGGTTCACCAGTTGCCCACCGAACACTTCGCCTATGGCTTGTTCGCCGAGGCAGATGCCCAATATGGGTTTCTGTGTGGCGTAAGTACGGATGACGCTGGTCAGCAGTCCAGCTTCTTCGGGGATGCCGGGCCCGGGCGAAAGCACGATTTTGTCGTATATGCCAAGGTCGGCAATCCGGAACTTATCGTTGCGGATTACGGTGACTTCCGCTCCAAGTTCTTGCAGAATTTGGCTCAGGTTGTAAGTGAATGAGTCGTAATTGTCTATGATAACAGTCTTTATCATGGCGGTATGTTTTTACAGTTGTTCGGCGATGAGGATAGCCTTTTTCAAGGCTCCTAATTTGTTGTTCACTTCTTGCAGCTCGTTTTCTTCGTTGCTCATGGCGGTGATGCCTCCTCCTGCCTGGAACCAGAGTTCATGGTTTCGGCTGACAAAAGTGCGGATGGTAATAGCTTGGTTCAGCGTTCCGTTCAGTCCGATGAAGCCGATACAGCCTCCGTAGACTCCCCGGTTGTGTGGCTCTATTTCGCTGATAAGCTGCATGGCACGCACTTTCGGTGCCCCGCTCAATGTGCCGGCTGGAAAGGTATCGAAGAATGTGCGTATGGGATTGGTGTCCGCATTCAGGGTGCCGCTTACCCGGCTTACCAGGTGGATGACATGGCTGTAGTATTGTGGCTCTTTGTAGAATGCTACGTGTGTGTGGTGGCAGTTCCGGCTCAAGTCGTTGCGTGCCAGGTCTACCAACATCACGTGTTCGGCATTCTCTTTCGGGTCGGCAAGCAGGGTTTCGGTCAGTTTTCGGTCTGTTTCCTTATTGCCGATTCGCCGCGTAGTGCCTGCTATCGGGTCGATGGTCGCCTGTCCGTTTTCAATTTTGCAATGCGTTTCGGGTGAAGATCCGAAGATGCGGAATCCTCCGAAGTCGAAGTAGAACAGGTAGGGCGAGGGATTGATACTGCGCAGGGCGCGGTAGAGCTTGAAATCGTCTCCTTGGAAGTGTTGAACGAAGCGGCGGGAAAGTACGATTTGGAAAACGTCCCCGCGGAGACAATGGGTGATGCCTTTGCGGATGTTTGCCTTATGCTCTTCATCTGTCAGGGTGCTGGTGGTTTCCCCCACGGGACGAAAGCCGTAAGTCGTATAGTTGCGGTTGTGGATGGCATGTTCTATCTCGGTTATGCGGCTTGGCTCTCCATCACCTTTCATCTCGACCAGCACCATTTCACTTTTAAAATCGTTGAAGACGATGATATATTTGTATAATATATACAGGATTTCTGGTGCATCGTTCTTGTTTTCGGTGCTGTCTTTCACGTCGATTGGCTCAAAGTAGCGCACTGCGTTGAATGAGGTGTACCCGTAAAGTCCGCAATAGTTGGCGTATTCTCCCGTCACCTGGAAACGTGAAAGGAAACGGTTCATCACGTTTTCCACTGTACAGGTTTCTCCGATGGGAATCTCTTCGCACGAGTGGTCGGGATAAATGGCGACGGCCATTCGGTGGTTCACACTGATACTGGCTATCGGGTCCAGCCCGATGAACGAGCGGTTGTTTTCCGTCCCGTGGTAGTCGGAACTTTCCATCAGGGCACTTTGCGGAAAGAGGTCGCGCACTTTCAGGTAGGTGCTTACCGGTGTGTGCAGGTCGCCCAGCAAGACTTTATGTTTGGTTTGATAATGGTAGGAATTCATAAAATTAATGGTTTATGTTGGTAATCAGGTATGCATGGTGTCATTCCTTGTTCTTTAGATAAGTCTCGATATCCTTGTCTCCCCTGCCCGATACAGTCAGCACCACGATGTCCGAAGGACGGAACGTCAGTTTCTCCAGTATTCCAAGCGCATGGGCCGATTCCAATGCGGGGATGATGCCTTCCAGTCGGGTAAGTTCGTAGGCGGCTTTGATGGCTTCATCGTCATTGATGGCAAATACAGTTGCACGTTTCCGGACGGAAAGGTTCGCGTGCAAGGGGCCGATGCCCGGATAGTCCAGTCCTGCCGAAACAGAATATGGTTCTACAATCTGTCCGTCCTCATCTTGCATCACTAAGGTTTTCGCACCATGTATGATGCCCACCTTCCCCAAATGGATGGTGGCGGCGGAGTATCCGGAGAGGATTCCTTTCCCACCTGCTTCTGCCAGCACGATTTTCACATTCTCATTGTCCAGATAATGATAGATGGTGCCGGCAGCGTTGCTTCCTCCGCCTACGCAGGCTATCAGGTAATCAGGATAGTCGCGTCCTTCGTGCCGGAGCAGTTGTTCTTTGATTTCTTCACTGATGACTGATTGCAAGCGTGCCACCATGTCGGGATATGGATGGGGACCCACGGTGGATCCGATGACGTAATATGTGTCTTCTGGATGGCAGCACCAGTCGCGGATGGCTTCGTTTGTGGCATCTTTCAGGGTCTTGTTTCCCGAAGTGACAGAGCGTACCTCGGCTCCTAACATCTTCATCTTTTCCACGTTGATGTGCTGGCGGGCAATGTCGGTTTCGCCCATATATACAATGCATTCCATATCCATCAGGGCACAGGCTGTGGCTGTGGCCACCCCATGCTGTCCCGCACCCGTTTCGGCAATGATTCGTTTTTTCCCCATGCGCCGTGCCAGAAGTACCTGTCCGATAGCGTTGTTTATCTTGTGCGCTCCCGTGTGGTTCAGGTCTTCGCGTTTCAGGTAAATCTTACATCTGTATTTCCCCGAAAGGCGACTGGCAAAATAAAGGGGGGACGGGCGTCCTACATAGTCGTGCAAGAGAAGGGCAAATTCTTGCTTGAAGTCTTCACTTTCCAGCACATCAAGGTAAGCGTCTTTGAGTTCGGTTACGCACCGGTATAGGATTTCGGGGATGTAAGCACCTCCGAATTCCCCATAAAATCCGTTTGGGTCTGCTTGATACTGTCTCATATTCATATTTCGATTGCTTTTTGGTTTGTTCGCAAACTGTAAAAGGCTGTCGTAAGAGCGACAGCCTTTTACATGTGTTTTAAAAAAATTATGGAAAGACACTACACGACTGGTCACCTTACGGCTTTGGAAAGTTGCAAGTAACGCCACCAATGGTATGTATTTGTCATAAAAGAATTCATTCCCCTTCTTTCTTTCTGTTATAAATCCGCACAAATGTAGATATTATTTTTGTAAATCCAAATAAAAAGTTTACTTTTTTGTTTGTGTATGTAAGAATTA
>CAZAUU010000022.1:0-34482 GCA_964488405.1 uncultured Phocaeicola sp.
TTGTGCGGCTGGAATGTTTTGTTGCGTTAAAACGAATTAAAAATAAAATAATTATACTTATATTTTGCAAGGCATTATATTATTTGTATCTTTGCAAACGAGATGAATGAGAAGGTGGAGGGGCGGTAAGGCTCCTTTTTTTATTCTTACAAAAATAATACATGATAGAAAAAAATGTTGTTGCCCGGATTGTCGATGAATGGCTGGACGGGAAAGATTATTTTCTGGTAGATGTCACTGTAAGCCCGGATGATAAGATCGTTGTTGAAATCGACCATGCGGAAGGTGTATGGATTGATGATTGCGTGGATTTGAGCCGGTACATCGAGTCGAAGTTGGACCGGGAAGAAGAAGATTATGAATTGGAAGTCGGTTCAGCCGGCATCGGCCAGCCTTTCAAGGTACTGAAGCAGTACCTGATTCATGTGGGGAAAGAAGTGGAGGTCATGGACAAAAGTGGCAAGAAATGGACCGGCGTATTGTCGGATGCCGATGAGGCGGGGTTTACCGTAACCGTGACCGTCAAGGTGAAACCTGAGGGCGCCAAGCGTCCAAAGTTGATGGAACAGGATGTGGCTTTTACATACGATGAAATAAAATACACCAAATACTTAATTAGCTTTAAATAAATTATGGCGAAGAAAGAACCTGCTGTCAGTTTGATTGACACGTTTTCGGAATTTAAAGAACTGAAGAACATCGACCGTACCACGATGGTGAGCGTCTTGGAAGAATCTTTCCGTAGCGTGATTGCGAAGATGTTCGGTACAGATGAAAATTATGACGTAATCGTAAACCCCGACAAGGGAGATTTAGAGATATGGCGTAATCGTGAGGTAGTGGCAGACGAGGACTTTGCCAATCCGAACCGGCAGATTTCACTGACTGAGGCACGTAAGATTGACGCTTCGTATGAAGTGGGGGAAGAGGTGACTGATGAGGTGATATTCGAGAAGTTCGGGCGGCGTGCCATCCTGAACCTTCGCCAGACGCTGGCTTCCAAGATACTGGAACTGGAGAAAGACAGCCTGTACAATAACTATGTGGATAAGGTGGGGACCATCATTGCCGCCGAAGTCTACCAGATATGGAAAAAAGAAATCTTGTTGCTGGACGATGAAGGTAATGAACTGCTTCTGCCCAAGACGGAACAGATACCGAGTGATTTCTACCGGAAAGGTGAAACGGTCCGTGCCGTGGTTGCACGTGTGGACAACAAGAACAATAACCCGAAAATCATCCTGAGCCGTACGTCGCCGGTGTTCCTGCAACGCCTGTTCGAACAGGAGGTGCCTGAAATCAATGACGGGCTGATAACCATCAAGAAGATAGCGCGTATCCCCGGTGAGCGTGCCAAGATTGCGGTGGAATCGTATGACGACCGTATCGACCCCGTAGGAGCCTGCGTGGGGGTGAAGGGCTCGCGTATCCACGGCATTGTGCGTGAGCTTCGGAATGA
Organism: uncultured Phocaeicola sp.; assembly: GCA_964488405.1. Taxonomy (GTDB): domain Bacteria; phylum Bacteroidota; class Bacteroidia; order Bacteroidales; family Bacteroidaceae; genus Phocaeicola. The sequence goes on from CAZAUU010000022.1 coordinate 1,460, forward strand.
GAATATAGACGTGGTAAATTATACATCGAACATGCAGCTGTTTATCCAGCGTGCCTTGAGCCCGGCAAAAGTGTCTTCTATTGTCATGCATGAAGACGACAAAAGGGCGGAGGTCTACCTGAAGCCCGAAGAGGTGTCATTGGCCATCGGGAAGGGCGGAATGAATATCAAGTTGGCAAGTATGCTGACGGAATATACGATAGACGTGTTTCGCGAGGTGGACGATAACGCGATGGATGAGGACATTTATCTGGATGAGTTCAAGGATGAAATCGATGAATGGGTCATCAATGCCATCAAGAGCATCGGTATAGATACGGCAAAAGGGGTGCTGAACGCTCCGCGTGAGATGTTGATTGAGAAGGCCGATCTGGAAGAGAACACGGTGGACGATGTGTTGAGAATTTTGAAAGCTGAGTTTGAGGAAGGCTCCGAGTGATTGTTTAATCAGATAGCAAGTGGGTGTGCGGCTTATTATCAGGCAAGTTATTTGCTATTCGTTAGTTGGTTTATTCAATGAGATTTTTTTCGTACTCTATTAAAAACTTAAAAGGATTTATGACAATAAGACTGAACAAAGTAACAAGAGATTTGAATGTAGGGATAGCTACGGTGGTGGATTTTCTGAAGAAGAAAGGATATGCCATCGAGGCGAATCCGAATGCGAGGATTACTGACGAACAATATGCTGCACTTGTGAAAGAGTTTAGCAAAGATAAGGATTTGAAAATAGAGTCGGGAAAAATTTTCCAGGGACGTCAGAACAAGGAACGTAACAAGGCTTCTGTTTCCATCGATGGCCTGCAGGCGGATAAGCCAAAACCTGAAATGATAGAAACGGTAGTGCCCGAAGATACACGCCCGAAATTCAAACAGGTGGGGAAAATTGATCTGGACAGTCTGAATAAGAAAAAGAAATCGAAAACGGTTGTAGCAGGACAGACAGAAACAGAGAAGGAAGAAATGGAAATGCCGGTTGTTGCGGCAGAACCTGTGCCTGAGGTGAAGGAAGAACCCGTACACGAAGAAGCTTTGGCAGAACCTGTGCAGCCCCAGTACGGGAGTGCCGTGGATGAAGGGGCGGGACAGTCCGGGGAGACACTGCCAGAAGAAGAGGTGAAACCCGTTCCGGAGGAAGAGGAACAGGATGAGAAGCCGGATGAAGGTACGGCGGATGACGATGTGTTTAAAATCCGTCCCACTGAGTTTAAGTCGAAAATCAATGTGGTTGGCCAGATAGACTTGGCAACGCTGAACCAGTCTACCCGTCCGAAAAAGAAATCGAAAGAGGAAAAACGCAAGGAACGGGAGGAAAAGGACAAGCAGCGCCAGGAGCAGCGCAAGCAGATGAAAGATGCCATCATTAAGGAAATCCGTAAGACCGATGAGAAGTCGGGCAGTGGAGGGCAAGATGCCGATGGTGGCGGAAAGAAGAAACGGAACCGCATCAATAAGGAGCGGGTCGATATCAACAGTGCCGGAAATGGAATTAATTTCCGGAGTGAAAAAACGGGCAAGAACGCGGGGCAAAGCGGCAAACACGGGAAAGACCGTTTTAAGAAGCCGGTGGTAAAAGCCGAAGTAAGCGATGAAGATGTAGCTAGGCAGGTGAAGGAAACGCTGGCACGTCTGACCAACAAGGGAAAGAATAAAGCTGCTAAGTACCGCAAAGAAAAACGTGAATCCATCCAGAACCGCCAGATGGAGCAGGAGGAACTGGAACAGGAGGAAAGCAAAGTATTGAAGCTGACCGAATTTGTTACGGCAAACGAGCTGGCCAGCATGATGGATGTGCCGGTCACCCAAATCATTTCTACTTGCATGAGTATCGGTATCATGGTTTCCATCAACCAGCGCCTCGATGCCGAAACCATCAACCTGGTGGCGGAAGAGTTCGGGTTCAAGACCGAATATGTGAGTGCGGATGTGGCCCAGGCAGTGGAAGAAGAAGCGGATGCCGAGGAAGATTTGTTGCCGCGTGCGCCTATTGTTACGGTTATGGGGCATGTCGACCACGGAAAGACCTCCTTGTTGGACTACATCCGAAAGGCAAATGTGATTGCCGGTGAAGCCGGGGGTATCACGCAACATATCGGTGCCTACAATGTACAGCTGGAAGACGGAAGACGCATCACTTTCCTTGATACGCCGGGGCATGAAGCATTTACTGCCATGCGTGCTCGTGGTGCGAAAGTGACCGATGTGGTCATCATCATCGTAGCGGCGGATGACAACGTGATGCCGCAGACGAAAGAAGCCATCAACCATGCCATGGCTGCGGGAGTACCCATTGTGTTTGCCATCAACAAGATAGACAAGCCCAATGCCAATCCGGACAAAATCAAGGAAGAGTTGGCGGCCATGAATTTCCTCGTAGAAGAGTGGGGAGGCAAATACCAGTCGCAGGACATCTCGGCGAAGAAGGGCACAGGCGTCAAGGAATTATTGGAGAAGGTATTGCTGGAGGCCGAGATGCTCGATTTGAAGGCAAACCCCAACCGCAGGGCGACGGGACCTATCATCGAATCTTCATTGGACAAAGGCCGTGGGTACGTGGCTACGGTATTGGTGTCGAACGGCACACTGAAAGTGGGCGACATCGTATTGGCCGGTACGAATTACGGTAAGATTAAGGCGATGTTCAATGAGCGGAACCAACGCATGAAGGAAGCCGGTCCGGCAGAGCCTGCCCTTATTTTGGGCTTGAACGGCGCCCCTGCCGCAGGCGACACATTCCATGTGATAGAAACGGAACAGGAAGCACGCGAAATAGCCACCAGGCGTGAGCAACTGCAGCGCGAGCAAGGCTTGCGTACTCAGAAAATGCTTACGTTGGATGAAGTGGGACGGCGTTTGGCTTTGGGCGACTTCCATGAACTGAATGTGATTGTAAAAGGTGACGTGGATGGTTCGGTGGAAGCGTTGAGCGATTCCCTTATAAAATTGTCCACCGAGCAGATTCAAGTGAATGTCATCCATAAGGGAGTAGGGCAGATTTCCGAATCGGATGTATCTTTGGCGGCGGCTTCGGATGCCATTATCGTTGGATTCCAGGTGCGTCCTTCCAGTGGTGCGTCCAAATTGGCGGAACAGGAAGGTGTGGACATTCGTAAGTATTCCATTATCTATGATGCGATAGAAGAGGTGAAGGCGGCCATGGAAGGAATGTTGGCTCCTACCGTGAAAGAACAGGTGACGGCAACAGTTGAAGTACGCGAGGTGTTCAACATCAGTAAGGTAGGTATGGTAGCCGGCGGAGTGGTGAAGACCGGTAAGGTGAAACGTACGGACAAGGCACGCTTGATTCGTGATGGTATCGTTATCTTCACAGGGTCCATCAATGCACTGAAACGGTTCAAGGACGATGTGAAGGAAGTAGGCATCAATTTCGAGTGTGGTATCAGCCTGACCAATTGCAATGACTTGAAAGTGGGCGATGTGATTGAAACTTATGAGGAAGTGGAAGTGAAACAGACGTTATGAGTCGGACCGCTTGCAGCGTGCAGGCAGAATATGGTTTGTCATTCCGGACGATGCGGGGGATCTTACATGCCAGGATGCGCGTAGGGGATTGTCGCTTCGTCCCGGATGACGATTTTTTTATATGGCGGGCCAATGGATACGCTGGATTGGATTATTGTAATGGTTATAGGGATTGGAGCCATGTCGGGCTTCGTGAAGGGTGCCATACGGCAGGTGGCTTCCATTGTGGGTCTGTTTGTGGGTCTGCTCGTGGCACGTGCCCTGTTCGTGGCGGTAGGTGACAGGATGGGAGAGGCTTTGGGTACTTCGGTGATGTTGGCCCGCATCTTGGCTTTTGCCCTTATCGGCATCCTTGTACCTGTGGGCTTTCTTTTGGTGGCTTCCCTGTTGACCCGTATTGTGAACGGTTTGCAGTTAGGGTGTATCAACCGCCTTTTAGGTGCAGGACTGGGAGGTGTGAAGTACATGCTGTTGCTGGGCATCCTTTTCCGTTTTATCGAGTTTGCTGATACGGAAAACTGTCTGATAGCCTTGGCCGTCAAACAGCGTTCATTATTATATTATCCGGTGGAGGAAACATCGGGTTTTTTCTATCCGGCAATAAGAGATGTTACTGAACAATTAATAGATTGAACTATGGAGATAGAACCCAATAAATATGTAAAGGAACTGACCAAAGAGAAATATAAGTATGGCTTTACGACCGATGTCCATACGGATATTATCGGGAGGGGATTGGATGAAGATGTGGTACGTTTGATTTCTGCCAAGAAGGGTGAACCGGAATGGTTGTTGGATTTCCGCTTGAAGGCATACCACTATTGGCTTTCTTTGGAGATGCCTGCGTGGGCGCATTTGACCATCCCGGAGATAGACTACCAGTCTATTTCGTATTATGCCGATCCTATCCGGAAGAAGGCAGGTTCCAAAAGTCTGGACGAAGTGGATCCGGAATTGCTGAAGACTTTCAACAAGTTGGGAATCCCCTTGGAAGAACAGGCTGCATTGAGTGGCGTGGCAGTGGATGCCGTAATGGATTCGGTATCGGTAAAGACCACGTTCAAGGAAACCTTGTTGGAGAAAGGAATCATATTCTGTTCCATCAGTGAGGCCGTGCGCGAGCATCCCGATTTGGTGAGAAAATACTTGGGGTCGGTCGTGGGCTATCGGGATAATTTCTTTGCCGCACTCAATTCGGCGGTGTTCAGCGATGGCTCTTTTGTCTATATACCGAAGGGGGTACGTTGTCCGATGGAACTTTCTACCTATTTCCGCATCAATGCGGCAAATACTGGCCAGTTCGAACGTACCCTGATCGTGGCGGATGATGACAGTTATGTTTCTTATCTGGAGGGATGTACCGCTCCGATGCGTGATGAGAATCAATTGCATGCCGCCATCGTGGAAATCGTAGTGATGGATCGTGCCGAAGTAAAGTATTCCACCGTGCAAAATTGGTATCCCGGTGATGCGGAAGGCAGGGGCGGGGTTTATAATTTTGTAACGAAACGGGGCAACTGCAAGGGGGAAGGCAGCAAACTTTCGTGGACTCAGGTAGAAACCGGCTCGGCCATTACGTGGAAATATCCCAGCTGTATTTTGAGCGGTAACAATTCAACGGCGGAATTCTATTCGGTGGCGGTAACTAATAATTACCAGCAGGCGGATACGGGTACGAAGATGATTCATCTGGGACGGAATACCCGTTCTACCATCGTGAGCAAAGGTATCAGCGCCGGGAGAAGCCAGAATTCCTATCGCGGGCTGGTACGGGTATCGGAGAAGGCGGACAACGCCCGCAACTATAGCCAGTGTGATTCCTTGCTGTTAGGAAACCGCTGCGGTGCGCATACTTTCCCTTATATGGATATCCATAACGAAACGGCTATCGTGGAACACGAGGCCACGACATCCAAGATATCGGAAGAGCAGTTGTTTTATTGCAACCAGCGTGGTATACCGACCGAGGATGCCGTTGGGCTGATTGTTAACGGATATGCTAAGGAAGTATTGAACAAGCTTCCGATGGAGTTTGCCATAGAAGCGCAGAAGTTGCTCTCCGTGTCGTTGGAGGGGAGTGTGGGCTGAGTCCCGACAAGGACCATTTGACTGCAAATTATTATTTATTATCCGATTATGTTAGAAATAAAAGACTTGCATGCCAGTATCAATGGCAAAGAGATATTGAAAGGAATTAATCTGAGTGTAAAGACCGGTGAGGTGCATGCTATTATGGGACCGAACGGGTCCGGGAAAAGTACGTTGAGTAATGTACTGGTGGGACATCCGGCATACGGGGTGACGCGGGGCTCTGTCACTTTCGATGGAAAGGACCTCCTGGCGATGAGCCCGGAAGACCGCAGCCACGAAGGTTTGTTCTTGTCTTTCCAATATCCGGTGGAAATACCGGGAGTCAGCATGGTCAACTTCATGCGGGCAGCCGTCAACGAGCAGCGGAAATACAAAGGACTTCCGGCATTGACAGCCGGCGAGTTCCTGAAATTGATGCGCCAAAAGCGTGAGGTGGTGGAACTCGACAGCAAGTTGGCCAACCGCTCGGTGAATGAAGGTTTTTCCGGAGGTGAGAAAAAGCGGAACGAAATCTTCCAGATGGCGATGCTTGAACCTAAACTGAGCATTTTGGACGAAACGGATTCCGGGTTGGACATAGATGCCTTGCGTATCGTAGCAGAAGGAGTGAACAGACTGAAAACACCGGATACCAGTTGCATCGTGATTACCCACTACCAGCGTCTGCTGGATTATATCAAGCCCGATGTCGTGCATGTGCTCTATAAGGGACGTATCGTGAAGACCGCAGGACCGGAACTGGCTTTGGAACTGGAAGAAAAAGGTTACGACTGGATCAAGAAGGAGCTGGGAGAATGACTATGAAGGCAGAACAACAATATCTTGATCTTTTTACACGTTGTGAGGAGCTGATTTGCCGCCACAGCGCCAAGGGGTTGAACGCCCTGCGCGCAAAGGCTTTTGCCGATTTCGGGCGATTGGGATTTCCTACCCGCAAGCAGGAGAAATACAGGTATACCGAAGTGGGCAAATATTTCGCACCCGATTTTGGGTTGAACCTGAACCGTTTGGAGATCCCGGTCAATCCGTATGAAGTATTCAGGTGTGATGTCCCGAATATGAGCACATCCTTGTATTTCGTTGTCAACGATGTTTTCGACAAGCACGACCATCCATCGACACAATTGCCTGAAGGTGTTGTCTTTGGCAGCCTGAAGGACATGGATGTGCAGTATCCCGGACTGGTCGGGGAGTATTACGGCAGGCTTGCCAACACGGCGAAAGATGGTGTCGTGGCATTCAATACCATGTTTGCACAGGATGGTGTGTTTCTTTACGTGCCCAAAAACACTGTGGTGGATCGCCCTATCCAGATTGTGAATGTCTTGCGTGCGGATGTCGATTTCCTGGTGAACCGCCGCCTGCTGGTTATCCTTGAAGCGGGTGCCCAGGTCAAGTTGCTGGTATGCGACCATGCCATGGACAATGTTAATTTCCTTTCCACACAGGTTACCGAAGTTTTTGTAGGGGAAGGTGCCGTGTTCGACTTCTATGAACTGGAAGAAACTCATAACAGCACTGTCCGTTTCAGTAACCTTTTTGTAGACCAGCAGGCAGGCAGTAACGTACTGTTGAATGGAATTACCTTGCATAACGGTATGACGCGCAACACAACCGAGGTTACCCTTTCGGGGCGCGGGGCGGAAGTCAACCTGTGTGGCATGGCGATAGCCGACAAGAATGAGTGGATAGACAATCATACGTTCATCGACCACAAGGTACCCGACTGTACCAGTAATGAACTGTTCAAGTATGTGCTTGACGACCGGTCTGTGGGAGCCTTTGCAGGAAAGGTGTTGGTACGTGAGGGAGCGCAGCACACTTCTTCCCGGCAGGTCAACCGTAACTTGTGCGTGACAAAAGAAGCGCACATGTACACGCAACCCCAGTTGGAAATTTATGCCGATGATGTGAAATGTTCACATGGTGCGACAGTCGGACAGATGGATGAGGATGCCCTGTTCTACATGCAGCAGAGGGGAATCAGTCTGAAGGAAGCCCGTCTTCTGTTGATGTTCGCTTTTGTCAATGAAGTCATTGACAATATCCGGATGGACGCATTGAAGGACCGTCTGCACCGTCTGGTGGAAAAACGTTTCCGAGGCGAATTGAGCAAATGCCAGGGATGTACGATATGTAAATGAACAAACAAGGCAGGTAAGGCCCTTACCGGCGGATGCCTTGTCCGCTAAAAAACAAGAGTATGTACGACATAGCAAAAATCAGAGCAGACTTCCCCATCCTGCAACGGACTGTGTATGGCAAGCCGCTGGTCTATTTAGATAACGGTGCCACCACGCAAAAGCCCCGTCAGGTAGTAGAGTCGATAACAGACGAATATTACTCGGTGAACGCCAATGTGCACCGTGGCGTGCATTTCCTTTCACAGCAGGCAACCAACCTGCACGAGGCTTCGCGCGAAACCGTAAGAAAATTCATCAATGCACGTACTACGGCCGAAATCGTCTTTACCCGTGGTACCACAGAAGGGATTAACCTGGTGGCTTCCACTTTTGCCGACAGCCAGATGCAGGCGGGCGATGAGGTGATTGTTTCTGTTATGGAACATCACAGCAACATCGTTTCGTGGCAGTTGCAGGTTGCCCGCAAAGGTATTGTGCTGAAAGTCATCCCGATGAACGACCGGGGAGAGTTGTTGCTCGATGAATATGAAAGGCTTTTTACCCCGCGTACACGGATTGTTTCGGTGACACACGTGTCCAATGTGCTGGGAACGGTGAATCCTGTAGACGAGCTGGTACGGATAGCCCATGCCCACGGTGTCCCCGTATTGGTGGACGGAGCGCAAAGCATTCCTCACATGCCGGTGGATGTACAGGCTTTGGATGCCGACTTTTATGTATTCAGCGGGCATAAAGTGTACGGACCTACGGGTATTGGTGTGCTCTATGGCAAGGAAGCGTGGCTCGACCGCCTTCCTCCTTATCAGGGAGGTGGTGAGATGATCCGGAACGTGAGTTTCGAGAAAACCACTTTCAATGATCTGCCCTTCAAGTTCGAGGCCGGTACGCCCGACTACATTGGCAGCACGGCGTTGGCGAAGGCACTCGATTATGTGTCCGCCATAGGTATGGAAGAAATCCATGCTTACGAGCAGGAACTGACCGCTTATGCCACGGAGCGTTTGAAATCCGTTCCGGGCATGCGTATCTTTGGCGAGGCGGAACAGAAATGTTCGGTCATCTCGTTTCTGGTAGGCCGCATCCATCATTTCGACATGGGTACGTTGCTCGACCGCCTGGGCATCGCAGTTCGTACGGGGCATCATTGTGCCGAGCCGCTGATGCATCGCTTGGGCATCGAAGGCACGGTGCGTGCGTCTTTGGGCTTGTATAATACGAAAGAGGAAATAGACCATCTGGTTGCCGGAATCGGGCGGATTTCTTCCATGTTCGGATAATTCAGCGATACTTTTTTCTTCAATAAATATCCTTGCATATCCTGGTTAGGGGAGTGCAAGGATATCATTGTATCATTTCCTCCTTTGTTCAAAAGCGGTTTCCCTTTTACTAAGAAAGCACCCACCTTCAGGCTGATAAGGGTTCGGACTGTAGCGTTGCCATATCACCGATGGGGAGGCGTATCGAAACTGCAAATGAACACTACTGCCACCGCCAACGGGAAGCGGATCCAGTCAATGACTTGCGACTGCAAACTGTCTGTATCGCCTTGCGGAAAGGCGACTTTGTTTTCCGGAGCTTTTGTAGAAAACATGCTTTGTTTCTTGTTTGTGCATCCGCCGTCGCCTTAAAATCATGCAGAGAAGAACGGTCGGGCTGGTTTTCATCTGCCGGCAGACACTTCCGCCTTGCATCCTTTAGGCAAAGATACGGGTTTGCCGAAAATTCTTGTCATCCTTTCTCTTCGGGTGACTTTTTTAAGGAAGATTAAGACTGTAGGAAGGCGGTTGGGATGTCGGAGAAATTTCCGGGATGTTTGTAAAAGAAACTTAAACATGTTGTCAAACATGCAATTGACAAAGTTGTTAATTTACGGCATCATGTTAATTTTATAGCACGAAAAGCAATGAAAACAGGCATTGTTTGATAGAAAAATGTATTGTTAATAAAAACGTGTCGGAATATGAATTTAAGACTTAAATTATCATTTCTAATGATTTGCGTGTCCGTTACTGCAAAATCACAAATGAATTTTCAGGATTGTTTCAATAATCCACAGTGGCATGAATGCCATTCAGAAATGGAAACAGCACAAATATTGACGTTCCCGCAAAAACAATACAAAATCCAGTATATCCCTGATGTAGGCTATATGTCCTCTCACGGAGAAAATCTCACTTTACAGATATTGAAACCGGATAGCTGGGATGGCGAAAAATATCCCTGTGTTGTCTATATACCGGGTTCTGCATGGATGAAGCAGAATGTATATACCAACCTGCCCGCTTTGGCCGATTTTGCAAAAAGAGGTTATGTTGTTGCACTTGTTGAATACGTTCATTCCGGTATAGCCCCTTTCCCTGTGCAATTGCAGAATGTCAAGGCGGCTATTCGTTTTATGCGTAAAAACGCCCAAGAATATGGGGTTGATACTGATAATGTGTTTGTGTGGGGTGATTCCTCCGGTGGACATCTGGCGCTGATGACAGCTGTGACAGAAGGGATAACAGAATTTGATACGGACTTATACCGGGAATATTCCACCTCTGTCAATGCCTGTGTATCTTATTATGGCATATCTGATATTAAAAGCATTCATACCGACCCCTGTTCTGCCAGTTCAGGAAAAGCTGATTCACCTGAAGGAATGTTACTGGGAGGTGTAAATGTAGACGAGCATATTCAGGAGGCAGATGCAGCCAGCCCTGCCCATTATGTAGACAAAGACCGGAACATTCCGCCTGTACTGCTGGCTGTAGGGACATGCGACCACATTGTACCTTTCAGCCAGACTGAACTGATGGCAAGAATATTAAAAGATGCGGATAAGGAATATGTCTACTATGTTTTGGAAGGGGCGGACCATGGGTCATGGGAATTTTGGACACAACAAACTTTCGATTGTGTGGATCGGTTCCTCAAGGATCACATAGATTAAACGTGAGTTTGATTTATTACATTTTGGGAATTAGAGACATCTGACGGCACAACACACACACAAAGAAGATTATGACACGTTAAAAAAGTAATAGGTATGAAAAGAAGATTAATGGCGTTGGTGTCGTTTACGGCACTCAACTGCGCAGTCAATGCGCAAGATATCGTACAGGTACCGCTGGTGTACGAAGTGGAGAATACCGGTGCGGCATATCCGGCCCCCGTATGTCCCGGGTTCGAGGATTTGCCGGAAGTGCAGCCGCTCACCGACCCGTTCGAATGGTCTGACGGCTCGGGGCGGAGTACGGATTTCAGTGACTGGTCGAAGCGAAGAGCCGAGATAGCCAAGGAAATACAACATTACGAGATAGGCACAAAGCCCGAAGTTGACCTTGGCAACGTGCAGGCACGCATGGATGGCAACACACTTGTTGTGGACGTCACCGTCAACGGCGAAACACTCACGCTGACATCCGACATTAACTATCCGTCGACTGGTGAGGCTCCCTACGCCCTGATGATAGGCACGAGCGGCATATCGTTGCCCAAGAGCATATTCGCCGAAAGGCCGATAGCCACCATGATTTTCCACGAAAAACAGGTGAACGGCTACTCACAGTTCGGTGGTTCGAGCGACAGGGCGACATACGGATTTGTGCGCCTGTACCCCGAGCTTATCAACAACGGAGCGTACAGCGAATGGGCATGGGGACTCAGCCGCCTGATAGACGGCCTGCAGATACTCGGACCGGAAGTTACGAAAATTGACATGAGCCACATCGGCGTAACGGGATGCTCGTATGCAGGCAAGATGGCACTGTTCTGCGGAGCCTTCGACGAGCGCATTGCACTGACGATAACCCAAGAGCCGGGCGGCGGCGGAGCTGCGGCATGGCGCGTGTCGCAAAACCTCGAGGAGGTGGAAAACCTTAACAATACTGACTATAACTGGTTCTTGCAGAGTCTCGGAACAACTTTCTCCGGAAATAATGTATACCGTCTGCCATACGACCATCATGAACTTTGCGCAATGGTGTGTCCCAGGGCGTTGCTCATGTTGGGCAATCCCGACTACCGGTGGCTCGCCGATCCGTCGGGTTACGTGTCGATGAACGCGGCGAAGAAAGTATGGGAAGAGTTCGGCATAGGCGACCGGGTAGGTTACTCCATTGTTGCTGGGCACAGGCACTGTGTGCTGGACGAAAGCCAGTATCCTGAGGTGGAGGCGTTCATTGACAAGTTCCTGCTCGGTATAGACACCGATACGGGCAACGTTGCCGTAGCACCGGACGACTATGCGGAGACCACAGATTTGTCAATATGGATGGACTGGTGGGGACAGGGTGAACCGCCCACACTGCCTGCCGAGGACATCTGCCCGGAAACTCCGATTTGAGGCCGGAAACCTCATGACGGCGGCTGACGGTGCCTGTTGGTGGAGATGCGTTGAAACGATTGTGGAGAACACCACGGTGCCCCGATGGTTTGCCTGCGGAAATCGGACGGTTATCGGTGGTATTTTTGGACAACTGCACGCATAAGCCAATGTCGCAGGTCATGTCGGCTTATGCGTGCAGTTATGTTTTGTGATGCGGGATACCGCGTGTTACATCGGAATTATTTTCCGTAGTCTTCGTACAGCATCAGCAGGTGTGACGCACTCCAGCTGAAATGGGGTGCTTGCAGGCACTCGCCGTTGTGTGTGCCATAATTTTCATGAATGGGTGCATCATCGGCCAGTCCTTGGCAGCGGTCGAAAACCTGCAGCGTGTATTTGTCGGCCAGTTCATTGTACCCGTAGTTGCGTAATCCCTTGATGGCCTGATACGTTTGGTCGAGCCAGATAGGCCCCCGCCAATAGCCGTTTGGGTCGCACTTGGGATTGTCGGCTGCTGCGGTAGGAAAGGGAATGTAAGTTGCAAACTTTGTCGTGTCTGTCAGCCATACTAAAGCCCGGTCCATTTGTTCTTTTGTGGCGATGCGGGTCCAGAAAGGTGTGTACCCTTCGCATGCGGGTTCTTCGATGAAACTGCCATCGGCAAGGCGACGGTCGCAGAAGTAGCCGATTTTCTTGTCAAAGAAATAGTCTGCCACTTTGTCACTGTAGTCCGGCCCATCGAACGTTTCCCCGGTCAGTTCTGCGAATTTCTTCAACAGCTTGCATTCATACGCCAAATAGGCATTCAGGTCTACGCTTTCCTGGTCCAGGCTCCAGGCATTTTCGCCGTTCTTCAGCATGCGGGCGTTGTCGAATCGGATGGCGTTGTCCATACCGCTTTCCCATCCGGCTGCTTCCAATGTCCCGTCTGTGCAGCCAAATTCGCACATGCCGTTGCGGTTATGGTCACGTTTTTGATACCACCATTTGTAATATGCCAGTAGTTGCGGGTACATTTCTTTCACGAAAGCCGTGTCTCTGTTGTAGGTGAGAATCTCGTCCACCGCCCAGCATGCCAAAGGCGGTTTACTGTCGCGTGTATTGTTCTCTGCCGGGTCGGTATAGATACAGTCGATAATCATGCCGTCTTCCCATTGGTAGTCGAACATGGCACGGATGTTGTTTTTTGCCAGTTCCGGGGCGAAACGTGCCAAGGCGGCGGAGAACCGCCAGCTGTCCCATGCCCAGAAACCCATGAAGTAGGTTACGGCATGACTGGGTATCACACCTTCATGCAGCAGTCCGCCCCGCTGCGTGCGCCAGTTGGAGATGAGGGTCACCACTGACTTGGCCGCTATGCGGTTGTATTTGTGGCGCATGTCTTTGCGCAATGTCTTTTGCAGGTAGTCCTCCCAGCGTCTGGCGTTGGCGGCCAGTCCCGCTTGCGGATCTTGTAGTAGGGCGATGCTTTTCTGGCTGCCCGATGCCAGTTCCTTGTCCGAGAAGTAAAAGGATACCGCCACGTTTATGTGCTTGCAGCCCGGTTCGGTGCGTGCGGTGTAGTTTTTCCCGTTGCAATCCAAGACGATGTCGGGTGTGAAGGTAAGTTGCACAATCTCTCCGTTGGGGTGGTAGGCAGTGATGGTTTGTTCGTCCTTTTCCAAACGGATGTGGCTGTTCCACCCTTTCCCTGTGAGCAGGAAACCTTTGGCGGCATCGGTTGTCACTTGGAGTAAGGCGGTGGAACTGTCGATGAAGTTCATCCGCTGGCAGATTTTCCCGTCCTCGGAAGATGCTTCCATGTAGGTTTCGCCCGGGAAATAGGAGGTGGAGTCGGGTGTCATTTCCGCATCGGAATCAAGGAAACCGGCACAGACGGCAGATTGGGCAAACCAGATGCGGTTGTCCAAACTGAACGGTCCGCAGAAGCCGTTCACCCATCGGTCGGCTTGCGGGATGGTGAATCCCATCCAGGAGCCGGCATCGGTAAAGCATCCGGCACGGCGGACGGTGGAGTCGGGTGTGAGGGAAATATCCACGATGTTTGCGTAGTCATAGCGCGTATGGTTGAGGAATGTCTCTTGTGTGGGCTGGCTACAGGCAGTTGCGCCGGCGGCGAGCCCGGAGATCAACAGTGTCTTTATCAGTTGTTTCATGACAAGTAGGTAATTGTTTGGTTAAAAATAGTTTGAAAAATGGTTGTGCACATGGGCTTAAAACCATGCTTTGCGTGCCTCTTCGGCTGCATTACTTTGTGCATCCAATGGGAGGATCGTGAAACTGTACTCCCATGCATGGGGTGTGATGGTGTATTCCGGATGTACTTCCGCTCCCCATGTATTGTCTCCTCCTACTCCCATCTGGCGGTGGTCGATGTTCAGCCATACCAGGTCTTTCTTTTCGATGCTGCCTCCGTGGCGCCGCTCGGTATGGAACGGGCGGTAGAGGATATCTTCCATCGGGAAGTTCCATGCACTGACACTTAATGGTTCTTCGCCTGCCACCAGCAGTCCTTCACCGGATTCGTTGCACAGGGCTACCCAGCGCACGTCACACTTGTTGCCGGTTTCTTGTGCACGTACGTAAGGGTGGTACTGCTCCCATACACTGGCACTGTACATACCGATGGCGGATCCCGTCTTGCGGTCTGCATAGTTTTCGTGCGGGCCTCTGCCCAACCAGACCATACGGTCGTATTCGGCAGGCAGAATCATGCGCATGCCCAGGCGGGGCATTTCTGGTAGCGGCTTCCCGCTCGGTGTAAAGTGCATGGTCACTTTGACGATGCCGTCTGGGCGGATGCGGTAAGTTACCTGCAGGGTGGATGCCTGTTCTTTCATGTCATAGGTTGCTATGACTGTAGCCAGCTTCTTGTCGGTGCTTTCTTCCAGGCGGAAATCCTTTAGTGAAGCGTTTTTGCCGGCTTCTTTCCATGTCTGGCAACGACTTTCTGTCCCGTTTGCCACATCGTTGTCGGTCAGTCCGCGCCAGAAGTTGGGTTGCAATCCTTCCTTCAGCCGGTTTTTCCCATTGTATTCCCAAGCGGTCATTTCGCCGCTTTTTGTACTGAAGCAGATGCGGGAGCCTTTTCCGCCGGTCAGTATCAGGGTGTCCGAGGTATGTGTGCTTTGCAGTGTCCCGACGGTGGGTTCTGTTTCCGGTATTATCCGTTCGGATGGTAGCTGCCATTGTTCCATGGCTGCCACGTGCCCGGCGGCTGTCAGCGGAGTGTCTTCGCGTGTCACTGCTACCAATTTCAGGAAATATTCCTTCGTGTCGGAAGGAATTGTCTTGATTGGCAATGTTATTTCGCCCGACTGGTGTGCCGCGATTTCCGGAAAGTCCGTTACGCCTTCTTGTACCGTCTTGCCGTCTGCTTCTACGGTCCATTCCAGCCGGTAGCCGGAAAGGTCGGTGAAATCGTGCCGGTTGGTCACTTGGATGCGGTCAGTGGTGAAGGGCACCGGTTCGAAATGTATGTACTGATAGACTTTCTTTACTTCCCAAATGTGCGGATGCAGGTTGCGGTCGGAAGTTACCAGTCCGTTGGCGCAGAAATTGGAATCATTGGGGACACCTGCGTATCCCATGTCGCCTCCGTAAGCCCAGATATCATGCCCTTTTTCGTCCTTGATGGCGAAGGTCTGGTCTACCCAGTCCCAGATGAACCCGCCTTGCAGTTGGTCGTACTTGTAAATCAGGTCCCAATAGTCCTGTAGGTTCCCGGTACTGTTGCCCATGGAGTGGGCATACTCGCATAGGATCATCGGGCGGGCATCGCGCTGGTTGACGTGGCGCCGCAATGCCCAGACACGTGCATACATGGGGCAGTAGATGTCGGACATACTTTCATATCCTCCACCCTCGTATTGCACGGGGCGCGTGGGGTCGGTTTGTTTCGTCCACCGGTAGATGGTCTCGAAATTCTTCCCGTAGCCCGATTCATTGCCCAAAGACCATGTGACGATGGAAGTATAGTTGCGGTCGCGTTTCACCATGCGGCTCATGCGTTGCATGAATGCCTTTTCCCAGTCGGGATAATCGGCGAGTGTCCCGTCTTTGTGGAACATCATGCCATGACTTTCCAGATTAGCCTCGTCTATGAGGTACAGGCCGTACTTGTCGCACAGGCTATACCATTGATAATGGTTTGGATAATGGCTGTTACGCACAGCATTGATATTGAACTGCTTCATCAGGCGGATATCTTCCACCATGCTGGCCACATCAATGCTGCGCCCTTTGTGTGGATCATGTTCATGCCGGTTTACCCCTTTGAACAATACCGGTACGCCGTTAATCAGCTGTTGTCCGTATTTCATTTCCACTGTGCGGAAGCCGAACGGATGGGCAAAAGATTCCAGTGCCTTGCCTTGCGTATCGAATGTGTTGACCACCAATGTATACAAGTTCGGCATCTCGGCGTTCCACGGAAGCACTTTTCCGAATTGTTTCCGGAAGGTGAACAACGTGTCTGCCGGATAGCCGATAACCTTTTCGTCGGCAAACAACAGGAATCCCCCGGCATCCAATACCTTGGCTTCTACCCGCTGTCCCGGTTGAGGATGGTTCATCATCACATCCAAGGTGAAGTCGCCGTCTTGGTATCCGTTGGTCAGTGAGGCCGTCAGTCTGAAGTCCTTCACACGGCTTTGCGGGCGGGCATACAAGTAGACATCCCGCTCGATGCCACTGTATTTCCAGTAATCCTGTCCTTCCAGGTAGGAGCCGTCACTGTAGCGGAATACCTTTACTGCCAATTTGTTCTTGCCTTTCCGGATGGAACGGGTGATGTTGAAATGGGCAGGCAGGCGGCTGTCTTCGCTGTATCCTACCAGTTCTCCGTTCAGCCAGCAAAAGAAAGCGGATTCCACTCCTTCGAAGTCCAGGAAGATGTCCATTCCGTCCCAACCGGTAGGCACGGTGAATTCGCGTACGTATGCTCCCACTGGGTTGTAGTCGGTAGGCACGTAAGGCGGATTGGCGGGGAAAGGGTAACGTGTGTCCGTATAAATGGGCGCATCGAATCCCTGCAATTCCCAGCTGCCCGGCACCTCGATATCTTTCCATTTCCGGGTGTCGTATCCCGGTTTGTGGAAATCGGCCGGGCAAGTATCATTGTTCTTGGAATATAAGAACTTCCACATTCCGTTCAGAGACACGCGGCGTTCGGCCGACGGATTCACCTCGAAGCGTTCCATATCAGGTAATGCCTGCTGGGCAAGCGCTGCCTGTTCGTTGATGAACGGAAGGAAGTGGGCCGCCATCGGTTCGCGGTTGATTTCGTTGATAAGTGCATCCTGCCATGGTTGACCGGAGTCGGCCCAAGCAGTGGTACTGGCAATTGTAAACACAATTGAAGCAATGCAAAATGTATTTTTCATGAATTTGTTTTTTAAAAAGAACAAAAGAATGTAACCAGGAACGGTACGCTGAAGTCTACCACAAACCCGTGAAAGATGGAAACCACCACGAATTGTTGGCCGGCATAACGTGTGATGACGGGCAGGGTGGTGTCCATGGTGGTGGCCCCTCCTGCGGCTATCGGTGCCAGATTGCCGAACCAGCGTACCAGCAATGGGGCGCACAGCAAGGTTATAATCTCTCGCATGATGTTCGACAACAGGGCGATAGTGCCTAACTCCGGACCTTTGTATTCAGTGATGAAGATGCTTGACAGGGAGTAGTAGCCGAACCCTGCGCCTACTGCCATGCAGTCGGCGGGACTGCGGTGTGGAAGCAACAGGCTGGCCAAAGCGGCCGCTGATACCGTTCCCAGAATCGTCATTGCCGGAAGAAATACCAGGCGGGGATTGAGCGACCGGAAGTTCTTCAACGTCTGCGGGTCGTTCCCGATGCTTAGTCCCACGCTGAACATCAGGGCACACAAGGCATAGAAACTGATATCTGTTTCCGCAATGCCGGAAGGAACCAGCCGGAACAATCCGCAGAGGCATCCTAACGCAAAAAATCCTACGATAACCAGACTCCCTTTCATGCCTGTCCTCCTTTCCTCTTATAAAGCAGGTACCACAACGCCCATGCGGCAATGCAACTGCCGGCGACAGCCGCTAAGGTAATGACAAGGGATTCAAGTCCCAAAGTGGCAAGCCCCCCGATAATCTGACGGTTGCCTCCGACTTCCACCCCCAACAGGAAAAGCAGTATCCAAATCAGTGCGGTAATGGCACTGTGTATCCATGTGAACCGCTTTTTGCGCAGCAAGAAGCCGATGCACATCCCTCCAAACATTAATCCGATGACTGTAAACATGTCTTTTGTCCTTTTTCAGGTGGCAAAAATAAGGATTGGTGTCCGGAAGTACAACTTCTTCCGGACAAGAAATAGTCAATGGTTTATTGTACGGCGGGATTGGCATCAAGTTCCCATTTAGGTATCGGATAGAACAGTTTGCTGTCATCGAATCCCGTACGGTCTGCGGCTTGCAGCCTTTCTGCAGTCACACCCCAGCGCCGCATGTCGTACCATCGGTAGCTTTCCAGTGGGAATTCCAAGATGCGCTCGTGCTCTATCTGTGCTTTTACCTCGTCATAGCTGCTGCCGGAAGCAATTCCTTCCATTCCCCCATGCGTGGTTCTCACTTCGTTGATATAAGGGACTGCCTGGCTGGGATGCCCTTGCTCGTTCAGGGCTTCGGCAATCATCAGCAGCACATTGGCATAACGCATCAATGGGATATTGAACGCACAAGATTCTCGCATCTCGGCTGCTGTGGGGCTGGTGAATTTCCGGAAAACGGGTTTGTCTGAAGAAAACAGGTCGTCATAGTCGGAACCTAATACTTTTCCTGTACCGTCGTTGAAATAAGGGCAACGGAAATAAAGGGTGTTGTACATGCGGTCGTCATACAGTCCGTCTTCCTTCACGCCTTCGCTCATGTATTCTTCCACAAGGACGTTGCTCGGCAGGATTTCATCCCAGCCGCCCAATTCCGTTGCGCCTATCCATTGGTTGATATACGAATAGTGCACGGAACCATTGGCCTCGCTTGCCGAGTATTGTACTTCGAATACAGATTCGGCACAGTTTTTGTTTGTTCCATTGAACATCCCGATCAGGTTGTCACCGCTTACCAGTGAATACACCCCGCTGTTCTCCACCTGTCTGAGAGCATTCAAGGCTTCTGCGAGATACGTGTCTTTTTGGGCAGTCTCTTCATAGGCGCGGGTGAGATAAGCGAATCCTATGTAGGAATAGGCAGCCCCGCTTGTGGCACGTCCCAACTCGTCCACGTTGCGTTCTTCAGGAAGTGACGTCGCTTGCTGCAGTTCGTCGATGACAAAATCCCAACAGTCGGTACGTTCGGACAATGGCTTGTTCAATTGGTCGGTTTCTGTGATGTATTCATCGCGGATGATGATTTTTTCCCAATTCAGCAAAAGCATCATGTGGTAATATCCGCGAAGGAAATGCGCCTCTCCCAAAATGGTATTCCGGGATTCTTCGTCTATCTCTTCTGCCGGGATTCCGGGAACGTTGGCTATTACCTGATTCGCAAAGTTGATACCTCGGTACAAGTCTTGGTAATAATAGGAAAATTGCGTGTTCCCATTGGTGTATGTGAAATTGTACAGGCTTACCCACTGGTCGTAGTTGCCGGCATCACTTCCTAATTTGAACAGGTCGGCACGGTATTCTTCGGTCGGCCAACGGACCTCGCTGGTTGCATAAGTATCGCCATGGTATAACTGGGAATATGCGGCAGCCAATCCAGCCTCGGCATCCGTTTCATCCCTCCAGAAATTGTCGGTGTTCAGTTCGTCTGGTGAACTGACTGTCAGAAAATCCTCGCAAGACATTACAGACAAAGCGAGGCATATATTTGCCAGGTAGATAAATTTTTTCATGTGTTCCGATTTTTAAGTGTTAAAAAGTCAATTGTGCTCCCACTGTGAATGAACGGGTAAATGGATAGATGTAGCTGTCGATACCTGTATCCAGCGGACTGCTTCTTGAAAATTCAGGGTCTGTTCCTGAATAGCCGGTGATTGTGAACAGGTTTTCTCCGCTGACATATACCCTTAATTTCTCGATGTAAATTTTATGCAGCAGTTTGGCAGGCAAACTGTAGCCCAACTGTATCTGACGCAGACGGACAAAGTTCCCGCTTTCAAGGAAACGGTCGGATTCGCGTGCATTGCGGTTGGGGTCATTCAGTACTGCACGGGGAACATCGGTATCCGTATTTTCAGGTGTCCATGCATTCAGTACGCTTGTCAACATATTTCCTGGAGTCTGCATGCTTTCGTAATAGTAGCGGTTCCCATTGAATAATTTGTGTCCCCATGCGCTGCCGAGGATCAGTGACAGGTCGAAGCCTTTGTAACCTGCTGAGAAATTCAGGTTGGCTTCCACTTTCGGAATGCCTGTACCGCAATATTCCCTGTCATTTTCGTCCAAGACCCCGTCCCCGTTAATGTCTTTGAAACGGATGTCGCCGGCTTTCGCGTTGGGTTGCAACCTCTCCCCGTCTTCGTTCACGTATGCGGCTGCCTCTTCATCGCTTTGGAATATGCCATCGGTGCGATACAGATAAAACGCGCTGATGGGTTTGCCCTCCATGGCGTAAGCCGGGGTATAGTCGGTGCCGTATACAAGTCCGGTACAGTACAATGCCTGTCCTTCATCGGCAAGGCTGACCACTTCGTTGTGTGTGGTGCTCAAATTGAACCCGATGCTGTATTCGAAATCTTTTACCTTGTCTGTCCAGCTGACTTCCAGTTCGAAACCCTTGTTACGGATTTTCCCTACATTCAAAATCGGGTTCTCATAACCGGCAGAAGGAGAAAGCTGTTTGGTTATCAGCAGGTCTTCTGTCTGGTTGATATAATAGTTGAGGCTACCTGTCAACCGGTTGTTGAACATGCCATAATCGAAACCGATATTTTTCGTATCGGTGGTTTCCCATTTCAAATCGTTGCGCGGCATGTTCCACGCCACCGATCCTGTCCACGGATTACTTCCGCTACCTTGCACATAACCTCCGTAATAAGTATTGTAAGTGGAAATCAAGGCTTGGAAATCGTAATATCCTAATGCGTTTTCATTTCCCAACCGTCCCCAGCTGACACGGAATTTCAGGTTGTCAACGAAACTGTCTTCCGGGAAGAATGCCTCTTCGCTGATTCTCCATCCCGCTGCTACAGAGGGGAAGCATCCCCAGCGGTTATTGCTGCCAAACTTGGAAGAACCGTCATAGCGGATTGTTGCCTGAATCAGGTAGCGGTTGTCATAATTGTAATTGATGCGTCCGAAAAACGAGGCACGGTTATAAGTCCATTCCGTACCGCTTCCGGTATAAGTTCCTCCCGAGCCTGCGTTGATGGTGGTGAAATTGGGGTCGAGGAACCCGGCAGACACATTGGTGGAAACCAGATTCCCATTTTTGTCTACCGTGTATTGGGTGGCGAAACCTTCCACACCCACTGCGCTTTCGCGCTGCTTTGTTGAGGTAATAGAGGAACCGGCCATGACATTCAGGCTGTGTTTGCCAAACTCTTTGTTGAAAGTCAACACGTTGTCTATTGTCTGCTCTTCCCAGTAATAAGTTGATTCTTCGTTGTATGGGTACAGGTTGGGCTGATTTCCGTTGGAAGTGTAGGCCGGATAATGTTCATTGTAACGATAATGTGTCCCACGGTAGGCATAGCTTGTTTTGAAATTCAACCACGGGGTGATTTTTATGCCTAATGCGACATTGGCGGTCACGTAATAGTATTTTTCAGCTTGCTGGTGGTAATAATAATCAGCCATCGGGTTATTGTTGACAGGCAGGCCTTGGGACGAAGTCAACCCGAATCCGTATTCTTCATTTTCATCGTAAACGGGTACGAGTGGAGAAATGTTATACATTTCCCTTAGGGAATACGTTGGTTGCCTGCTTTTTGTGTAGCGGAATCCCAAATTGGCATCCAGGTCAAAGATGTGTTTGCTCATGTGCATTTTCATGCGGGCATTGTCCTGGCGGAATGTGTTGCCTAAAAAAATGCCCTCTTCGTCCGCGTGGTTGTACGAAACGGAATATTGTGCCGTTTCCCCTCCGCCGCGCACACTGAACATATAGTTTTGTGCAAAACCTCCGCGCATCATCTCGTCCTGCCAATTGGTGTCGACTCCGGTATTTGTATTGCAGTAGGCCGGTATTTCATCGGATTGGCCGGCATTAACATACATGGCCTTTATCATCGATTTATATTGTTCGGCATTGACAAATTCCAGTTTCTTGGCTACATTGGTAAAGCTCAGATACGTGTTGAAGTCGATGTGCGTTTCACCCTTCTTGCCGTTCTTGGTGGTGATAATGACCACACCGTTGGCGGCTACCGACCCATAAATGGCTGCTGCGGCACCGTCTTTCAGAATTTCCATGGACTGGACATCCATCGGATTGACACTGTTTATATCACCCGGGAAGCCATCGATGATGTAGAGGGGTTCATTGTCCCCGAATGATTTCACACCCCGGATTTTTACCGAGATGCCTGCTCCGGCATTTCCTCCAGACTTCATGATATTCACACCGGCGACTTTCCCTTGCAGTGCTTCTGCCGGGTTGGTCGTCGTGCGTTTGGCAAGTTCGTCTGTGTCTACAGAAGATATGGCTCCGGTCATGTCACTTTTTTTCATCGTTCCATAACCGATGACGATTACCTCGTCCAATATTTCGGTATCCTCCTTTAGCGTAATCTTCCATGTAGTCTGGTGGTTTACCTGAATTTCTTGGGTTTGAAACCCTATGTAAGAAATAACTAATGTGCCTTGTGGTGACACATTCTTCAATTCAAAGTTTCCGTCCATGTCGGTGATGGTGCCATTGTTCGTCCCTTTCTCCAATACACTTGCGCCGATGACGGTCATGCCCGAAGCATCGAACACCGTGCCTTTCACTTGGATTGCTTGTGCAAATCCCGACATAGGAAACAACAAAGCCAGCAAGAATATCCATTGCCATGCTTTCATCAAACAGTTTCTTTTTTCCATCTCATTGTGTTTTTGTTTGCATTAAGGTTTATTTATTCGTTGATTGCTCAAATTTATGCAATAGCAGACACGGGAAAAGCTCTTGCGTGTCACAAAGAATCTACACATCTTCCGTTGTGGGTAAAAATATATCTACATGGTTTTCGTTAATAAGTTTATACTAAATAAATTGGTATTATATTTCTTATCTACAAACATGGTATAAGGGCGGATAATATTTCTGATGTTGTTTTTCTCTCTGTCTGGCCCCTGTATCCAGGGCTCGTTTGTACTGTTGTCCGGTTCTTCTTTTTTTCCACGGAAGGAGGGAGGCAAAGAAATTTCAAAAAAACGGATGGAATGTATTGCCAGTTTAAAAATTAGTCTTACCTTTGCGATGCATTTGGCAAAGGACAGGTGCAGGAAAGATGGTTCCTTGGATGAGTGGCTTAGTCAGCGGTCTGCAAAACCGTGTACGGCGGTTCGAATCCGCCAGGAACCTCACTGATAAAGGCCGGCTGGGATATTCAGTCGGCCTTTGTTCTTTTTAACCTTGTAATCATTAACAAATTATATCGCACCATGAAGATTTTCGTATGGACCGTATGCCTCTTGTTGGCATCCTTGTCAGTGAACGCCCAACCTCGGTATTCGCAAAAAATGGCGGAGTCGCAGGGCAAACAATGGACTCACGGGAAATCGTGGGATTACGTGAACGGTCTGGTTGCCAAGTCGCTCCTGAACCTTTGCGAACAATATCAATATGCAGACTGGACTTCCGACTATTATCAATGGGCGAAAGATTATGCTGATACTGCCATCAATCCCGATGGCACGTTTAAGGATTTCAAGAAAGGGAATATTGACAACATCAACTCGGGTAAGGTACTTTTTGCCCTTTACCGCCGTGAAAAAGTGTTGGACGGGCAGCGTGGTACGCACGAGGCCGACCGTTACAAGGTAGCTGCGGACTGGTTGCGTAATTACCTTGTGAACGATTATTCGCGTATCCGGTCGGGTGATGCCAAAGGATGTTTTTTCCATAAAGATATTTATCCGGACCAGATATGGTTGGATGGCCTATATATGGGAGCAGCTTTCTATGCCGAATGGCAAGGGAACTTCGATGCCGGTAATATGGAAGCGTGGGCAGATATCGCACACCAGTTTGAAACCATTGCGCGGCATGCTTACGATGCGGACAAGCAACTGTTTTATCATGCTTGGTCTGCCAATCCGGAAGATCCCAATTCTTTTTGGGCGAATAAGGAGGAACCCTACAAAGGGTGTTCGAAAGAGTTTTGGGGCAGGGGCATGGGCTGGTATTTCGCTGCTTTGGTGGATGTGTTGGAAGTGATGCCCGCTTCGCATGCAGGCTATCCGGTGCTGAAGAAGATTGTAAACGATGTGGCGGAAGGACTGGCACGCTGGCAAGATCCGGCAAGTGGCGTCTGGTATCAGCTCCTCCAATACGATGCATCATACGTGGGGCGTTGTGGAATTGCCAATTATTTGGAATCGTCCGCTTCCAGCATGTTCGTGTATGCTTATTTGAAAGGTATTCGTCTGGGGGTTCTTCCCGATAGCTATAAGGAGATGGCCGAAAAAGCATACGCAGGTTTGCTGAAAACATTTGTGACCGAGAATGAGGATGGTACGTTCAATTTGAACCAAAGTTGTCGTTCGGCAGGTTTGGGACCGGCCAAAGACCCGTCACGTGACGGAACCGCTGATTATTACTTGTGTGGAAAGGATGTTACTGTAGTAAATAATGAAGGAAAAGCCATCGGTCCCTTTATCATGGCATCGCTGGAATATGAGATGAAAAAATAAGCGGACGGAATATGATACAAGTGCTTGTCGACCTGCTTCACACTGGAAATTATTCCTGCGTGGTGGGGAAAGGGAGTGACATCCGTACTTTTGTCCAGCGTGGGATTGCCGACCTGTACGATTTGTACCATACGGATCCAGCTTTCATGCAGGGGGCGGTCGTAGCGGACAAGGTAGTAGGAAAGGGTGCTGCAGCCCTGATGATTATAAGTGGAGTTGTGGAAGTGTATGCCGATCTTGTCAGCACATCGGCACGGCAACTGTTGGAGGCAAACGGAATACGTATTTCATGGGGAAAGGAAGTTCCTTTCATCATTAACCGCAGGGGCGACGGATGTTGTCCGTTGGAAATGGCATGCGGGGAAGAAACCCGCCTTGACAGGTTAGGTCTGGTCGTTGAAGAATTTGTGGCACGGCTCCGGGAGGGGGTGAAAAATCAATAAAACTGTGCCTTTACTTTGTAATTCTCAAGACGTGAATATTAATGGAAGATACCAAACACATCCGTATCAGCGATTACAATTATGAACTCCCAGATGAGCGTATCGCCAAGTTCCCTTTGCCCGTGCGCGACCAGTCGAAACTTCTGGTGTATCGGCACGGCGAGATCAGCGAAACACGTTTTACTGCCTTACCAGATTACATTGACACGGGTACACTAATGGTATTCAACAATACCAAAGTGATTCAGGCACGCCTGCATTTCCGGAAGGAAACGGGGGCTCTGATTGAAATTTTTTGCTTGGAACCTGTACAACCCCGTGATTATGCCCTTAATTTCCAACAAACGGAGCAGGTGTCATGGCTTTGCATGATTGGCAACTTGAAAAAATGGAAAGAAGGCGTATTGAAACGGCAGATGAATGTGAAAGGGAAGGAAATTACCCTGTCCGCCACACGGAAAGGAACATACGGAACCAGTCATTGGATAGATTTCGCATGGGATGATTCAGAGGTGACTTTTTCCGACATTCTCGAAATGTTTGGTGAGTTGCCGATTCCGCCTTATCTGAATCGGAATACGCAGGAAAGTGACAAGGAAACCTACCAGACTGTATATTCGAAAATAAAAGGATCGGTGGCAGCCCCTACTGCAGGATTGCATTTTACCCGGCGTGTATTGGATGCTCTGAGAGCCAAGGGAGTGGACTTGGAAGAGGTGACACTCCATGTAGGTGCAGGAACTTTCAAGCCCGTAAAGAGCGAAGAAATAGCGGGGCATGAAATGCATACCGAATACATATCGGTGACGAAAACCACCATAGAAAAATTGATTGCCCACGGAGGTAAGGCGGTGGCTGTAGGAACCACATCGGTGCGCACGTTGGAAAGTTTATATTATATAGGTGTGATCCTTAGCCAAAATCCGGATGCCAATGAGGCTGATCTGCATGTTGACCAATGGCAGCCTTACGAAATCCCATCCACCCTTACAGCCACGGGGGCATTATCCTGTATTCTTGATTACATGAATCGTCAGGGTTTGGAAGCGCTCCACACCCGCACGCAGATTCTCATTGCCCCAGGATACAAATACAAGATAGTAGAGCGCATGGTGACTAATTTCCATCAGCCCCAGAGTACTCTGCTACTGTTGGTGTCCGCATTTGTAAAGGGGGATTGGTGCCGTATCTATGGTTATGCTTTGTCTCATGATTTCCGCTTCCTGAGTTATGGCGATTCGTCTTTGTTGATTCCGTAAACAAGGGGGGGTGAACAGTTTGCACAGATCTGTTTCGGACTGACTTCCTGGCAGGAATTGTGGTGTGGATTCTTTACCTGAACCTGTTTTTTTGATGCATATCAAAAAAGGAGCTTTTTATGATATTTCTTAGGTTGGTTAAAAGCCTTTCTACATAAAAAAGTACTACTTTTGCTTCCAGATAACGACACAAGATAAAAAATGATTAACTAAACTGAAAGGATAACATTATGAAACGTATGAGAAATTTGTTGAAAGGAATCAAAAAGAACTTGGAGTGGAGCGCAGAAGCTATCTATGGCCAATACATGCGCTAAAGATTTTGCAGTGAATTGATTTTATATTCTGAAGGAGGGTGCGCTTGCGTGCCCTTTTCGCGTATAATATGTTCGGTATTT
The DNA here is from genome assembly GCA_964488405.1 of uncultured Phocaeicola sp. Taxonomy (GTDB): domain Bacteria; phylum Bacteroidota; class Bacteroidia; order Bacteroidales; family Bacteroidaceae; genus Phocaeicola. The sequence continues at coordinate 28,403 of CAZAUU010000022.1, forward strand.
TTGTCTGACAAGAAAGGAGCGGTTCATCTTGAAAAAACCACTCCTTTCCTTGTTGGGCTACTCGGATTCGAACCAAGAAAAACAGGACCAGAATCTGTTGTGTTACCATTACACCATAGCCCAAACAAACTCAATATGCTATCTCCTCCGTGGAGACTGCCTTTTCTTGTTGGGCTACTCGGATTCGAACCAAGAAAAACAGGACCAGAATCTGTTGTGTTACCATTACACCATAGCCCAAAATCAGATGTCTTACAGTCACACGAATTTAACGATGCAAAGGTATAACTTTTCTGGAACATAACAAGGCCTCGATTTACTTTTTTCAAAAAAATACAAAAGGGAAAGAGAATTAAGGTTTAATCTTTCGTGATATTAGAGAAAAGCAAGTATCTTTGCCATGCTATTTCATCCTCAAATAATAAAGAAGAAAAACTGATTATTAATTAGCTAACAAGTAAGAATTAAGCGGAATGAATGAAACAGATGTATTAATAAAAAGAATAACAGAAGGAATTCAAGAGAAAAAAGGCAAGAACATCATTGTAGCAGACTTAACCGGCATAGAAGATACAATCTGCAATTACTTTATCATTTGTCAGGGAAATTCTCCCAGCCAGGTCCAGGCTATCGCTGATTCGGTAAAGGATTATGTGAAAAAATCGACAGGCGAAAGAGTGTATGGCATGGAAGGTATGAGATATGCCCAGTGGGTGGCTATGGATTATGGCAATGTGCTGGTGCATGTCTTCCTCCCTGAAGTCCGGTCGTTTTATAATCTGGAATACTTATGGGCGGATGCCAAGTTGGTATCAATCCCTGATCTTGACTAATTTATTTAACTTGTCATTATGAGTGAGAATTCAAATAATAACCTGAATGCCAATCCGAACAATAAACCGAAAATCAACGTGCCGCGTCCCAATCTGACGTGGCTGTATGTGGTTATTGCGTTGGTATTCGGTTTCCTTTATCTTTCCAGCGATGAAGGGAATGCGAGCAAGGAAGTTACTTATACCGAATTTCAGAAAATGGTGGGGCAGGGATATGCCAGTAAGATCATTGCTTATGACGACAATACAGTAGACATGTACATCAAGCCTGACCACATTGTTGATGTATTCGGACAGGACTCGAAAAACGTGGGCAAGAGTCCTGCCGTGAGTGTGCAGGTGCCTTCGATGGAATCATTGGACAAATTCCTTACCGAAGAACAGGTCAATGGACATTTTACCGGATCGGTGAGTTATGAGAAAAAACACAATTATTTCGGGATGATATTCTGGAATATTGCTCCTTTCCTGTTGTTGATAGGTATCTGGATGTATGCTATGCGCCGTATGAGCGGTGGTGCCGGACCCGGTGGGGCAGGAGGTGTGTTTAGTGTGGGCAAAAGCAAGGCACAATTGTTTGAGAAGGGAGTCAATCGTGTGACTTTCAAGGATGTGGCTGGACAGGCTGCTGCCAAGCAGGAGGTGCAGGAGATCGTAGACTTCCTGAAAGATGCGGGAAAATATACAAAGTTGGGAGGGAAAATTCCTAAGGGCGCCTTATTGGTAGGCCCTCCGGGTACCGGAAAGACTTTACTTGCCAAGGCAGTTGCCGGCGAAGCGGATGTCCCTTTTTTTTCTATTTCAGGTTCTGATTTTGTGGAAATGTTTGTAGGCGTAGGAGCCTCGCGTGTGCGTGACTTGTTCAGGCAGGCCAAGGAAAAGGCGCCTTGTATTATCTTTATAGATGAAATAGATGCCGTAGGGCGTGCACGCGGGAAAAACCCAAGTATGGGAGGCAATGACGAACGGGAGAATACGCTGAACCAATTGTTGACAGAAATGGACGGGTTTGGTTCGAACAGCGGTGTCATTATCTTGGCGGCTACCAACCGTGTGGACATTCTGGACAAGGCTTTGTTGCGTGCAGGGCGTTTCGACAGGCAGATATACGTGGATTTGCCCGATTTGAACGAGCGGAAAGAGGTGTTTGGTGTACATCTGCGCCCCCTGAAATTAGATAACTCGGTGGATGTGGATTTGTTGGCACGCCAGACACCCGGATTTAGCGGGGCTGACATAGCAAATGTATGTAATGAAGCAGCTCTGATAGCTGCGCGTCATTCGAAAGAATCAGTGGATAAGGATGATTTTCTTGCTGCCATCGACCGCATCGTAGGCGGATTGGAGAAAAAGACCAAGGTAATGACCGCAGCGGAGAAACGTGCCATTGCCCTGCACGAGGCAGGGCATGCCACCGTATCTTGGTTGCTGGAACATGCCAATCCGTTGATTAAGGTGACCATCGTGCCACGCGGACGGGCATTGGGTGCAGCATGGTACCTTCCCGAAGAGCGCCAGCTTACTACCAAGGAGCAGATGTTGGACGAAATGTGTGCGACATTAGGAGGGCGAGCTGCCGAAGAACTGTTTGTAGGGCATATATCCACCGGCGCCATGAACGACTTGGAGCGTGTGACCAAGCAGGCTTATGCCATGATTGCATATGCCGGCATGAGCGAAAGATTGCCTAACCTCTGTTATTACAGCAATGATGAGTTCGCTTTCAACAAGCCATATAGCGAGCATACAGCCGAAATCATAGACCAGGAAGTGCAGAAGATGATTAACGAACAATATGCCCGTGCCAAGGAGTTGTTGCAGGCACATTGTGAAGGACATAACCGGTTGGCAAGCCTGTTGATTGAGCGTGAGGTGATTTTTGCCGATGATGTGGAGAAGATATTCGGCAAGCGTCCGTGGGCATCCCGTTCGGAAGAAATCATGGCAGAGGAATCCGCTCTTTCCACTAAGCTGAATGCTTTGCCCGAAGTTACAGGGACGGGCAAAGATACAGAGGAGAGGGGTGATGAGGCTTCAGGCAAGGCAGGTGAGGCATCAGCGGAATCCCCCACGGAAGAAGAATCGTCCCATGTTTCTAAATAAATTAAACGTGCAAAAGTGAAAAGCAATTTCATGCAGCGGACAGTTACGGGCATTGTCTTTGTCGCCTTATTGGTGGGGGGTATCGTGGGAGGTCCCATTTCGTTCACGGTATTGTTTGCCATTATCAGTGCGTTGACGATCAATGAATTCGGGAATCTGGTCAATCGTACAGGTGAAGTGCAGGTGAACAAACCGATTACCATATTGGCTGGTGTGTTTTTGTTCCTTTGTTTCGGATACGTCAGCGTGGTACCGGGGAAAGATGAAATACTTGTCCCCTACTTGTTCCTGATAATGTACTTGTTTATCAGTGAGCTGTACAAGCGAAAGAAGAATCCTGTCCACAATTGGGCGTATGCGATGATGAGTCAGCTGTATATCGCGTTGCCTTTCGCGTTGCTGAATGTGCTTGCCTATCATAATAGTGCGGCAACCTCCGTTTCGCAGTATAATCCGATATTGCCTCTGTCTATATTCATTTTCACATGGGTCAACGATACAGGCGCTTATTGTACAGGCATGATGTTCGGAAAACACCGTTTGTTCGAGCGCATTTCCCCGAAAAAATCATGGGAAGGTTCTGTCGGGGGCGCGGTATTCTGCATGGTTGCGGCTCTTGTGCTGGCACGCTTCTTTCCTTTCCTCAATATGGGCAAATGGATGGGGTTGGGATTGGTGATTGTGGTATTCGGCACATGGGGAGATCTGACCGAATCTCTCCTCAAGCGTACTTTGGGAATCAAAGATTCCGGAAACATACTTCCGGGGCATGGAGGGATGTTGGATCGTTTCGACAGTACGTTGATGGCAGTGCCTGCTTCGGTTGTCTATCTTTATATATTGTCACTGGTATAAACGTTTCTTATATTCCGCAAGTGACCGGATCATCAGTCGGGCGGCTCTTTCGGAAACCCCTGGTTGGCCTATTAAGGAGGACAGTTGTGCGTAATCTTCCAGCATACGTTCCCGTTCCGGCTGTCCGGGCAGGATACATGCCAATTCTTTCTTCAGTCTTTCCACACTCATGTCGCCTGCTACCAGTTCGGTTACGGTCTTTTTGCCTGTTATCAGGTTGACCAGTGAGATGAAAGGGACATTCAATACCAGTTTCCGCAGCAGGGAAACCAGTTTGCCGGCGGCAGTATAATAACACACTACCTGAGGAACGCGCAACAAAGCGGTTTCCAACGTGGCCGTACCTGAGGTGACCAGTGCCGCCGTGGCATGGGAAAGCAACCGATATGTTTCCCCGAAAACGATTTCCGTGTCTTCATGGATATATTGCCGGTAGAATTCCGGTTCGATGCCCGGTGCTCCTGCCACTACGGACCGGTAGCCAGGAAAACCGGATGCGGCCTGTACCATCATCGCCAGATTGTCCCTGATTTCCTGTTTCCGGCTTCCGGCAAGCAAGGCTATGATGGGTTTCTTCCCCCACCGGTGCGCAGCGGCAAACTCACAGAAAGATTCATTGTAGTTTTTCCGGAACGTTTCTATCGCGTCTGCGCACGGATTACCCACATAGTGTATGGGATAATTGTGTTTCCGATAGAACTCTACTTCGAATGGCAGAATAGAGAACAAGGCATCGACATCGCGTCGTATGTTCTTGATACGGTACTCTTTCCATGCCCATATTTTCGGCGAAATGTAATAGAATACCGGAATCCGGGTGTGGAGCTTGACATGTCTCGCTATTTTCAAGTTAAACCCCGGATAGTCTACTAAAATCAATACATCCGGATTCCATGCCTCTATGTCCCTTTTGCAGAAATTCATGTTGCGGAGGATTGTACGCAAATGCAGAAGAACCGGGATGAAACCCATATAAGCCAACGACTTGTAGTGCCTGACACACACGCCTCCTGCTTTACGCATCAGGTCTCCTCCGAAAAAGCGGAACTCCGCCTCCGCATCTTCCTGCTTCAGGGCGTGCATCAGGTTGGATGCATGCAGGTCGCCAGATGCCTCACCGGCAATCAGATAATATTTCATACATTCAGGTTCCAGGTTTTTATTTCACGCATTGCCCCGTAAGCGGTCATGTCTATTTGTGTGGGGGTTATCGCCACGTAATTGTGTGCCAGTGCCCAGTGGTCGGTGTCTTCGGCGTCCGGTTCCACGTTCAGGTATTCTCCCGTAAGCCAGAAATAGTTTCTTCCGTAAGGATGGTTGGCTTTGGCAAATTCGTTCAGCCATTTTCCGTGTGTCTGTCTACATACCAATGCCCCTTTCAGGGTGGATGTATTTGGGAAATTGACATTCAGGCATACGCCTTTGGGCAGTCCTTTTGCCAATGTCTCTTCCGCAATACGCCGCACGTAGGGCAATACCGCCGAGAAATCTGCATCAGCGTTGTGGTTGCAAAGTGAAAAGCCAATGGAAGGAATCCCTTTCAGGCATCCCTCGACTACAATGCCCATTGTCCCCGAATAATGTACGTTGATTGAAGAGTTGTCTCCATGATTGATCCCTCCTATTATTAAGTCGGGTATCTCCGGTACAATGTCGTGCAGGGCCAGCTTGGTGCAGTCTACCGGTGTACCTGAGCATTTGTATACCGCCAGCCCCTCTTCCTGCCTGAGCAAGGTGTAGTGTACGGGGCAGACAGATGTGATTGAACCTGAAGCCCCCGAACGGGGACCGTCTGGAGCCACCACAATCAGGTCGCCCACCGGGCGCAGGGCATGGATTAATTCATGTATTCCTTTGGCATTGATGCCGTCATCATTTGACAAGAGCAAAAGCGGTCTCTTCTTTGTCATATTCCCAATGTTGTAAAATTTGCTTGTAAAGTTACAACAAATAAGCCATAGTGCAAAATCAAGGTTTGCGGGTCAGGGCAAACGCCTCTTCCGGTCGACGCAGACGGTTCCCCGTCTGTCCATGCGGTCATGACCCATATTTCTCCAAGGCTATTCGGAGGTTTTTGGTAGGATAAAGCAAAGGCGGAGTCCACCGCCTCACTGCTTTATGCGATTGTCCGTCCCCATGCGGCTGCCCGTGTAAACGAACGTGCCCTGTCGTGTAGCCCCACACGGGCGGTCATGTCGGGATGTACGTCATCAGCAATAGAAAAATCCCATTATATTACGTGAGTTCGGCTTAAGATTACCACAAAGTCAGTTGTTTTGATTTCCCGAT
>CAZAUU010000023.1:0-34048 GCA_964488405.1 uncultured Phocaeicola sp.
GGTTCTGGCTGTCTTCCTGGTCCAGCGTATTTTTTGTCGTGTGCGAGGCGTAATAATCGGCATCCCATTCAAGCTCTCCTTTGCCTATCTGTCCGGTATAGTAAACGTTGAGTGAATGTGAGGGGTCGGCATCCATATCGAAGGCACCTGAGGTGGACAGCACATCATAGAGTTTGCCATTTGCTTTTACTTCACTGTCTAAGACACTGTTTTCGGTGTGGTGCAGCGTCTTGCCTATGTCATAGCGGAGACCGATGGAATGTCTGTCGTTGAAGTCATAATTGAATCCGATTCGTCCGCTCAGCTTACGAATAATGTCGTTGCTCTGCTGATAAATGCTTTGCGTCCAGAGGGTGTCAGCATATATAGTCTGATCTACTGTGTCCTCCTGACGATTGCTTGTCTTGTCAAAGCGTATCATCCCGAAAATGTTGAGACTGTTGTGTCTGTAGTTCACATCGGCCTGTTCCACAAAGTCGGAGTTGACAGACTGGTCATAGCTGCTGCGCAGGCTGAAGCCAAAGCCGTCGCCCTGACGCTTCACCGTGCGGATGCGCACCACTGCTTCCACCGTGGCATCATAACGGGCACCGGGATTATGGACTACCTCCACGCTCTTGATTTCTTCGGACGAAAGCTGGTTCAGTTCAGTGGCATCGCGCACCTTGCGGCCGTTGATGTAGATGAGGGGTGTACCTTTGCCCAACACCTCGAAACCGTCTTTCTTCTTCTGCAGGCCGGGGATGCGTGCCAGCACGTCTTCCGCCGTCCCTGCCTTGGAGAGTACCGTACCTTGGACGCCGGTCACCAACGCATCGTCCTTCATCCGCGTGACGGGCAGGTTTCCCTCCACCACCACTTCACCCAGCAGATGGGTGTCGGGCTGCATCTGCAGGATACCTACATCGCCCTCCTTGCACCTATTATATAGGGTCGTATAGCCCACCATAGTGATGCGTAGCAGACGCTCCGTTCCCACAGGGTTCGGCAGGCTGAACGTACCGTTCTCGTTGCTCACCATGCCGGTCACGAAAGCCGAGTCGGGCAGTGACAGCAACACCACGTTGGCGTAGGGTAACGGTTGGCCGGTTTCATCTGTCAGTTTCCCGGTGATGACCTGTGCCGGTAGGCAGACAGGCAGAATACAGCTTATGAAAAGCGTAAGCAGAAATGCTTTCATCGTTTGGAATTGTTTAAAATTTATGGGCGCAAAGATATAAAAAAATAAAAATCCCCCCCTATCTGCTATTTTTTATAAAAAACAGAAAAACAAATTCAAATGACATGAGCCCGGATTTTATGCGACTGCCCGTGTAAGCGAATACGGCCTGTCGTATCGCTCCGTGCGGGCTGTCGTGTCTGCCTTCGTGACCGCCTGCATAGGGATACCCCGGTTTTGCGGGTTTCCCCGTTATCGCAGGTTTCCGGGGATACCCTCTGCCTCTAGGGCGAGCAGGAACTTTTTTGCGCCGATACCGCCGGCGTAACCCGTAAGCGAATAGCGGGTGCCGATGACGCGGTGGCACGGCACAAGGATGCTGATGGCATTCGCGCCCACTGCATTTGCCACGGCACGCACCGCTTCGGGCCTCCCTGCCTTCCAGGCAAGTGCGGCATACGGGATAGTTTCCCCGTAGGCTGTTTCCGGCAGGCACCGCCACACCTGTTGCTGGAACTCCGTGCCGGCGAAGAGCAGGGGTACATCGAATGCGGTGCGCTCCCGCCGGAAATATTCGTCCAGTTGCCGGGCCGTTTCCGTGGTGATGTCCGATGCATGCTCCTGATAGTCGGCTTGCAGAATCTGTCCCAATCTGCGCCCCACTGTGTCGTGATGTTTCCCCGTAGTCCAGTCGCAAAGGCACAGCTTGTCGCCTAACGCTCCGAGTACCAGTTCGCCGCAGGGAGAATGGTAATGCCGGATTTGTATGATTTTCGTCTTCATGTGGGTTAGGAATAGGCAATAAAAGTATTAAATCCATTGCATAAAACCATGACATTTAAAACAAATTTACCCATCGGCATCCGGTCTTGAACTATTGTATGAGAAGTCAATCTGCTGATGAGTACGGAATTCATATATAGAAAAGTCCCCTGCATGGGCTTGATATGAAATGAATACAACGCTTTTGTCACAATCCGTAATTTTGTTTACTTCCTCCGTAAATCGGGTACAGCCTTTTGCCTGCTGCCTGCTACCTTTGTATGCAAATCAAATACGTTGATTATGGAAACAAACTTTACTTATGACATGTACATTCCCACCCGTGTGATGTTCGGTGTGGGGATGCTGGACAAACTGGGTGAACAGCCGATGCCGGGACACCGCGCCCTTATTGTGATTTCCAACGGCAAATCGACCCGTGCCAACGGTTATCTTGCCCGCACGGAAGAACAGTTGCACAAGGCAGGTGTGGCCACTTGCGTGTTCGATGGCGTATCGCCCAATCCTACCGTCGGCAACGTGAACGCCGGGGCAAAAGCGGCACGCGACAACGGGTGCGACTTCCTTGTCGCTCTTGGCGGCGGAAGCGTGATGGACTGTGCCAAGGCCATTGCCCTGATGGCTACCAACGATGGCGAACTGTGGGACTATGTGCCTGTTGGCTCCGGGAAAGGGCAGCCCGTTGGCGTAAAACCTTTGCCCATCGTGGCCATTACCACCACGGCTGGCACAGGCTCGGAAACGGATGATTCCGGTGTCATCACAAAGGAGGATACTTTCGAGAAGGCTTTTGTGGGCGATGCCACACTCTTCCCTGTCCTTTCCATCGTGGATGCCGGGCTGATGCAAAGCGTGCCACCCGCGTTTACGGCTTACCAGGGTTTTGATGCTTTGTTCCATAGTACTGAAGGTTACATTGCGAAGGGAGCCAACCTGATGAGTGACATGTATGCCCTCGAAGCCATCCGCAACATCGCCGGTTATCTGCCTCGTGCCGTGAAGGACGGGAATGACATCGAAGCCCGCACACGGGTGGCATTTGGCAATACACTATCCGGCAGCGTGATGTGCCTGACGCTGATTACCAGCGAGCATGCCCTGGAGCACGCCCTTTCCGCCTATCACCCTGATTTACCCCACGGTGCCGGACTGATTATGGTGAGCCGTGCCTACTATAAATACTTCATCGAACGTCACGCCTGCGATGACCGCTTTGTGCGCATGGCACAGGCAATGGGCATGCCGGAAGCCACGAAACCCGAAGATTTCCTTACGGCGTTGGAGCGTTTGCAGGAAGCCTGCGGAGTGGCCGACCTGAAGATGTCCGACTACGGTATCATGCCCGATGAGTTTGAAGCGCTGATGCGCAACACGCGCGAAGTGATGGGCATCATGTTCTCCAGCGACCGTGTGCAAATGTCGGACGAGGATATTGTGGATATATACCGGCAATCTTATAAATAAAATGAAGAGATTGTTTTTATCATGGATGTGGTTGCTTGCTGCGGTCGGGGCTGCAGGCAGCTGCTTCCCTTCAAAACAGGATGAAATGGGAAAGGAAACTATCAAACTGACTGTCGGCGACAAGAGTTTTTCTGCCACGCTGGCAGACAACAGCTCGGCCAGGGCACTGAAAGACCTGCTTGCCAAAGGCGATCTCACCATCCGCATGGAAGACTATGCGGGGATGGAGAAGGTGGGACCCCTCGGCACGACTCTTCCGCGTAACGACAGGCCGATAACGACTTCTGCCGGCGACCTGATACTGTACCAGGGCAAATATTTTGTCATTTACTACGGCAACAACTCGTGGTCGCTTACCCGATTGGGGAAAATTGAGAATGTGACGGGCAAGCAACTTCTTTCCGTATTGGGAGAGGGGGATGTGACGGTGGTCTTGTCTGTAGAGTAAGGACGTGTGTTCTGAGTGGCATGCAAACAAAAAGGCGGGGAGCACGAATGGTTTCCCGCCTTTCCGTTAAGTCAATGTACGGATTGTCCCGACAGGGATTACAACCCTAATTTCCCGGCGATATCTGCCGGAATGGCATCCTTGTGTACCAGGATGTTCATGGTCTTGTAGGCTGCGAAAGTCTTCGATGCGTACCAGATTCCGTTGTATTTGCTTTCAGTTCCCCATGAATTCTTTACCATGTAATATTCTTTGCCATTCTGGTCTTTGGCAATCCCGTAGATAAGCATGCCGTGGTCATCGGTGGTTTCCCAATTGTCGAATGCCACTTGGCGCATCTCCTGTGTCACGGTGATTTCAGGAAGCGGTTTGGCTGTCAGCTCCTTGCGCTTGTCGGCTGCGCTCAGTCCCAGCCAGTGTGCCATGTCCGACCCCGTCAGTTCCGCACCTTTTTCCGCATCGGGGCATACGGCAACGCCATCGCGTGTGAAACCCTGTTCGCTCACATCGGCACCCCAGGCGAATGTATATCCGTTGTTGATTGCATTGTCCATCACTTCCATCAGTTCCTCCATCGGCAGGTTATACGAAAGGGCATTACGCCAGTTGTCCTGCACTTCGATGTTGAATTGCGTATAGAACGGATGGTGTGTGAATGAGGTCAGCGAGACATAGTCGTCCATGTTCAGCCCCAACACTTCATCGGCAAAGGTCCTGGGGGTGTACGTCTTTCCCTGGTATGTGAATTTTTCGGGGCATTTGCCCAAATAAGTGTCGTAGATGGCACGCACGCCGTCTTTCCATACGGGAGTCAGTTTTTTCAGCTTGCCTTTGGCGATGGCGTTCACATATCCTTCGGCTACGGCATCCAGTTCATTGTGTACGGGCAATGAGTCGCCGTACATGATTCCCGGCATTGCTTCCTGGGGCACCATGCCGTAATTGCGGTAGCAATACACAATGTCTTCGAAACTTCCCCCGGGCGAGAAAGACGAGTCGCCGTGGTAGCGCACGTAATTCACGGCACGGTCCAGCATGGTGTGGTGCACGACAAACATTTCAGACAGATCGAACTCCCCCTTCCCTAAGCGGAGCAACTCTGCTTCGAGGAAACCGATGGTAGAGAATGACCAGCAGGTGCTCGACTGGTTCTGGTCTTTGATGGACGTAATCGGATTTTCCTTTACTGTCGTGAATACGAATCCTTCTTCTTCGGCTTTGTCCTTTTTAGGACCTTTGGCATATACGTTGCTGAAGCAAATGCCGAAGACTAAAATAGCGATGAGCTTGTTCATTTTTATTTATGCGTTTAAAATTGGTTATTAATTGTTCATGATGTGTTCCACTTCTTCCATTGTTATGGGAATGTGTTTCCTGCCCGTGAAGCGTGAGCCTCCGGGGGTTATCAGGATATCGTCTTCCAGGCGGATGCCCCCGAAATCCTTGTACCGTTCTATGGCATCGAAGTCCAAAAAGTCCGCGTGTGTCTTTTCGGCTTTCCATTTGTCTATCAGTGCCGGAATGAAGTAGCAGCCCGGCTCGTCCGTGATGACGAATCCTTCCTGGAGGCGGCGTCCCATGCGCAGGGAGGCCAGGCCAAACTGGTCGGACGGTTGTACCTCGTCGTCGAACCCTACGTAGCACTGCCCCAAGTCTTCCATGTCGTGCACATCGATTCCCATCATGTGTCCCAGCCCGTGGGGCATGAACAGAGCGTGTGCCCCGGCGGCTACGGCATCTTCGATATTTCCTTTCATCAGCTCCAGGTCTTTCAATCCTTGGGCCAATACCTTACATGTTTCGAGGTGTACCGACTTGTAGGTTACGCCGGGACGCGCTAGTTTGAGCGCATGGTCGTGGCATGCCAGCACGATGCTGTACACATCGCGCTGGCGGCTCGTGAACTTACCCCCTACGGGGATGGTGCGCGTATGGTCCGAGCAGTAGTTGGACACGCTTTCCGCTCCGGCATCGGTCAGCATCAATCGCCCTTCCTGCAGGATTTGGCTGTGGTCGTGGTTGTGCAGCGTCTGCCCGTTCTGGCTCAGTATGGTGGCGAATGATACCATGTTGCCATACGAGGAGGCGATACCTTCCAGCACGCCGGCTATGTATTGCTCCGTCACACCCGGTTTGCAAAGGCGCATGGCAGCAGTATGCATTTCGTAACCGATGTCGCATGCCTTGTCAATCTCTTCGATTTCGCACGGTTCTTTCACCGAACGCAGGCTGACCACCGCCTTGATAAGTTCCGGCGAACTGTATTGGCGGGTGAGTGAGGCGCGGATGCCGGTCAGCTCCTCCAGCAGCAGCATGTTGGCATAGCGGTACGGGGGAAGGAAATGGATTTTGCGGTGTCGGGCGATGGCCTTGGATACGGCTTCTTTCAGCTGGGCGGACGGGAAGCTCCGGGTGATTCCCACTTGGGCGGCCAGTTCCTTCATGCAGGGCTGGGGACCCATCCAGATGATGTCGTCCATGGTGACATCGTCCCCGAAAAGGTAATCTTCGCCCGTGTCTGCATCCAGAAGACCCGCATATCCCGGATGGGCATGCCCGAAAAAATAAAGGAACGAACTGTCCTGTCTGAACTTATACGCATTGTCGGGATAATTGGCAGGCGCTTCGTTGTTTCCCAAAATCAGGATAAGCCCGCTTCCCACTTTCTCTCTCAACGCCTGGCGGCGTCTGATATATACGGATGAATCGAACATAGTGTTATGTTTTTTGAGTAATGTCGTTATAATGTGTTGCAAAAATAGAAATTAAAATGGGAATGCTCATCTGATTATCGAAAAATGTATCTTTGCATGACAAATAACAAAGGGGGATGCGTATGGACTTGCAAAAAATGGGTTTGGTATTGGAAGGTGGAGGAATGCGGGGGGTGTTCACCTGCGGCGTGCTGGACTGTTTCATGGAGTATGGGATAGAATTTCCTTACGTGGTTGGTGTCTCGGCAGGAGCATGCAATGGATTGTCTTATTTGTCGCGCCAGCCCGGGAGGGCAAAATTCAGCAACATCGACATGTTGGCGAAATATCATTATATAGGGTTGAAACATCTCTGGTTCCAGCGTAGTATCCTGGACCAGCGCCTGCTTTACGAGCTGTTCCCGGAAACAATCATGCCTTTTGATTACGAAACATATTTCCGGAATCCGGCACGTTTTGAGATGGTGACCACGAATTGCGTAACCGGCAAGGCGTGTTATCTGGAGGAAAAGCAGGACCGGGTGCGCCTGCTGGCAATCGTTAAGGCATCGAGCAGCCTGCCGTATGTCTGTCCCATCACGTATGTGGACGGACGACCCATGCTGGATGGAGGGATTGTGGACTCCATCCCCGTGATGCGTGCCATTTCGCAGGGGTATGAAAAGAACGTGGTGGTGCTTACGCGGAACCGTGGATTCCGGAAGACGGAAAAGGACATACGGGTGCCGCGCATCGTCTACAAACGTTATCCCTACCTGCGGGCCGTGTTGAGCCGGAGGTGCCGGGCATACAATGACCAGTTGGAAATGATTGAGCGTATGGAGGATGAAAAGAGTATCATCTCCATCCGGCCGGAAGCCCCTATGCAGGTAAGCCTGATAGAGAGGGATGTCAGGAAACTGACCGACCTCTACGAAGAAGGCGTGCGGTGTGCGGAGAAAGCCATGTCGGGACTTTTGGCATGATCGGGCACAATGCCCCTGACGCCATTCATGTGGGATACTTTCGCACCCGTATGTGACGGTTTGCGCAAGCCGGTGTGTCGGCTGTGGCATCCGGATAGGGAGGTGGTGGGAGTCTGTTCTCTATTTCTTGTAAAATTTGTCGATTTGTAATATCACTTTGGACGTTTAAATTCAATGTCATATCTTTGCAATATGAAGGAAATAAAAGTAAAAAAGGTCTGTACGAAGCATGAAATGGATGAATTTGTGCAATTTCCGCACAGATTATATGCAGGATGTCCCTATTATGTACCTGATTTGGATATGGATGTCCGCGAGACATTTGATGCAAAAAAAAATGTCGGACTGGAATTTTGCGATATACAGCCTTTTATTGCTTACGATGGGAGTGGGCAGGTGGTGGGGCGCATTGCCGGTATCATTAACCACCACGCAAACGAGAAATGGCATACGCGGAACGTGCGTTTCGGCTTTATCGAATTTGTCGATGATTTGGATGTGTCTTCCGCTCTGCTGGCTGCCGTAGAGCAATGGGGCAGAAAGCATGGGATGGAGGTCATCCAGGGACCGATGGGCATTTTCGATTTTGACAAAGAAGGAATGCTGGTGGAGGATTTCGACCAAGTCAGTTCCATGATTACCATCTATAATTATCCATATTATCCCAAGCACATGGAGGCGTTGGGGTATGAGAAAGAAGTGGATTGGGTGCATGTCCGCGTTGCGGTACCCGAAAAGGTCCCGGCCAAGTACGCCCGTGTGGCGAAGTTGTCGAAAGAGATGTTCGGACTGCACGTGAAGAAGCTGACTGATGAAGATATCTCCAAAGGCGGTTACGGGAGAAAGGTATTCCAGTTGCTGAACGTGGCCTATTCGCCTTTGTTCGGATATACGGAGTTGTCGGACAAGCAGATTGATGCATATCTGAAGCGTTATCTGCCCCTGCTGGACAAGCGTTTGATTCCTGTTGTCGAGAATGAGCAGGGTGAGCTGATAGGGGTGGCAATCACGATGCCGAGCCTGTCGTATGCCTTGCAGAAGACACGTGGAAAGCTTTTCCCTGTCGGATGGTTCCACTTGATACGTGCCTTGAAATGGAAGAAGGAAGATAAGGCGGAATTGTTTCTGGTGGCTGTCCGACCCGATTACCAAGGTTTGGGTGTGAATGCCCTTTTCTTCGATGATTTGATACCTATATATAACAAGTGCCATTTCAAATGGGCGGAAACCGGTCCGCAATTGGAAACCAATGTCAAGGAACTGTCGCAATGGAAGCCTTTGCATCCTTCCATAATCAAACGGAGGCGGTGTTACAGGAAATGCATCCGGACGGACGAAGTGAGAAATCAAGATTGAAGAGTTAAAACGATAGGATTATATGGAAAGAGTTGTAATAACGGGTATGGGCATTTGGTCGTGCTTGGGAACCACGCTCGATGAAGTGCGCCAGTCTTTATATGAAGGGAAAAGCGGTATTGTATTCAGTCAGGAACGCAAGGACCTGGGTTTCCGGTCGGCGTTGTGTGCCAAGGTGGATCATCCTGACATGAAGCCTTTTGTATCCCGCAATTTCCGGCAGTTTATGCCTGAAGAAGCCCAATATGCCTATATGGCCACCCGTGCGGCATTGGAAGATGCCAGGTTGGATATGGATTATATCGAGAAGCATGAGGTGGGTATCATTTACGGCAACGATTCGGTGGCGGAAGCTACCATGCAGGGGCTCGATAAGTTCCGCGAATTTCATGACACGGCAGCATGCGGAAGTGGTGCCATCTTCCAGTCCATGAACTCCACGGTAACGATGAACTTGGCATGTCTGTTCAAGCTGAAAGGTATTAACCTGACGGCCTCGGCGGCCTGTGCTTCCGGCTCGCAGTCGTTGGGATTGGCTTATTTACTGATCCGGAATGGCCTGCAGGAGTGCGTGGTATGTGGAGGGGCTCAGGAGGCGAACCTGTATGGCGTGGCAGCTTTCGATGGTATCCAGTCGTTTTCCATCCGGGAAGACGCGCCGGAGAAGGCGAGCCGTCCGTTCGACCGTGACCGTGACGGGCTGGTTCCGGGCGGAGGTGCCGCAACCCTGATTGTGGAAAGTTACGGGCATGCCGTAAAACGGGGGGCACCCATCTTGGCCGAAATCGTAAGTTGGGGATTCTCTGGCAATGGCGACCATATATCGACACCGAACCTGGAAGGACCTGTACGGTCGTTGGAATTATGCCTGAAGAACGGTGATGTGCAGCCTGGCGATATTGGTTATATCAATGCCCACGCCACTTCCACCCGGATCGGGGACAGCCGTGAGGCATTGGCCATCGCACAGGTGTTCGGCAACCGCCGTGTACCGGTCACTTCTACCAAAAGCCAGACCGGACATGAGATGTGGATGGCGGGTGCCAGCGAGGTGATTTATTCTATCCTGATGATGAAGAACGATTTCATTGCAGGGAACATCAATTTTGAAAACCCCGATGAAGATACCGCTTGCATCAATGTGGTAGCGGAAACCCGTGCAGCCCATTTTGATATGTTTCTCTCCAACTCTTTTGGCTTTGGAGGAACAAATTCGACACTGATAGTAAAGAATGTGTGAGTTACCGAAGAATTAACCCAACCTAAAATTATATTATGACACGTGAAGAAATCATAGAGCAAGTAAATACCTTGCTGGCAGAAGAATTTGAAGTGAATGCAGAAGTGTTTGTGTCTGATGCAAACGTGAAGGAAACGTTGGAACTGGATAGCCTGAGCCTGGTGGATCTGGTTGCCCTTATCCAGCAGAACTATAAAGTGAAAATCCCTGTGGCTGACTTGCGTAAGATACAGACATTCAATGACCTGTATGATTACATTGAGTCTCATTTGCCGACCGCATGATCCAACGGGATATCAAGGAACTGATTCCCCAGCGGGATCCGATTGTGATGGTCGACCGGCTGGAAGAGGTGGAAGGTGATGTGGGTGTCACCTCTTTGGTGGTGCGTCCGGAAAATTACTTTATGGATGAAGACGGCAAACTGGCAGAGCCCGGCCTGATTGAGCACATCGCTCAGTCGGCTTCGGCTTTCGCCGGATACCGGGCTGTAATGGCCGGGGCTGCAGAGCCTCCTGTCGGTTACATAGGTGAAGTGAAACGCTTTCATTGCTACCGCCGCCCCCAAATGGGCGAAACCCTGCGTACAACCATCACGATGGGAGCGGAAGCGGCAGGTGTGACATTGTTGAAAGGAGAGGTTCGCGTGGATGGAGAACTGGTGGCAGACACGCAGATGAAGATATTCATGCAGGCAAATTAGAAGATGCCGACCGGCCAAATTCCGGGACATCCCAACTTTTTAAATGACAAGAACCCATGCAGCTTAAGAACAACTATTATAAAATTAACAGCAGCCATTCGGAGGCGGATTCGGTATTGTACCATGTAACCCTTCTGCCCGGATGCGAAGTTTACCGGGGGCATTTTCCCGGACATCCCGTATGCCCCGGCGTGTGCAATATCCAGATGTTGAAGGAATGCGTGGAGGATACGGTGGGCAGGCGTCTGTTTATCGATACGATCAAGCAATGCCGACTGACGGCAGTGGCTTCACCGGACACTTGTCGCGAATTGGATATCGACATTCATTTCCTTTCCGTCGGGGACGGGCGTTTTTCCATCGCTGCAAAGATTTCCGGTTCGGGGAAAACATATATGGAATATAAGGGAGACATGGTTGTATGACGGCACTTTGCATAAAGATATATCGTTTTTTCCAAGCCCATCGTGTAGTTTTCTGGCTCTCACTGGTAGGATTGTTCGTCTTTTTTGGTTATTTCGCTTCGCGTATCCATTTGGAAGAAGACATCAACAAGCTGTTGCCCTCGTCGAAAAACGAGGATGGGAGTACCAAACTGGCATTTGCCGACCTGCGTATCAAGGACAAGACTTTTTTGCTTTTCGAAGGGAAGGACGGGGCGTCAACGGAGCATATTGCCGCCACCTGTGATGCCTTTATTGATTCGTTGCAAGCGAAGAATGCCGCCCTCGACCCGTCACAGCAGGCAATAGGGGACATATTCTACCGCCTGTCGGACAACCTGTTGCCCGATGCCATCGATTACTTGAGCGCACATTTTCCGGCCTATATTGATACGGCGGTATATGCGTGTATAGATACGTTGCTTACCGCCGGGCATATAGAACGGCAGATGCACGTCAACCGCAAGGACCTGGCAAGTCCCCTCGGGAGCCTTTATCCCGACCTGATCCAGATGGATCCTTTGGGCTTGCGCGATGTGCTGAAGGACCGGATGGGTTTTCTGGGAGGAGGATCCACGGGTGGCTATAAGATTATCGATGGGCACTTTTTCGTGAGTGACTCCACAGTGTGTGTGGCATTTGTCACTCCGCGGTTCTCCGCGACAAATACAGGACAAGGTTCCGCTTTGTTTACCATGCTGAATGAGCAGATAAGCCGGTTTTCCGCATCCGTTCCCGATGTCAGGATTAGTTATCACGGTACGCCGGCAAGCGGCTTCTATAATTCCAAACAAATCAAGTCGGATCTGACCACTACCTTGGCAGGTGCCATGATTTTTGTGCTGGTTTTCATCTTTGTTTGTTTCCGCAATTGGGACACGTTGCCCTTGTTGGTCTTGCCGGTACTTTTTGGCACACTGTTCGGGTTGGCCATGATGTATTTCATCAAGGGGCAGTTCTCCTTGCTGGCATTGGGTATCGGTGCCGTGATATTGGGGGTGGCATTCAGCTATGTGTTGCACGTAATTACACATTATAAATACGTGAGCAATCCCGAACGCGTGTTGCGTGATGAGGTGAAGCCTGTATGTTTAGGATGTCTTACCACTGTGGGCTCTTTCATGGGCGTGGTGTTCATCCGCACGGAGCTGCTTCAGGATTTCGGGCTCTTTGCCACCTTCGCTATTGTGGGTACCACGGCGTTCAGCCTGGTTTATTTGCCGCAGTTTCTCGATGCGAAGCGGAACAGGCTTAACCGCAAGGCGTTTGCATTTATCGACCGCATCAATGATTACCCGTTCGACCGGAAGAAACCATTGGTCTTCGGCATCTTGGCAATAACGGTGGCATGCATCGGCTGTTACATAGCAGGAGGAACACGTTTCGATGCCGATATGCACAACCTCGGTTATCAGGCGGGTATCACGAAATATTCGGAAGAACTGCTCCGAAGCAAGACTTATACGGGGGACAAAGAGAAGTATTTTGCTACATCGGGCGCGACCATGGAAGAGGCAGTGGAGCGTTTTGTCCAGATGTCTGACAAACTGGATTCCCTGCAACGCATCGGCCTAGTGAAAAGTTATACGCATACCGACCGTATTTTCGTGCCTCTGCGTGTACAGCAACAGCGCATCGATGCATGGAAGGCTTATTGGACGGATGAACGGCTTGACCTGGTGCATCGGCTTATCGCCCAAAGTGCCCCGAAGGCGGGGTTGCGCCCTGAAGCCTTCGACCTCTTTTTCGATTATGCCATGGCCGATTATGAGCCTGATGCACTTTACGAGGCGGACGTGATTCCCGAAGGTTACCAGTCGACCCTGATGGAGCAGTCGTACAATGGCGAATACCTGTGTTTTACTTCCGTGCGCTGTGCCAATGATTCGGTGCGCAGTAAAGACAGCGATTACCACCGGATATGTGATGCCATTGCCACGCAGCCTCACATGCTGGTGCTTGATACCTATTACTATACGACCGATACCTTGTTGCAGCTGAACGGGGATTTTAATATTCTGCAGTGGGTGTCCATGCTTTTCGTATTGCTGGTGCTGTATTTTAGCTTCCGTTTCAATGTGCGTTACACCCTGTTGGGATTCATGCCGATAGTGTTGAGCTGGCTGGTTGTATTGGGCATGATGGTAATTTTTGATATGAGCTTCAACTTGATTAATATCATTATATCGACCTTTATCTTCGGTATAGGTGTGGACTACAGCATTTTTGTGATGAGCGGGCTTATTGGAAGCGACAAGGACGAACACCTGTTGGGCTATCACAAGACGGCTATTTTCTTTAGCGCCGTAATCTTGGTCGTAACCGTCGGTTCCATGCTGTTTGCCTCACATCCGGCTATCCGTTCGGTAGGATTTTCCACGTTGGTAGGGTTGGTGTCGGCTGTTGTCATTGCTTGTGTGGTACAGCCTGCTGTATTTGGATTTATCAAAAGAAAATGAAGTACGAGGTAATCATCATAGGTGGCGGATTGTCGGGACTGGAGTGTGCATGCCTTCTTTCACGTGCGGGGAAAAGCGTACTTGTCTTGGAACAAGGATCCCAAGCAGGCGGTTGTATCCAGACCTACCGGCGGGGTGGAATGGATTTTGACACGGGATTCCATTACGTGGGCGGATTGGAGGAAGGGCAATACCTGCACCGGATCTTCCGGTTCATGAATCTGACCCGGCTTCCTTGGCAGCGGATGGATGCGTATTTCGACCGTGTCACCATCGGCGGGCGCACATTCGCCTTTGCTCAAGGATATGATGCCTTTGTGCAGACGCTGGCAAGCAGTTTCCCTGACGAACGGGAAGGGCTGGCGCGTTATGCTGCATTGATGAAACGGATAGAGGAACATCCTTTTGACGGATGGGACCCATTGGGCGAAGAGTTGGGTTTTCGGCCTTCGCTCTTCGAGACCAGCGCCTATGGGTATTTGCATGAAAACTTCCGTGATCCGTTGCTGGTGGATGTCTTGAGTGGGACCTCGATCAAGATGGAGCTTCGGAAAGAATCCCTCCCGTTGTTTACATTCGTTCATGGCAACAGCGGTTTTGTACAAAGCAGCTGGCGCTTGAAGGGGGGAGGCTCCTCACTTATTGATGCGCTTGTGTCGGAAATCCGTTCGCAAGGCGGAGAAATGATTTGCAATTCTGCCGTGGAAGAATTGGAAGAAAAAGACGGGAAGCTGGTGTGTGCCCGTTGTACGGACGGGAGGGTATATGAAGGAGATTATTTCATCAGTACCATTCATCCTGCGGAAACCTGTCGGCTGGTGAAACGGAGCAGCCGGATGAAAAAGATTTACTGTACTCGCATCAGCGTGCAGGAGAATACGTTTGGCATGTTTACCGTGTCGCTCTGCATCAAGCCCGGCATGTTGCCTTATTTCAACTGGAACCACTACATCTACCGCAAGCCCGGAGTATGGGCTTATCCCACAGGAGAAGGCGGGATAGACCGTGTGCTGGTCTGTTGCCGGATACCCGAAGACGGAAGCGACTGTACGCGGCAGGTCGATCTTCTTACGCCGATGACGTGGGATGCTTGTCTGCCGTGGGAACAGACCCGTGTGGGCAGGAGGGGAGAGGTATACGGGGAATTGAAAGCCCGCCTGGCTGCTGAATGTATCGGGTTGGCAGAGACCTGTATCCCCGGACTGGGCGAAAAAGTGGAAAAATTGTACACCAGCACACCGCTGACGTACCGCGATTATACTTTGACACCGGAAGGGTCGGCCTACGGAATCCGTAAGGATTTCAACAACCCGTTGAATGTAATGCTTTCCCCGCGCACACCTGTCCCGAACCTGTTGCTTGCAGGCCAAAGCGTGGTTATGCACGGTATGCAAGGGGTGACCATGACTTCCGTTTTTGTTTGTTCGGAAATTGTAGGAAAGGATTGGATTAACACCCACGTGTTGCACGAATGAAGAATATATTAAAGATAAAAGTGAAAATATGGAAACAGAAAACATGAAATACGCATTGGTAACCGGAGGCAGCCGGGGAATCGGCAAAGCTGTATGTGTCCGTCTGGCGCAGATGGGTTACCGCGTGCTGATTAATTGTGTCAGCGGTTTTGCAGAAGCCGAGAATACGTTGGCATTGGTAAAGCAGGCAGGACCTGGAGGAGAGATTCTGCAGTTTGATGTGAGCAACCGCCAGCAGACGGCCAAAGTGCTGGAGGCATGGAAAGATGCCCATCCCGACACCTATATTGAAGTGTTGGTGAACAATGCAGGTATTCGCCGCGACAACATTCTTGCCCTGATGCCTATCGAAGACTGGGACAGGGTGATGGGTGTCACAATGGGCGGGTTCTTCAACGTTACCCAGTCCTTGCTGCAGCCGATGATGGTCCACAAGTTCGGACGGATTATCAATATGGCAAGTGTAAGCGGCCTGAAGGGCTTGCCGGGACAGACCAATTATTCCGCAGCCAAGGGAGGACTGATTGCCGCCACCAAGGCTTTGGCACAGGAGGTGGCACGCAAGAACATCACTGTCAATGCCGTGGCACCCGGTTACATTCAGACCGATATGGTAGAGGGACTGGATGAGAAGGAGCTGTCGAAAACCATCCCGGCCCGCCGTTTTGGCACCCCCGAGGAGGTGGCAGCCTTGGTAGGCTTTTTGGTTTCGCCTGAAGCTGGTTACATCACGGGCAATGTCATTTCAATCAATGGAGGATTGTATACATGAAACATGCAAGTATCGTGAAAAGGTTTTGTGCAGTGTTTACAGCCCTATTGCTGGCATGTACGGTGCTGCCCGCACAAGAAGCGGAAATCCGGCAAGCCATGAAGCGGTATCGTGACATATGCACGTTGGAAGCCTCGGTGGTGCGTGTGCGCCATAATGCCGCTCTGACAGAAGATACTACCTTGGAAGGCAAACTTTATTTCAAGGCTCCCGGCCGGATGTGCATGACATTCGAGGGCGGGGAAGATATGCTGCTGATGGAAGATGGCGTCTTTACGATAGTGGACGGCGGACATAAAAGTGTGGCACGCGGAAAGACACAGACGCAGTTTGAGTCGCTGGCGGAGGTGTTTAAGGATGTTGTCCTGGGAATGGAGGCAGATGACGCGCTTATCGGCTGTTCGAAAGTCACGATAGAGAAGGAGGGCAACCTTTGTATGCTGACCGTTTCCCCTGCAGGCACTGAAGAGGCGAAGCTGTCGCGCCGGATACTGTACACCTCGTTTGTGCTGACTATCGACCTCAAATCCTCCGAATTCAAAAGCCTGCGCATGAACGAGCGAGGGCAGAACTATACCCGTTACGATTTTACCGGATTCAGATTGGGCGCCAGTGTGGCGGATGATGTTTTCCAACTTCCTGCAGGCTTATGAAAGAGCTGGAGGATGTTTGCCGTGTCCGGGTCAAATTCAGTGAGATAGATTCCATGCGAAGGGCATGGCACGGCTCTTATATCACGTATTTCGAAGATGGACGTGAATCTTTCGGCAGGCATTATCCCGGCATCGGATATGCAGATATGCAGCGTGAGAGCATTTACGCCCCTATCTACGATGTACATGTGAAGTATTATGCACCTTTGGAACTGGATGACGTGGCTGAAGTGCATACATATTATATTTATAAGCCGGGCGCTCGCCTCGACTACCGTTACGAGGTATTTCGGGTACGCGACCATGTGCTTTGTGCGGAAGGGACTACCGTACAGTTGTTTATCGATGCGCAAGGCGAGTTGATGGTGGAGAAGCCCGGCTATTACGAAGATTGGCAGAAAAAGTATGTGAAAAAGCAGGTATGAAGAAAAGATTGTTGCTGTTGCTGTGTGTCATGGAAATGGTATTCGAAAGTACGTTTGCCCAAAAGACCGTCATAGAGGGTACTGTAACCGATTCGATTACGGGGGAGGTATTGCCGTATGCTTCTGTGGTATTCGAGGATACGGCCGTAGGAACCTATACCGACAACGACGGGCACTTTTCGCTTTCTGCTTCTGTCTCTACCCCCAACTTGCAGGTATCCTACTTGGGTTATGATACGAAAAGCATACAGGTACGTATCGGGAAGACAAACCGGCTGGACATACAGCTGGTGGCTACGGGGATTGCTTTGAACGAAGTAATCATCAAACCCGGACGGGAGCATTACAGGCGTAGGGACAATCCTGCCGTGGAATTTGTGCGGCAGGTGATAGGCCATCGCGAAAGCAACGACCCGCGCAATCACGATTATTTCAGTTACGACCAATATAGAAGGACCGTTTTTGCCCGCAACGACTACACTCCCAAAGCGAAAAAAGACGGGAAGGCCGGCAAATACGATTTCCTTGCCGAATTTATTGATACGTTGGAGGTAGGCACTACCGTTTTGCCCATATTGGAGAAGGAACGCATCGAGTCGGTGTTCTACCGCAAGTCGCCGAAATCGGAAAAACGCCTTGTCAAGGGAAGCAAATCATCAGGCATTGATGAGATTTTCTCACGCGACGGCGTGCAGCAGTTCCTTGATGAGGCTTTCAAAGAAGTCAATTTGTTTCAGAACAATATATCCCTGTTCTTACAGCGTTTTGTCAGTCCCTTGTCTTCCATCGGGCCTTCATTCTATAAGTATTATCTGCTCGATACCCTCGAAGTGGAGGGATACCCTTGCGTGGATTTGGGTTTTGTGCCTTTCAATTCGGAATCCTTCGGGTTTACGGGGCATTTGTTCGTCACCCTCGATTCCACTTATTTCGTAAAGAAAGCCATACTGAACGTGCCCCAGGACATTAACCTGAACTTTGTGTCGGGCATGACCATCGAGCAGACTTTTGACCGTACAGCAGACAGTACCAGGCTGATTACCAAGGATGACATACGGCTCACTTTCAAGTTGAGCGAAAAGTCGAAGGGACTCTATGGTGAGCGCCTGATATTGTACAACAACCATTCTTTCCTGCCTCCCGATGAACAGCAGGCCCGTATCTTTGCGGAAAGCGCCCCTGTCATTATATCGGAAGAAGCCTATCGGCGTTCGGATGATTTTTGGGATGAAGTGCGTCCGGAAGGTATAGGGACGGACAAGACCAATTCGGTGGAGAGGCTGATGCAGCGTCTGCGGGCGGTACCTGCTTTTTATATCACCGAGAAAGTCATCTCTACCATTGTGTCGGGTTATATCCCTGCCAACAAGGATCCGCTCAAGAACAAGTTTGACTTTGGCCCGATGAACAGCCTTGTCAACGGAAACTCCATAGAAGGGGCACGCTTCCGTGTAGGGGGCGGGACGACACCGGTGTTCAACAAACATTGGTTTGTGGAAGGCTATGCGGCTTATGGCACGCGCGACAAGAAGATGAAGTACGATGCATTGGTGGAGTATTCCTTCAACGACCGTACCAACTACCGTGTGGAATATCCTATACATTCGCTTCGTGTGGAGTATATGTACGACATCAACAAGTTGGGGCAGAACTACATGTACACCAGCAAGGATAATGTAATGCTGTCCATCCGCAGGAAGAAGGATAACCATGCCACCTACCTCCGCAATGCCGAACTGACTTATACCCGCGAGCACTACAACGGGTTTTCGTATAACGCCGTCATCCGCAACCGCCGGGAATATTCCACCCCTTATGCACCTTTCAACCGCATCGGGGCGGACGGAAGCGTGACATCGGTTTCGCATTACGATATGACCGAAGTGGAAATCAACCTGCGTTATGCCAGGAATGAAAAATTCTACCAGACCCGTACCATGCGCGTCCCGATTACCTACGATGCCTTTGTGTTCAACGTGAGCCATGTCATGGCGAAGAAAGGGTTGCTGGGTTCGTCGTATAATTACCAGCGGACGGATATCGGCATGCAGAAGCGTTTCTGGTTTTCGGCCTTCGGCTATGTGGATACCATCCTGAAAGCGGGAAAGGTATGGAACAAAGTGCCTTATCCCCTGCTTATCCTGCCCAATGCCAACATGACCTACACCATCCAGCCTGAAACGTATACCAACATGAACGCGATGGAGTTCGTCAATGACGAGTATGCTTCGTGGGACATCACTTACTACATGAACGGAAACTTGCTGAACCGCATCCCGCTCATCAGAAAGTTGCAATGGCGCGAGGTGTTCTGCTTTCGAGGGCTGTGGGGGCACCTCACCGACAAGAACAATCCCAGAAAGGAAGTGGAAGGGCTGCAACATGAAGACCTTTACGTGTTACCTGACGAGACATGCATGTTGGGGCGTACCCCTTACATGGAGGCAAGTGTGGGCATTGAAAATATCTTCAAGTTCCTTCGCATCGATTATGTCTGGCGCCTGAATTACCTCGATAATCCCGATATCCAGAAGCGCGGCATCCGTTGTACCATGCACCTCACGTTCTGAATCCATACAGGGGCGGCAGTCTAATGAATCATCGCAGGTCCCGATACATCATACGGGCTTTGGCGTTATTCACATACTTGTCAGGAGGCGGTCTTCTGCCTATGCCGGAGTATTTCCGTTCGGTATTTCATCCCGATGCCACGTCAGTTGGATTATTATCGGGTAGTAGCCCCCCTGAGAGCGTGAAAGGAGGCTGTTTTTACCCGTCAATAATCCCGGTTGTCAAAAACGGATATTCGTATAAGCCTGAGACGGCAGGTTATCGGGTAATTCGGTCGATGGCTTCAAGTTCTTCTTCGGTGAACCGGGTGTTTTGCAAACATTTCAGGTTGTTTTGCAGTTGTGAGACCGAACTGGCTCCTACGATGATCGAAGTAACCGTATGGTCTTTCAGCAGCCAGGCAAGTGACATTTCTGCCAAAGTCTGTCCACGTGTGGCTGCAAGTTCGTTGAGGGCTTTTATTTTTCCGAGCGTTTCAGATGTGAGGGCTTCTTTTTTCAGAAAGCCTCCGCGTGCGATGCGTGAATCAGCAGGGATGCCGTCCAAATAGCGGTCGGTGAGCAGTCCTTGCGCCAAGGGCGAAAAAGCAATGAATCCGCTTCCCTGTTCATAAGTCTGGTCCAAGATACCTCCTGTTTCTACTTTGCGGTCGAACAGATTGTATTTGCCTTGATATAGCAGGCAGGGCAGATGGCATTCTTTCAAGTAATGGTAAGCAGTTTCGGCCGCTTCTTTCGGGTATTTCGAAATTCCTGCATAGAGTGCCTTTCCTTGCCTTATGATGTCGACCAATGCCTGCAAAGTTTCCTCCAAAGGAGTTTCGGG
Organism: uncultured Phocaeicola sp.; assembly: GCA_964488405.1. Taxonomy (GTDB): domain Bacteria; phylum Bacteroidota; class Bacteroidia; order Bacteroidales; family Bacteroidaceae; genus Phocaeicola. The sequence goes on from CAZAUU010000023.1 coordinate 20,456, forward strand.
GTCAAAACGGTGGGTGTAGAAAATGTCCACATAGTCTACATTCATCCGCCGCAGGCTCTGGTCAAGACTTGCCATCAGGTGTTTGCGTGAATTCCATGTCCCATAGGGTCCTTTCCACATGTCATGTCCGGCTTTGGTGGAAATAAACAGTTCGTCGCGGTAAGGAGCCAGTGACTTCTTCATAATCTGCCCGAAAGTCTCTTCGGCAGATCCTTCGGAAGGACCGTAGTTATTGGCCAAGTCGAAATGCGTGATACCATGGTCGAAAGCATAGTGGATGATGCGCCGGCTGCCGGCAAGGGTGTCCACATCCCCGAAGTTGTGCCAAAGTCCGAGGGATATTTCCGGCAGGAGGATACCACTTTGTCCGGCACGCCGATATTTCATGTCACATTCGTAGCGGTTTTCTGCCGCTGTGTAAATAGGTTCTGTCATCATGTCTTTTATTATAGGTTTATTTGTTTTTACCTTCTATATGTACAGGTAAATCAGCAATCGGTTGAGCCACTTCCATTTTATTCTGAACCAGCGGCGTGTGCTGATTTGCCTGCCCCCGAAGCGGAGGATGAAATCGCGGTAGGTGAATTTTCTGAAAGGCAGTCCCCCTTCAATGAATTCCAGATGCGTATATCCGTGCTCGCGTGAGTAAATCATGGCATTCCATACGGCCAGTATGCCCGGATGAAGCAGGGGGTAACTTTTGCGCATACCGGCAGAGAAAAGCAGGTAGGCGGTATCGTCCGAGAACAGGCATACCGACCCGCCTATAATCTTGTCTTTATAGCGGATGATGAAGATTTTTCCTGTGTCCCCACCGGATGGGTGCGTGAGGAGTGAAAGGAAAAAAGACAGTTCGGGAATATGCCGGTGTATCTTGGAAAAATAATATTTCCTCATCATGTTGAAGAAAGATTCCACATCTTTCCGGTCGCGGGCGATATCCATTATGGCTCCGTTTTTCAGTCCACGTGCTATTTGCCTCTTGCGCGAAGGGCTGGTCCATTTGTCCAGCGGCTGGTGGTGGATGGAGTTCCGTATCCGCAGCCAGCGTATGGGGAAGTAACCGTTCTGGCGGAAATAGCGGTAGCCGAACAAAGGCTTTTCCAGGTTTCTGAATTCCAAAAGGGAAGAATTGTCCTGCAACCTGTTGGTGAAATAGGAAAGGAATTCGCCGAATACCTCTTCGGCTTTTGTATATGGTACAAAATATTCTCCTGTGCCGTATACATATGTCTTGTTGCAGCATCCGGTCAGATAGGAATTGCGCCGGGTGATAGACAACATTTTTCCCATAGGCTTCCCGTCTTCCCATGCCACCATCAGCATCGGATGATAATGAGCGGTTTGCTCCAATATCTGAAATAGTCTGGTGGAATGGAAAACATTAGTCCCCGGCAGGGACGGGATATTTTCTGAGGATTCGTATGTGCGCAGTCGGATAGCCATGACAATGCAAAGATAAGATTTTTTGCGAAACGGCAAGCGTCTGTATCTTTAATAATAGGCAGATAAGCCGTTTGGGAACTGGTCATACGGAGGAGAGCCTACGGAGGAGAGCCGATCCAGTCCTCATCTTTTATGATTTATATAGAAAAGAATACAGAATAAATTCGTATTTTTGCGCCGATTATGGGCAGAATATTGGCTATTGATTATGGGCAGAAACGTACAGGTATTGCTGTGACCGACCCGATGCAGATTATTGCTAACGGGCTGACCACGGTACCTACGTACCAGTTGATGGATTTCTTGCTGAAATATATCGGACAAGAACAGGTGGATCGTGTACTTATCGGTCATCCCAAACAGATGAACAACAAGGACTCGGAAAATATGAAACGGATAATCCCTTTTGTGAAGGGACTGAAAAAGAAACTTCCCGGTATGCCGGTGGAACTGGTGGACGAACGATTCACTTCTGTCCTGGCACATCGGGCAATGATAGACGGAGGGATGAAGAAGAAGGACAGGCAGAATAAGGCATTGGTAGACGAAATCAGCGCGACAATCATTCTCCAGTCTTATATGGAATCGAAGAAGTTTGGTTAAAGAAAGAAGAAACAATTATGATTTTACCTATTTACATATATGGACAGCCGGTGCTCCGCCAGCAAGCTGAAGACATCACACCGGATTATCCGAACCTGCGGGAACTGATTCAAAATATGTTTGAAACGATGGACCGTGCCGATGGAGTGGGGCTTGCGGCTCCACAGGTAGGGTTGCCTATACGTGTGGTGGTGATTAATCTGGATGTGTTGTCCGATGATTATCCCGAATTCAAGGATTTCCGCAGGGCATATATCAATCCGCATGTAATAGAAACAGATGGCAACTTGGTGGCAATGGATGAAGGCTGCCTGAGCCTGCCGGGTATCCACGAAAGCGTGAAACGTCCCGACCGTGTCCATGTGACTTATTTGGACGAGGACATGGTCCTGCACGACGAATGGGTGGAGGGCTATCTTGCACGTGTGATGCAGCATGAATTTGACCATTTGGAAGGGACGATGTTTATTGACCACTTGTCTGCCTTGCGTAAGCAGATGATTAAAGGCAAGCTTAATGGGATGCTGAAAGGCAAGGCACGCTGCTCTTACAAGGTGAAAACAATAAAATGATCCGGAAGTTTTTATACATATTATTATATACAGGAATATTTTTTCCGATGACTGCCGTTGCGCAGATCAATACGAATCGGGTGATGACCATCGGGAAAAATGCCCTTTATTTTGAGGATTATGTCCTCTCTATCCAATATTTCAATCAAGTAATCAATGCCAAACCCTATCTTGCGGAACCTTACTTTTATAGGGGGTTGGCAAAGTTGAATCTGGATGACTCGCGGGGAGCCGAGGCCGATTGTACGGAGTCCATCCAGCGTAATCCGTATGTACCGAACGCATATCAGGTGAGGGGTATTTCGCGTATCCAACAGCAAAACTATGCGGGTGCCATAGAGGATTATGAGAAAGCATTGAAGCTGGATCCGGAAAATATCGGTTTGTGGCACAACCTTGCCCTCTGCCGTATACGCAGCGAAGATTACCCGCGGGCAAGGGCGGACTTGGATACGCTTATTCGCATCGCTCCGCGTTATACCGATGCTTACCTGATGCGTACGGAAGTGTCGCTGAAGCAAAAAGACACGTTGCGTGCCATGTCGGATGCCGATGCGGCTATCGAAATGGACCGTTATAATGCCGACACATGGGCTTCGCGGGGAATGCTTTTCCTCCAGCGGAAGAAGTATGTTGATGCGGAAAGCGACTTGACAGAAGCTATACGCCTTTCGGTGCGGAATGCGGGATTGTATATCAACCGTGCACTGTCCCGGTATTACCAGAACAACCTGCGTGGTGCTATGAGCGACTATGACTTGGCTTTGGATATCGACAAAAACAACTTCATCGGTCACTATAACCGCGGATTGTTGCGTGCGCAGGTGGGTGACGACAACCGGGCAATCGAAGATTTCGACTTTGTGTTGGAGGCGGAACCGGATAACCTGATGGCGGTGTTCAACCGTGGACTGTTGCGTGACCGGACAGGCGATTACCTGGGAGCCATCAGCGACTATTCGAGGGTGTTGGATGAATATCCGAATTTTTTGCTTGGATATCAGTATCGTGCCCAGGCACGCAAAAAGACGGGTGATTTGATGGGGGCGGATGAGGATGAGTTCAAGATATTGAAGGCGCAACTGGATGCGCAAAATGGAAAGAACACGCAGGATCAGGCGGATTCCGATGAAAAGACTCGAAAAAAGTCGGACAAGAACATGAACAATTTCCGCAAGATAGTGGTGGCCGACAACGAGGACGAGCGTTCGAAGTACAAGACCGATTATCGCGGACGTGTGCAGGACCGTAACGTCACCATTCTCCCGCAGCCCATGTTCATGTTGAATTATTATGAGCGCACGGATGAGGTGAAGCGTCAGGTCAATTACTCCAAATATGTCGATGACGTGAACAATTTGCATGTCTTGCCCCATCGCCTGTTGCTTACCAATAGCGAAGCCTCGCTCACGGAAGAGCAAGTAAAGCAGCATTTCGCTTCGATTGATGATGTGACAGAGAAAATCGTGGAGGAACCTGACAATGCTTTACACTATTACGCCCGTTCTCTCGATTTCTATCTGGTGCAGGATTTCGACAATGCACTGGCCGACCTGAACCGTACGATAGAAAAGGACAGCACGTTTGCCCTTGCTTACTTTATGCGTGCGATGATCCACTACAAACAATTAGAGTATCGCAAGCGGGATACCGGTTATGAGATAGACCAAATGGGTGAAGAGCGGTTGCAGGTGCGTACGCTGGATTATGCCATGGTGCGTGCCGATTTGGATGAAACAATCCGTCTGGCACCCGACTTTGTGTATGCTTATTACAATCGTGGCAATATTTTTGCGGTGATGAAAGATTACCGTGCGGCATTGGTCGATTACAATAAGGCTATCGAGCTTGATCCCCGCTTTTCGGATGCTTATTACAACCGCGGGCTGACCAATGTGTTTTTGGGCAATAATCGCGAAGGAGTGCAAGACCTGAGCAAGGCGGGCGAACTGGGAATCTTTTCGGCATACAGCGTGTTGAAGCGTTTTACTTCGGCAAATGAAAATGACTGACAAATGGCTGGGGAATCTTAGCAGGCAATTTATTGTCGGCTAAGATGTATTAATTGGAAATTTTGTTTAATTTTGCGTTTCAATAAAAAAGACTAATATTTTAGTAGGATTATGATTAAAATAACTTTTCCTGACGGATCCGTTCGCGAGTATGACGAAGGAGTTACCGGCTTGCAGATTGCAGAAAGCATTAGTCCCCGCTTGGCGCAAGAGGTGTTGGCTTGTGGAGTAAACGGCGAAACGGTTGATTTGATGAGTCCGATTGAAGGGGATGCGGATTTCGTTTTGTATAAATGGGATGATGATCAAGGTAAGCATACATTCTGGCATACAAGCGCGCATTTGCTGGCCGAAGCCTTACAGGAACTTTATCCGGGCATCCAATTCGGTATAGGCCCAGCCATTGAAAACGGTTTTTATTATGATGTGGATCCGGGGGAAGCTGTCATAAAGGAGAGTGATTTGCCGGTCATTGAGCAGAAAATGATAGAATTGGCTGCACGTAAAGAACCTCTCGTACGAAAGAACATCACGAAAAGTGACGCATTGAAGGCTTTCGGAGAACGTGGCGAGACTTACAAGTGCGAATTGATATCCGAATTGGAAGACGGTCATATCACTACCTATACCCAAGGGGCGTTTACCGATTTGTGCCGGGGACCGCACTTGCCCTCCACTGCTCCTATAAAAGCGATTAAACTTTTATCGGTTGCAGGTGCTTACTGGAGAGGGCAGGAAGACCGCAAACAGATGACCCGTATCTACGGTATCACTTTCCCCAAAAAGAAAATGTTAGACGAGTATTTGGTGATGTTGGAGGAAGCCAAGAAGCGCGACCACCGTAAGATCGGTAAGGAAATGGATTTGTTCATGTTCTCTGACATGGTGGGCAAAGGGCTTCCAATCTGGTTACCCAAAGGCACGGCCTTACGTATCCGTCTGCAAGATTTTCTCAGGCGTATACAGTCGCGTTATGATTATCGGGAGGTTATCTGTCCTCCTATCGGGAACAAGTTGCTTTACGTTACGTCAGGTCATTATGCCAAGTACGGAAAGGATGCGTTCCAACCTATCCATACGCCGGAAGAAGGAGAGGAATATTTCCTGAAGCCAATGAATTGCCCGCATCACTGCATGATTTACAGTAACAGTCCACGATCGTATCGGGATTTACCTTTGCGCATTGCCGAATTTGGCACGGTATGCCGTTACGAGCAGAGCGGCGAATTGCATGGACTGACCCGTGTGCGTAGTTTTACACAGGATGACGCACACATTTTCTGCCGCCCGGATCAGGTAAAGGATGAGTTTCTCCGTGTGATGGATATTATTTCTATCGTGTTCAAGTCAATGAATTTCGAGAATTTTGAGGCACAGATTTCTTTGCGCGATAAGGAAAACCATGAAAAATATATTGGCAGTGACGAGAATTGGGAAAAAGCCGAGCAGGCCATAGTGGAGGCTTGTGAGGAAAAAGGACTGAAAGCGAATGTTGAATATGGAGAAGCTGCTTTCTATGGTCCCAAACTGGACTTTATGGTGAAGGATGCCATAGGGCGCCGCTGGCAATTGGGCACGATCCAGGTGGATTATAACTTACCCGAGCGTTTCAAACTGGAATACATGGGTGCGGATAACCAGAAACATCGTCCGGTGATGATACACCGTGCACCGTTCGGGTCAATGGAGCGGTTTGTAGCTGTGTTGATAGAGCATACGGCAGGCAAATTCCCCTTATGGCTTACTCCGGATCAAGTAGTAATCCTTCCGATTTCGGAAAAGTACAATGATTATGCCAATAAAGTTTGTATGGATTTAAAACGATACGACATCCGTGCATACGTAGACGAACGTAGTGAAAAAATTGGACGCAAGATTCGTGACAATGAAATGAAGCACATCCCTTATATGCTGATTGTAGGGGAAAAGGAGGCTATGAATGGCGAAGTTTCTGTCCGCAAACAGGGAGAAGGCGATCAAGGAACAATGAAAACAGAAGATTTTGCAAAAAATATCGCGGAAGAAGTTCATGATATGATAAATAAGTGGTAAATTTGCAACCGTTTGCAAAAGTCTTTTCCGACCATTGGCAAATATTAAGAATAACAATAATTTATAAATAAGCAAGCAAACAAAGGAATACGAAAAATTGAATGAAAAATGACAATTTAAAGGGGCAACATCGAATCAACGAACAGATTCGTGCCAAAGAAGTCCGTATCGTGGGCGACAATATCGAATCGGGTGTTTATCCTATTGCACAAGCTTTACGGATGGCTGAAGAGCATGAGGCCGATTTGGTAGAGATTTCACCTAATGCTGTTCCTCCGGTTTGTAGAATTATTGATTATTCCAAGTTTCTTTACCAGTTGAAGAAACGTGCGAAGGAACAGAAAGCCAAGCAAGTTAAAGTGAATGTAAAGGAAATCCGCTTCGGTCCCCAAACCGATGACCACGACTATAATTTCAAATTGAAACATGCGATTGGTTTCTTGCAAGGGGGGGACAAGGTGAAGGCTTATGTGTTTTTTAAAGGGCGTTCTATCTTGTTCAAGGAACAGGGGGAAGTGTTGTTGCTCCGTTTTGCCAATGATTTGGAAGAATATGCAAAAGTGGAACAAATGCCCTTATTGGAAGGTAAACGGATGACCATTGCGCTTGCTCCTAAAAAGCCAGGCGGTGCGAGAAAGGTCGTACCGAAGCCGGAACCCAAGGAAGTTGTAGAGGCGGTCGAAAAAAAATAATAGCGAAAAAAGTGTATGGCGTGCCGGTATAGTACGTCACCACAGTTGATAATAATAATTTAAAATTTAAACAAATGCCAAAGATCAAGACTAACTCCGGTGCAAAAAAAAGATTCGCTCTTACCGGAACAGGTAAAATCAAAAGAAAGCACGCTTATCATAGTCACATCCTGACTAAGAAGACAAAAAAGCAGAAAAGAAATCTTTGCAAGATGGGATTGGTAGACAATGCAAACATAACGCAGGTAAGGAAATTGCTTTGTTTGCGTTAATGTGTAAAAAAAGCGTAATCTAATTCATTAAATTATTAACCGAATGTATTAGCTCTAAGTCCGGTTGGAAAATATCGGCGCTATCATTCAAAAAGATTTAAAAACTATGCCAAGATCAGTAAATCATGTTGCTTCAAGAGCAAGAAGAAAGAAAATTTTGAAATTGACCAAAGGTTATTTTGGTGCAAGAAAGAATGTATGGACCGTTGCCAAAAACACATGGGAAAAGGGGTTGACTTATGCTTATCGTGATCGTAAGAATAAGAAGCGTAATTTCCGTGCGTTGTGGATTTTGCGTATCAATTCTGCGGCACGCCTGGAAGGCATGTCTTATTCCAAGTTGATGGGTGCGTTGCACAAAGCGGGCATCGAAATTAATCGCAAGGTGTTGGCCGATTTGGCTGTAAATCATCCGGAGGCTTTTAAGGCTGTGGTGGAAAAGGCGAAAATGGCTTGATATCCCGATAAAATAGAAAGTAAGAGGTGTGTGGAATCTTGATTCCCTACACCTCTTTTTATTGGTATAATTGTATCATGTGCGTAGGCAATCGTTTGGTCCTGTGTAAATATTAACGGATTTATTTTGTCAGTTCAGATAAAAAACTTATCTTTGTAATAAGAAAATGGAGCCGTACTTGCAGAATCGGGAAGCTCATCAAATCATAAAGAAAACCGAGACTACGCTTCAACCTCTAATGGCGGGCCACGCCTTCGGGTAGCATTTATGCCGGTGGATTACAAAGGAGGTGAGCACTCAAATCCTGTCTGTCGGAGTTTCGTCACGCTTTCGGGTGCGGCTCTTCTTTTTTCTTCAAGTGGGGAATCTTGTTGGTTATATGAACAGGATTTTCCGCTTTTTTATTTGATATAAAAGTTGGAATGCGTATGATATTTTATTTTTCTGGGACTGGGAATTCGTGTCAAGTGGCTGTCAATTTGGGGAAAGTCTTGCAAGAGAAAGTGTATGCAATGACAGATGCGCTGGAAGGCAACCGTAAGTATGTCCTCCTGGAAAAGGAGACGGTAGGTTTCGTTTTTCCGGTACATGCGTGGGGACCTCCTGAAGTTGTATTACGGTTTATAGGGACTGTCTGTTTCAACCGGTCTCCGGATAATATCTATATGGTTTGTACATGCGGTGATGATACGGGAAAAACAACCGGACTTTTTAAACGTGCCATCGGACGGAGAGGATGGGAATGTCGGGCAGGTTTTTCTGTTGTGATGCCTAATACGTATGTATGCCTGCCGGGATTTGATGTTGATCCGCTGCCGCTTGCCCGCAAAAAGTTATACGATGCAGAAAAGCGTATAAGTGAGATTGCAGGTAATTTGCGTGCCCGAAAGTTCATTTTTGATTGTCATGAGGGAAGTTTCCCTCGTATCAAATCTTACCTGATCCGTCCTTTGTTCCGTTGTTTTCTGATGTCTTCCAGATTGTTCAGGGTAGAGAAGAATCCGTGTATTTCGTGCGGCAAATGTGTTCAAGCATGTCCATTGAACAATATCCGTCTTGAATGGGATTACCCCGTATGGGGAAACCGCTGTACGATGTGCCTTGCCTGTTACCACCATTGCCCGAAGCATGCTATCTCGTATGGCGGTTTGACGAAAAAGAAAGGGCAATATGTGAATGGGTAATTCCCGGTTTTCCGATGTATGTCTTACATTCCTTTGCCTTTTGTGGTGAGGAATGTTGTTTGTGATTCAATGTAGTTTTCCACGCTGTCAGGTAATAAAGAGAAAAAGTCCAGTCCGGTTTCTTCTTCCACATGGTCTACACTCACCACATATTTCTGCAAAGATTGGTGATGGGCTTTGTTTTCAAACAGGAAACCCATGGCAACAGGTTTCTTCCTTTCGTATACCAATACTACCTTAAAGAAGCGGTCGGGTACTGCTACCTGATGTACCCCGATTCGTTTGGGTGATTCCTGGTCGTAGATAGGGCCGCAGGCAATATATACCTGTCCGTATTGTTTCGCCCATTCCCTGCATTGATCTTCCAAGTCTTTCCAGTCATCGCGGTTTAACTTCTGGTTCTGCGGACAGATATTACTCATATAAAATGATTCTTCCATTGCCTTTTCACTCCATTTCATATCCGCAGCCGGTGCCATGTGTCCGCGGTCATAACCGGAATGTGTATAATCGGCATGTTCTACACGTGGCTCAGGCAAGTCCGGATCGGGCAGAAACTTGCTTTTTCGTGTTTCCGTTCCTGTAGTTTCGGTACGTGTCAGTTCCCATGCCACCCAGTTCGGTGTCTTGTAAAAGTTGTTGTAAGATACGGTATATCCCGTGCGACGTAACTTGATTTCGTCTCTTTCACGCGTACTTACAGGTATCTCCAGTCCATCAATGGCTATATCCGTATCTGCCGAATTGTTTTCGGAAATAGGAAACAGTTCGGACACCCACGTGCTTACAAGCGGTTTCCCGTCCTGGTGCACGTAGAAGAGCATGGCAACCACCACTACCATGAAAACGGTGGAGAACTTGCCCAAAGTCTTTGTGGAATTTTTCTTCTTTTTCATTTTCTTGTTGAATTAGGATTTGGTAAGTTTGAACCGCATACGGAAAATCCCTTCCATGTAGTCGTGGCTGATTATTTTGAATGTCCCTATCTCAGAAGTGTTTTCCACGTGGCATCCGATGCAGAGGCATTCATCGTAGTCGCCCACTTTAACTACTCTGACTGTGTCAGGGGCTCCTTCGGGCAAGCGGCGCATGTCAAATCGTCCGGCAGCTTCAGCCTGTGTAATAAATCTGCTGGTGACAGGCAAATGTTTGTGTATGATTTCATTTACTGTCTTTTCTATGTGTGTGATGTCTTCATCTGACGGTGGCTGCGGCAGGGCGAAGTCCAGTTTGCTCTTTTTCCGCTCGATATGTGCCGATACGGCACGTCCGCATCCGAAAAGATTCACCATTGTACGGTTTACGATGTGTTCGCACGTGTGCATCGGTGCGATTGAGGTATCCTGAAATTTTGGATTTGGCCGGTTCATGTTTTATACTCCTTTTATGTCCTTGTCAGGTATCCATAATGTCTTTCTATTTTTCTTGATGGCCATGTCTTACATGCGTGACGGCTGGATAAAGGACAAGGTTATAGGAACAAAGGTACGAAAACCGGTGAATATAGAAAAGAACCGGGTGGATTTTATACTATGATTCATGAGGTCGGTGATAAAGGATAAAGTGATTGCCGTAATTCCTTTTGGGTATGTATCTGGAGACGAGCATACCTAAAAATGAGTATTATCTTGCCGGATTTGCTTAACGAATTACCTAATAATTGTTATTGTGCAGCTGCTGAATTCCGGATAATTTTGCAACGTAATTTAAAATGATTAAAATGGGTAGGTATTGTGCCTTCATATTGTTAGGAATGCTAATATGTTTGCATTCTGTTTCAGCACAAAAACGGATGACATCGCAAAAAGGGGTATTGTTGTCAGGAAAGGTCGTTTCCACGGATAAGAGCATCATTGACTTTGCCACGGTCTGGCTGGAAGGCACGGGCTACGGTGGAACCACCGATGAAAGAGGAATTTATCATATAAAGGCTCCAGCCGGAACTTATACCTTGACTGTGTCCGCTATCGGATTCGAAACTTACAAGAAACAAATCACGCTTGCGGATAATGGGGAGCGTATGCAGCAGACTGTTGTTCTCCGCCCTGAAGACCAGAAGCTGGATGAAGTGGTCGTCACGGCCGACGGCGTGGGACGTGTGAAACGCTCGGCCTTCAATGCCGTGGCGATTGATGCCACGGAGCTTCAAAACACCACAAAGACCATTGCCGATGCCCTGACGAAAGCACCGGGAGTGAAACTGCGCGAATCGGGAGGCGTCGGTTCGGACATGAAACTGATGCTCGACGGGTTCAGCGGCAGCCATGTGAAGATATTCATCGACGGCGTGCCGCAGGAAGGGAGCGGACAGGCTTTCGACATTAACAACCTGCCCGCCAACTACGCGGAACGCATCGAGGTGTACAAGGGAGTGGTGCCCGTGGGCTTCGGTACCGATGCCCTGGGCGGCGTAGTGAACATCGTCACCAACAAGCACCGTCGCCGCTGGTTCCTGGATGCGTCCTATTCCTACGGCTCGTTTAATACGCACAAGTCGTATGTGCACTTCGGACAGACGTTCGGCAACGGGTTGACATACGAAATCAATGCCTTCCAGAACTATTCGGATAACGACTATTACATCGACAACTACATCACTGAGTTCGGCGAAGACGGCATAACTGAAAACACCGACCGCAGCAAGATTTACCACGTGCGCCGCTTCAACGACCGGTTCCACAACGAGGCCGTCATCGGCAAGGTGGGCGTGGTGGACAAGTCGTGGGCCGACCGCCTGATGCTGAGCTTCACCTACAGCAACTTCTACAAGGAAATTCAGACGGGCGTGTACCAGTACATCGTCTTCGGACAGAAGCACCGCAAGGGACACTCGTACGTACCTTCGTTGGAGTACAGCAAGAAGGACCTCTTCGTCAAGGGACTGGACGTGGCGCTCACAGCCAATTACAACCACAACCTGACCCAGAACATCGACACTGTCACCTACAAGTACAACTGGCTCGGCGAGAGCAAATATACCGGCACTGCCGGCGAACAGTCCTACCAGGACAACGAGTCGAAGAACACCAACTGGAACGCTTCCTTCACGGCCAACTACCGCATCGGGACGGTTCACAACTTCACGCTCAACCACGTGACCAGCGCCTTCAAGCGCACCACCCGTTCCCACGTGGAAGGAACGTCCTCCATCACCGACTTCGACATCCCCAAGCTCACGCGCAAGAACATCACCGGCCTGTCCTACCGACTGATGCCATCGGAGCATTGGAACATGTCGGTCTTCGGCAAGTACTACAACCAATACAATGAAGGGCCTGTCTCGCAGAGCAGCGATGGCGTGGGCAACTACATCAATTACTCGCGTCACACCAACTCCTTAGGCTACGGGGCGGCAGGGACCTATTTCATCCTTGACGGGCTGCAAGCCAAACTCTCTTACGAGAAGGCATATCGCCTGCCCACCACCGACGAGCTTTTCGGCGACGAAGACCTCGAAGCCGGGAAAACCGACCTGAAACCTGAGAAGAGCGACAACCTCAACTTCAACCTCAGTTACACCCGCCAGTTCGGTAAGCACGGGCTGTATGTGGAGGGAAGTCTCATCTACCGCGACACGAAGGATTACATTAAGCGCGGACTGAGCAGTATAAGCGGGATGAGCTACGGCTACTACGAGAACCACGGACGGGTAAAAACCAAGGGATTCAACGTAACGCTGCGCTACAGCTATGCCCGCTGGTTCAGTGTGGGGGGCACCTTCAACAACCTCAATGCCCGCGATGCCGAGCGTTACTTGGCCGAAGGTACGTCGCAGGAAAGCTACAGTTACGGGCAACGACTCCCCAACCAGCCCTACACCTTTGCCAACTTCGACGCCAACTTCACCTGGCACGACCTTTTCGGCAAGGGCAATGTGCTGACCGTCGGCTATGACGGGTTTTACCAGCATGAGTTCCCCCTCTATTGGGAGGGGTTGGGCAACCCGGCCACCAAGAGCTACGTGCCCGAACAGTTGTCGCACAACCTCACCATCGGCTACTCGCTGAAGAACGGGCGGTATAACATCTCGCTGGAATGCCGCAACTTCACCGACGAGAAGCTGTACGACAACTTCAGCCTGCAAAAGGCAGGACGGGCTTTTTATGGTAAGTTCCGTGTCTATTTTGGAGGTTGAGAAAACAGAAGACCTAAACAGATGAGAAATCCTACATTAATTATATTATTTAGTAACCATCTTAAAAATCAAAACAAATGAAGATGAAACATTTTACATGGGCTTTGGCTACGGGCCTGTTCCTGACAAGCAGCCTGTTTTTTACGGCATGTGACGACGAAGATGTCG